>NZ_JBLLVA010000001.1:0-462845 GCF_047739745.1 Borborobacter xinjiangensis | reverse complement strand
CAGAACTCCTTTTGCCTTGGCACGAAAACAGATTCGACAGTCCATTGACAAGGAACTTGGCTCCTCGTAGTATGGTATACCATAAGATGGAATGCAACACTCGCCGACCGTCCAACCGACCGAGGATTTCATGACACCCGCCATTCGCAAGATCGTAACCTACTCCGAAACCACGCTGATCGAGGGTGGCAAGGAAGCTCCGCGCCCCTTGCGGCTGATCGGCGTCGCGGCCGTTCTTGACAATCCCTGGGCTGGACAGGGCTTCACCGAAGATCTGTCCCCGGAAATCCTCGCCTACGCGCCGGTTTTGGGTGAGACGCTGACCCGCGAGATCATCGCCATTGCGGGATCCGGCGAGGCGATCGAAGGCTACGGCAAGGCCGCCATTTGCGGCACGGCGGGTGAAATCGAGCATGCGTCGGCGCTGATCCATACGCTGCATTTCGGCAACCACTACCGTCGTGCGGTGGGCGCCAAGACGTATCTTGCCTTCACCAATCTGCGTGGGGGGCCGAACACGCCAATCATGATCCCGCTGATGGACAAGAACGACGAGGGCCGTCGCTCGCACTATCTCACCGTGCATTTCCAGATCGGCGACGCGCCGGCGCCGGACGAACTGGTGGTTGCGCTTGGCGCGTCGGTCGGCGGACGGCCGCATCATCGCATCGGCGATCGCTATCAGGATCTCAAGAAGCTCGGCGATCTCCATGGCTGAACGCTTCGCCATACCGGCGCGCATTCGCGGCAAGACGCCCGAGGGCACCGGCTATATTCGCGCCGGAGTCGGCGAGCCGCTGCTGCTGATCCACGGCGTCGGCATGAATGCCACGATCTGGGAACCACAGATCGATCTGCTGAAAAACCGCTACGACGTGATCGCCATCGACATGCTCGGTCACGGTGAATCGCCGCTGCCACCGGAAGATGCCGGCCTGGCAAATTATGCGGAACAGGCGATCGCCCTGCTCGATCATCTCGGCCTGGCCAGCGCCTCGGTCGTCGGCCACTCGATGGGCGCCCTCGTCGCGCTGGAAATGGCCCTGCGCGCCCCTCAGCGGGTGCGGCGGGTCATATCCCTCAATGCTGTGTTCCGCCGGCCGCCAGCCCTGGCCAAGGCAGTACGCGAACGAGCCGCGGCCATGAACAGTCATGACGATCCGTCTGCCGTGGCCGCGACGATTTCACGTTGGTTCGGGGATCCCGTGCCCGCCGGACTTGCTGGCGCCGCCACGACTGCGCGGGCGGCGCTGGAAAGCGTCGACCCACAGGGTTACGCGCGCACCTATCGGCTTTTCGCGCGCGCCGACGAAGCACATGCCGACAGCCTGTCGCAACTTTCCATGCCCGCTTTGTTCATGACCGGATCGGAGGACAGGAATTCCTCGCCGGCGATGTCGGCGGCGATGGCGCATCTGGCGCCGCAGGGGCAATGCATCGTGCTCGAGGGTGAGCGGCACATGATGACCATCGCCTCGCCCGAAAAAGTAACACGGCACATCACCGCCTTTCTGGAGAGCGACGGCGGGACCTCGCCGAGGGGGACGGAATTGGCTTCCGTCTTCGATCCGGCTGAATTCAGGCAGGCTCTCGGCTCCTTCCTGACTGGCGTCACCATCGTCACCACCATCGGACCCGATGGCGAGCCGCGCGGTTTCACCGCGAACTCCTTCACCTCGGTCTCGCTCGACCCGCCGCTGGTTCTCGTGTGCATCGCCAAGAAGGCATTCGGCCACCCGGTCTTTTCCGCCTCCAAGAGCTTTGCGATCAACATACTGAGCGAAAACCAGAAGGATGCCTCGGGGGTTTTCGCCTCGAAAGCCCCCGACAAATTCGCATCGGTGGCATGGCGCCCGGGGCTGACCGGAAGTCCGGCGATCGACGGTTCTCTGGCCATATTCGACTGCGATCTCGACCAGTTGATCGACGCAGGCGATCACTCGATTCTCATCGGCCGCGTCCTCCACTTTTCCCACAGCGGCGCCCAGCCGCTCGGCTATTGGCGCGGCGGCTATGTCAATCCCGGCCTCAGTCAGGAGGCGCTCGCAGCCTCCCCGCCCAACATGGAGGTCGGAGCCATTCTGGAGGAAGACGGCCGCGTGCTGTTCTTCGAAAGGGAGAATGGCGTGCATGAACTGCCGGTCGGCCGCGGCCTCGGCGCGGCCGAAGAACCTGCAAGCCTCAAGGGACTGTTCGCCGCCAAGGCCATCGATGCCGATCTTGGATTTCTGTTTGCTGTCTGGGACGATGCGGCAAAGCCGGCGCGAACGCACGTCTATTATCGCGGAACATTGGCATCGCCCTGTTCGAGCGACCGCCAGGCGCGGCTGGTCGATATCGACCAGATCGCCACTCTGAAAATCGCCGATCCGGCTGTACGTTCGATGCTTGCCCGCTATGTCCGCGAACGTACGGAAGATGCGTTCGGCGTCTATGTCGGCAGCGAGCTTACCGGCGAGGTTCGTCCGCTCGCCAAAGCCGCCTCCACCACCAGCAACATCTCCCAGTCCGGGTGAATAGAATGAAATTTTCGCTTTTCGTACATATGGAACGCTCCGACTTGTCCAAGCCGCATGTCGAGCTGGTCAAGGAACTCGAAGAGCTTGTCCTGCTGGCCGAAAAGGCAGGGTTTGAAACCGCCTGGATCGGCGAGCATCACGGGATGGAATTCACCATCTCGCCCAACCCGTTCATCAACATCGCCTATCTCGGCGCCAGGACAACGCACATCCGGCTTGGCACCGGCACCGTCGTTGCGCCCTTCTGGCATCCGATAAAGCTTGCCGGCGAGGCGGCGATGACCGACGTCATCACCGGCGGACGACTGGATATCGGCATCGCGCGCGGCGCCTACAGCTATGAGTATGAGCGGTTGTTTCCGGGCCTCGATGCCTGGGGTGCCGGCCAACGCATGCGCGAGATGATCCCGGCGATCCGCGGCCTGTGGGAGGGCGATTTCGAGCTGTCGGGTGAGTTCTGGTCGTTTCCGCCGAGCACCTCCTCGCCGAAGCCGCTGCAGCAACCCCATCCGCCCATCTGGGTCGCCGCGCGCGACCCAAGTTCACATGAGTTCGCCGTCTCAAACGGCTGCAATGTCCAGGTAACGCCGCTTGCATCCGGTGATGGCGAGGTGACAAGCCTCATGGAGCGCTTCAACGCCGCCTGTAAGGCTCATCCGGAGATCAAGCGCCCGGAAATCATGCTGTTGATGCATACTTTCGTCGCCGAGGATGCGGCCGAAGCCGAACGGCTGACCAACGACTTGTCGTTGTTTTATTGCCAGTTCGGCGCCTGGTTCCAGAACAAGAAGCCGGTGCATCAGGGCATTCTGGAACCGCTGACGGAAGAAGAAATTGCCGCGATGCCGCAATATGCGCCGACCAAGATCCGCGAGAATCTGGTGATCGGCGAACCGGCCGAAGTGATTGCCCGGCTCAAGGCCTATGAAGCGCTCGGCTACGACCAATATTCGATCTGGATCGACAGCGGCATTTCGCATGAACGCAAGAAGAAGTCGCTGCAGCTCTTCATCGACAAGGTGATGCCGGCCTTTCAATGACAGCAAGCGAGATCGCAATGACAAGCGCGTTCAGGAACTACATAGATGGCCGCTTCGACGAACCGTCCGCGACCTTCGACAGCATCGATCCATCCACCGGCGCGCCCTGGGCGAAGATGCCGGCGGCATCCGAAGCCGACGTAGACCGCGCCGTCGAAGCCGCGCACCGGGCTCTGACATCGGCGCCCTGGGCCTCGATGACGGCGACCGCCAGGGGCAAGCTGCTGGTGCGGCTCGGCGATCTTGTCGTGGCCAATGCCGACCGGCTGGCCGAGCTCGAAACGCGCGACACCGGCAAGATCATTCGCGAAACGCGCGCGCAGATCGCCTATGTCGGCGACTACTATCGCTACTATGGCGGCCTTGCCGACAAGCATGAAGGCGTGCACGTGCCGATCGACAAGGCCGACATGGATGTCACCATCCGGCGCGAGCCGATCGGCGTCGTCGCGGCCATCGTTCCGTGGAATTCGCAGCTCTTCCTGTCGGCCGTCAAGCTCGGCCCGGCGCTCGCGGCCGGGTGCACGGTGGTGCTGAAAGCCTCCGAAGACGGGCCAGCCCCGCTGCTGGCCTTCGCCGAACTGGTTGAGGAAGCCGGATTCCCGGCCGGAACCGTGAACATCCTGACCGGCTTCGGCCACGATTGCGGCCGCCGCCTGACCAGCCATCCGCTGGTTTCGCGCGTTGCCTTCACCGGCGGCCCGTCGACGGCGCGCAACATCGTCAAGAACACGGCGGAAAACCTCGCCTACACGACGCTTGAGCTCGGCGGCAAGAGCCCGGTCGTGGTGTTTGCCGACGCCGACCTCGACAGTGCCGCGAACGCCGTCGTCGCCGGCATTTTCGCAGCGACCGGCCAGAGCTGCGTTGCCGGCTCCCGGTTGCTGGTTGAGCGTTCGGTGAAGGGAGATTTTCTCGCCCGCCTGAAGCAGAAGGCCGAAGCGATCCGCATCGGCGACCCGCAGGACCCTTCGACCGAGATGGGTCCGCTCGCGACCCTGAAGCAGCGGGAGTGGATCGAGAAAATCGTCGCCGAAAGCCTGGACCAGGGCGGGCGCCTGGTCACCGGGGGCAAGCGACCACAGCAAGAGGCCAAAGGCTACTACTATACGCCGACGATCATCGAGGCTGGCGACGCCGCCCTGCCCTGCGTGCGCGAGGAACTGTTCGGGCCGGTGCTGAGCGTGCTTGCCTTCGACAACGAGGCGCAAGCCCTGGCTCTCGCCAACGACACAGAGTTTGGCCTGGCGTCGGGCGTCTTCACGACCAATCTCGGCAGGGCACATCGCATGGGCCGCAGCATCCATGCCGGCGTCGTCTGGATAAACACCTACCGGGCGGTTTCGCCGCTGGTGCCATTCGGCGGCTACGGCCTCTCCGGACTTGGCCGCGAAGGCGGGCTCGACGCCATTCGCGACTACACCCGCTCGAAATCGGTCTGGATTCGCACATCCGACGAGCCGATCCCGGATCCGTTCGTAATGCGGTGAAACTTAACGGGTCGAGGCTCGCCACCATTGGCGGGCAAAGATCATTCAGGAGGAGAAAAAACGCATGAAACGCATGATAGTAAGCCTGGTCGCGAGCTTGCTTTTGGCAAGCAGCGCCAGCGCGGCGGAAATGGTGTTCACCAGCTGGGGTGGAACGACCCAGGAAGCCCAGACGAAATCCTGGGCGGAACCCTTCGAAGCCGAAACTGGCATCAAGGTGCTGCAGGACGGTCCGACCGACTACGGCAAGCTGAAGGCCATGGTCGAAAGCGGCAGCGTCGCCTGGGACGTCGTCGACGTCGAGATGGACTTCGCCATAAAGGCGGCCAAGGAGGGTCTGCTGGAGCCGATCGACTTCAACGTCGTGCCGAAGGCCGACCTTGATCCGCGCTTCACCACTGACCACGCTGTCGGCAGCTTCTATTATTCCTTCGTGCTTGCCTGGAACAATGGCGCTGTTTCCGACGAGCCGTCCGGTTGGGCCGACATGTTCGATCTGGCGAAGTTTCCCGGCAAGCGCACCTTCTACAAATGGTCGGCACCGGGCGTCATCGAGATCGCGCTGCTGGCGGACGGCGTGCCTGCCGACAAGCTCTATCCGCTCGATCTCGACCGTGCCTTCAAGAAGCTCGATACCATCAAGTCGGAAATCGTCTGGTGGAGCGGCGGCGCGCAGTCGCAGCAACTGATCGCTTCGGGTGAAGCCACTTTCGGCCAACTCTGGAACGGGCGTATTTTCGCCCTTCAGCAGGAAGGCGCCGATGTCGGCGTATCATGGAACCAGAACATGACGGCCGCCGACGTTCTCGTCGTTCCGAAGGGCGCGAAGAACAAGGATGCCGCAATGAAGTTCCTGGCTACGGCAACGAGCCCGAAAGGCCAGGCGTCCTTTGCCGAGGCCAGCGGCTATGCACCGACCAACACGGCAGCCAAGGCGGAGATGCCGGAGGACGTCGTCAAGTCGCTGCCGGACGCCTATGTCGAAGGCCAGATCAACCTCGACATGAACTATTGGGCCGAGAACCGTGATATGATTGCGGAGCGTTGGTATGCCTGGCAGGCCAAATAGCGCCGCCCTCAATTCGAGCCGTCCGGACGCGTTTGCGCGTCCGGATCCCTCAACCGGAACAGCCGTCATGTCGGGCAAGTCGCGTCAAGGGTCTTCAGTGCTGCGCCTGCCGACCGACGCTGCCGGCGCGCTGCCGGCGGTCATCCTCGTCGCCTTTTTCTTTATCGTGCCGGTCGTCGGACTGCTGCTACGCAGTGTTACCGAGCCGACGCCTGGACTTGAGAACTATGCCGCGCTGTTTGGCGACAGCACCTATATGCGGGTGTTCTTCAATACGTTCCTCGTCGCCTCCGTGGTGACAGCCGTCACGATCGTGGTCGCGTTCCCCGTCGCCTGGATGCTGGCCATCATGCCGCCGGCGCTTGGCTCCATCGTCTTTGGCGTCATCATCCTGTCGATGTGGACGAATCTGCTGACACGCACCTATGCGTGGATGGTGCTGCTGCAGCGCACCGGTGTCATCAACCGGACACTGATGAGCCTCGGCATCATCGACGAGCCGCTCCCTCTCATCAACAATCTGACCGGCGTCACCATCGGCATGGTCTACATCATGCTGCCCTTCATGATCCTGCCGCTGGTCGGCACATTGCGCGCGATCGATCCGATGACGCTGCGCGCCGCTGCCCTTTGTGGCGCGAGCCCTTTTGCAGCGTTCCGCCGCATCCTGCTGCCTCTTTCGCTTCCCGGCATCGCCGCCGGAGGCCTGATGGTCTTCGTCATGTCGCTCGGCTATTTCGTCACGCCGGCGCTGCTTGGCGGCACCGCCAACATGATGCTTGCCGAAATGATCGCGCAGATGATCCAGTCGCTCCTCAACTGGGGCCTCGGGAGCGCTGCCGCCTTCGTCCTGCTCGTCTTCACCATGGCCCTGTATGCCGTGCAGTTGCGCATCGTCGGCGCCAAACGGCTGGCGGGAGGCGTCTGAGATGCTGCTCGACTATGATCGCATGGGCTGGCTGCGCGTCGTCCTGCTCGGCATAACCGGGCTGGTCGCCGCCTTCCTTCTGCTGCCGGTGATCTTCATCGTGCTCCTGTCCTTCGGTTCCTCGCGCTGGCTGGCCTTTCCCCCGCCGGGCTGGACGCTGAAATGGTATAAGGAGCTCTTTGCCGATCCCTCCTGGTTCGCGGCGGCCGCCACCAGCGCCCGCATCGCCGCCCTGACGGCGGTGCTTGCAGTGGTTATCGGGCTGCTTGCTTCCTTTGCGCTGGTCAGGGGCCGGTTTCGCGGGCGCGAGACCCTGCGCGGCCTGCTGCTGACGCCGATGGTGCTGCCGGTGGTGGTGTTTGCCATCGCCATCTATGCGTTCTTCCTGCGGCTTGGGCTCGGCGGCACGACGATCGGCTTCGTCATCGCCCACACCGTTCTGGCATTGCCGTTCGCCATCATCCCGATCGCCACGGCCCTGGAGGGTTTCGACAAATCCATCGAGGATGCGGCGATCGTCTGCGGGGCAAGCCCGCTGGAGGCCAAGCTCAGGATCACCCTGCCCTCGATCCGCATCGGCATCTTCTCTGCGGCGATCTTTGCCTTTCTCGCCTCGTGGGACGAGGTCGTGGTGGCGATCTTCATGGCCAGCCCTACCCTCCAGACCTTGCCGGTGAAGATCTGGGGCAGCCTGCGCCAGGATCTGAGCCCGGTGATCGCCGCCGCATCCAGCCTGCTCGTCCTTCTGACCGTGCTTCTGATGATCGTAACGGCGTTTTTGCGCCGGAGGTTCGCAAAATGACCCAGCCCTTCCTTTCCATCCGCCATGTGCGCAAGACGTTCGGCCAGGTGGTCGCCGTCCATGACGTCACGCTCGATGTTCCGAAAGGCGAGTTCCTGACCTTTCTCGGCCCCTCGGGTTCGGGCAAGTCGACCACGCTCTATGCGATAGCCGGCTTTCAGGACCCGACTTCCGGCGACGTGCTGCTGGAAGGCAAGTCCATGCTTTCGGTGCCTTCGCACAAGCGCAATATCGGCATGGTGTTCCAGCGTTATACGTTGTTCCCGCATCTGACAGTCGCCGAGAACGTAGCGTTTCCGTTGCGGGTGCGCCGCCGCCCGGATGCCGAGGTGAAGCGCAAGGTCGCCGACATGCTGTCGCTGGTGCGGCTCGACAACTTCGCCGACCGGCGGCCCGGCGCCTTGTCCGGCGGCCAGCAGCAGCGTGTGGCCCTTGCCCGCGCGCTTGCCTACGATCCGCCGATCCTGCTGATGGACGAGCCGCTCTCGGCTCTCGACAAGAAGCTGCGGGAAGAGATTCAGGCCGAAATCCGGCGCATTCACCGCGAAACGGGCGTCACCATCCTCTATGTCACGCACGATCAGGAGGAAGCGCTGCATCTGTCGGATCGAATCGCGCTGTTCAATGAAGGCCGCATCGAGCAGACAGGCACCGGCGAAGATCTCTACTTGCGCCCGAACAGCGAATTCGTCGCTGGCTTCATCGGCAATTCGAACTTCCTGCCGGCCGAATGTCTCGAAACAGCGAACGGCTCGGCGACGATCCGGCTCGCCGATGGTTCGATCGTCTCCGGCGTGAAGGCAAACCAGCAGCTCGGCCGGGGCCAGAAGGCTCGGCTGATGGTGCGGCCGGAGGCATTTCGCTTGAGCCCAGGCGAGGCGAGCGCCAGCCTTGCCGTCGAGTTCGTCGACGCTGCATTCTTCGGCGAACGGCGGCGCGTCGTCGCGCGCACCGCCGCCGGCCAGGAACTCGACATCAGGCCGACATCCGATCTCGCGGGGGGCCGAGAGGCGATGTCCGGCCGGCAGGTGTTCTTCGATCCGGCCGCCGCCTTCCTGTTCCCCGCCTGACGAGATCGCGGAAAACCGATGCAACCAACTCCCCTGCCGCTGGCCGACCCGGCCTTGCTCCAGCATTTGTGCCTGGTCGATGGTGAATTCGTCGGTACGCCTGCCGACCCGGTCGAGAATCCCGCGGACGGCAAGATCATCGCGAACGTGCCTCGCTTCGGCGCGGAGGAAGCCACCCGCGCGGTCGAAGCGGCCAAACGCGCCTTCCCCGCATGGGCGGAGCGCGCCGCCAAGGAACGAAGCGCCATTCTGCGGCGCTGGTTCGATCTGATCACCGAGCATCGCCGGGACCTGGCGCGCATCCTGACTACCGAGCAGGGCAAACCGCTTGCCGAAGCGCTTGGCGAGATCGACTATGCCGCCGCCTATGTCGAATTCTACGCCGAGGAAGCCAAGCGCATTGCCGGCGAAATCCTGCCCAGCCATCGAACCGATGCCAGGATTCTCGTCATGCGCCAACCAGTCGGCGTCGTCGCGGCGATCACCCCCTGGAACTTTCCGGCGGCTATGATCACACGCAAGATCGCGCCAGCGCTTGCCGCCGGCTGCACCGTCGTGGTCAAACCCGCACCCGACACGCCGCTCACCGCACTTGCGCTTGCGGAACTGGCGCAGCGCGCCGGTTTTCCGGCCGGCGTCGTCAATGTCGTTACCGGCGATGCCGTGGCGATCGGCTCCGTGCTTACGTCGCATCCGGCGGTTCGTGTCGTCAGCTTCACCGGCTCGACCGAGGTCGGCAAGCTGCTGATGCGCCAATGCGCCGGCACCGTGAAGAAGGTCGCGCTGGAGCTCGGCGGCAACGCTCCCTTCATCGTCTTTGCCGATGCCGATCTCGACGCCGCGGTCGAAGGCGCGATGGTCTCCAAGTTCCGCAACATGGGCCAGACTTGCGTCTGCACCAACCGCTTCTATGCCCATGCCGACATCTATGAAGCCTTTGTCGAAAAGCTTGCCGCTGCCGTTGAACGGCTGAAGGTCGGCAACGGCAGCGATGAGGGCGTATCGCAGGGGCCGCTGATCAATGAGGCGGCGGTCAGCAAGGTGGAACGCCACATTGCCGACGCGCTTCAACGGAGAGGCCGGCTCGTCGCCGGTGGCCGCCGCCACGCACTTGGCCGCACCTTCTTCCAGCCGACGGTCCTTGCCGACGCGAACGAAGAAATGGAGCTTGCGCAGGAGGAGACCTTTGGCCCGCTGGCTGCGGTCTTCCGTTTCGACAACGAAGACGAGGTGATCGCCAGGGCCAACGACACTCAATTCGGGCTGGCGGCCTATTTCTTCACCCAGGATGTCGCCCGGGTGTTCCGCGTGACCGAACGCCTGGAATACGGCATGGTCGGCGTCAATTCGGGAGCGATCTCCACCGAGCTAGCCCCTTTTGGCGGCATCAAGGAAAGCGGCAATTCACGGGAAGGCTCGCATCACGGCATCGACGAATATGTCGAGAAGAAATACGCCCTTATAGGCGCAATAGGCTGAGCCGAAGGCGAGACCCTAGGTCGCAAATCATCTCGGAGGCCGATGGACAGGCCGTCAGCGTTTAGCTGCCAGGTGCTCGAAGCGCCTCGGTTTTCTCCAGCGCCACTTGCAGCCGTGCATCGCGATCGTACACGTCGCCGAAATACTCGACCTTGCCATCCATGTTCGGCCAGGCGGTGAAATAGGCGACATAGACCGGGATCTTGCGCTTCACACGTTCGGTGGAGTGCCCCTGCTTAAGCTTCTGCGCGATATGCTCGACGCTGGTGCCGAGCACCGCGGCGGCCATGCCTCGAGGGTCCTTCAAGCGAACGCAACCATGGCTGAAGGCTCTCGTATCGCGATCGAATAGCGCCTTTTGCGGCGTGTCGTGCATGTAGATCGCATGCTTGTTGGGGAACAGTATCTTCAGTTCGCCAAGCGCATTGGCTTCGCTCGGCGTCTGGCGGATGCTGTAGGGAACCTTGGCCCCGTACTGCCCCCAGTTGATCGACGAGGAAGGGATGCGGCGGCCCTTCGAATCAGTGACCTCATAGCCCGAGCGGTCGAGATAACCGGGGTCGTTGCGCAGCCGAGGCAGCATCTCGTTGACGATGATCGACTGCGGCACGCCCCAATAGGGATTGTAGTCGACCTGCTCGATTTCGTCGTAGAAGAAGCTGGTCTGGTTCGTCGTTCTACCTATGACCACGCGCGTTTTCAGCTTTTCAGTCTGGCCCTCTATATAGGTTGCGCTGAAGGCCGGCTGATTGATGAACACGCGAGGGCTGCCGAGATCGGACGGAAGCCAGCGTATCTGTTCAAGCGCGAAAGCCACCTTTGCGAGCCGATCGGCCTTGGATGTGCCGGCAAGCTCGGCCACCGTGCGTGGCCCGATCACGCCGTCGGGCTTCAATCCAGCCTTCGCCTGAACGGCCTTGATGATCGGAACCAGTTCCTCGCCATAAAGCTCGCTGGTACCAAGCCGGGCGAGCATCTCGCCGTACTCGCCGCCGAGTTCGTCGTCGAGGTCGCGCGCGATAAGCTGCAGCAGTTTCGGCAGTTCCTGGCTTGTCTCGCCTGGCTTAAGCAGGAGTTTGGCGTCGACCACGATCTCGTTTTCCGAACTGGCCTTCAGCGCCTCCAGTTCGACGCGCAGCGCCTGATACTCCGGATTTTGCGGATGCCGGGATTCCAGATAGGTGCGCACCTCGCCGGTATGCGCCAGGGTTTTCAGCACGCCCGGCAGATCGAGCTTCTTCAGCGGAAGGTCATGATAGCCCGACAGCCGGTTCGGATTTACGCGGCCGTTCTGCGCGTCATGCACATAGCGCAGCACGCGCGCCGACAGCGCCATTTCGAATCGCATCAGCTCGCGCTGCCGTGCCGCCGCATTTTCGAGCGAGTAGCCGGTCGGCGGCACTGTGACGGCGTAGTCAACCGCTTCCAGGCCGTGACTGCCTGCCTCGCTCAACACGCGCACCGCCTCGCGAGCCCGTCCGTTGGCCGTGGCGCCCGAAATCCAGATGTAGGAGGGATTGACGGCATAATACTCGGCAATCGCCTTGGCGACATCCTTCTCCGCCAGAAGCTCGAATTCCTCCAACCCGCCGAGCCCCTCGTAAAAGCCGGTCCGGTTCAGCGTTGGCTCGAAGGAAGCCGGCTGCGGCGCTGCCAGCAGATTTGAGAAGTCGACGCGCACCAGCGGGTCGACCTTGTAGGTATAGTAGGAGGGGCTGGAGATCTTTGCCGGCGCGACCTGCTTCCGGGCGACGTTCCTCTCCTTCTTCGGAGCCGGCGGAAATTCGTTCTTGGAGGAATGCTTGACACCACCACCGAACAGCGCTTCGAAAAAGCCCTGGGCTCCGGCTTGGGGCAGCTCGACCGTCAGAGACGCGACAAGGGCAACCAATGGAATGACCGCTGCTTTTCTTGCGAAGGATGTCATGCTTTTCCCGTTCCGCCCGGTCAGCCGACCGGATTCCTATGGCTTCGCGAAAGCAAACCGCCCGACAGCGGACACTGAACGCGACCATATCCGATTCATACTGATTAGGTTAAGGGACTATGAATTTCCACGTGCCGGCTGATAGACCGTTGCATAAGATTGTCAGTGTTGCCGAAACGCCAGAATGGCTGACCGACGATGCGGACTGGATGATCATGCGATCAACGATGCTTAGACAAGCCAGTCACAAGGGGGGACTTGTCATGAAATTGGGTTACAAAGCCCTGCTCGATCAGGCCAATGCTGAAATCGAGGCGATCTCGCCGCAAGATGCCGCGGTCCTGCTTGAAGATGCCGGGACGGTATTTGTCGATTTGCGTGACCCGCGTGAATTGCAGCGTGAAGGCAAAATTCCCGGGGCGACCCACTGCCCGCGCGGCATGCTCGAATTCTGGATCGATCCGGAAAGCCCGTATCACAAGCCGATCTTTGCCTCCGGCAAGACCTTCATATTCTATTGCGCCAGCGGCTGGCGCTCGGCACTCGCCACCAAAACGGCTCAGGATATGGGCCTCGCTCCGGTGAAACATATCCAGGGCGGTATAACAGCCTGGAAAAAGGCCGATCTGCCGGTCGAGATGCCGGACAATCCCGCCTGACTCCGAAGAACGCACCGGACTTCGCTCCTGCAAAATTCGCTGCGGATGACCTTCCCGGCGATTGGTGCCATATTGGCGAACCGCAAACAGTTCAATCGTGAACACACCAGTCGATATGGACGATAAGCAGGACCTTCCCTGGAACAATCCGCGTTTTCGCAACTGGATTGCGTTGGTGCGAGCCGAAAAGGCCGTCGTTACCGCGCTGGCGAGAGCGCTTCAGCCGCTCGACCTTAAAATTGCGCAATTGGATATGCTGATGAACCTTCACCGGCATCCGGGCATGTCGCAGCATGAACTCGCCAGAAAATTGCTCGTCGGGCGTTCCAACATCACCATGCTGCTCCCGCAGTTGGAGATGCGCGGCCTTCTAAGTCGTGAGAACGACGTCAAGGATAAGCGAGTGATGCGGCTTGCCCTGACTGCCGAAGGCGAAAAACTGCTGATGGAGGCGCTGCACGTCTATAACGGCCTGATCGAAAAGGTGATGGCGCAGTCGACGCCCGCCGAATGCGACCGTATGGGCGCCGTGATGCTGCGCATCTGCGAAGCGATGAAGACCGAACCCGAATGACGAGCAGCGCTGGGCGAAGCCGAATTTCTACCCGCGCGACAGGCCCTTGGCCGCGAGATCGGTGAGATAGGCATTCCAGCGTTCTTCCTTCTCACGGCCGAGGGCATGCAGATAATCCCAGCTGAAAATACCGGTGTCGTGCCTGTCATCGAAGATGATGCGCACGGCGTAATTGCCCACCGGCTCGATTTTCGAGATCTCGACGTCTTTCTTGCCAGGCACCGTCACTCGCTGCTCGGGCGAATGCCCCTGCACTTCGGCTGACGGCGACACCACCCGCAGGAACTCGGCCGTCAGCTCGAAGGGCTGATGCCCGGCAAATGTGACTGTCAGCAGCTTGCGGTCTTTCGAGACCCTGAGTTCCTTAGGTGCGGCCATAGCGTACGTCCCATCTTTGGAATGTCTTCCACTAGCGCCTTTTGACCTCGCGGCAAAGGCTCGGTAGCTGTGTCAACAAGACCGCATTGCGGGGTAGGTCGGGAAAATGCTACCAAGAAACAACTTCGGTTGCCTTGATTGTCTGCTCGGCGCGCACGACATTGCCGAATACAACGATCGGGCATAGACAGCCGGAACAAGGGAGGCGCTTCGCCATGAACATGATCGATCCATTCGGCCGCACGATAAGCTATCTGCGCGTGTCGGTCACGGATCGGTGCGATTTCCGCTGCACCTACTGCATGGCGGAAAACATGACCTTTCTGCCGAAAAAGGACTTGCTGTCGCTGGAAGAACTCGACCGTCTGACGACGGTGTTCGTCGAAAAGGGCGTAAAGAAGCTCAGGCTGACCGGCGGCGAACCGCTGGTGCGCAAGAACATAATGCATCTCGTCCGCCAGATATCACGCCACCTCGAAAGCGGGGCGCTGGAGGAATTGACCCTGACGACCAATGGATCGCAACTTGGTCGCTATGCCGGCGAGCTGGTCGAATGCGGCGTCAAGCGCATCAACGTATCTCTGGATACGCTCGATCCGGCGAGATTTCGTGCCATCACCCGCTGGGGCGAACTCGACAAGGTCTTGGCCGGCATTGATGCCGCGCAGGCGGCCGGGCTGAAGATCAAGATCAACGCGGTCGCGCTGAAAGATTTCAACGACGTTGAAATTCCGGAACTCCTGCGCTGGGCGCATGGCCGGGGCATGGACCTGACCGTCATCGAAACCATGCCGATGGGCGAGATCGACGAGGACCGCACCGACCAATACCTGCCGCTGTCACTGCTGCGCGCCAATCTGGAACGGCAGTTCACGCTTTCCGACATCCCTTATAAGACGGGCGGCCCGGCGCGCTATGTCGAGGTCAGGGAAACTGGCGGGCGTCTCGGCTTCATCACCCCGATGACGCATAATTTCTGCGAAAGCTGCAATCGCGTGCGGCTGACCTGCACCGGCACGCTCTATATGTGCCTCGGCCAGGAAGACGCGGCCGATCTGCGGGCACCGCTACGCGCCTCCGAAGGCAACGAACTGCTTTCAAACGCCATCGACGAAGCGATCGGCCGCAAACCCAAAGGCCATGATTTCATCATCGATCGCCGCACCAACCGCCCAGCCGTTTCGCGGCACATGAGCGTAACCGGCGGCTGACGAACCGCCACGGCGGACATTTGCCGGAGCGCCGTGCGCCGGACCGCTTTCAACTCGTGCGAAATCGCTTCGCTCAATGGTTTCACTTGAGCGCGGACCGTTGCGGTTCGCCGCCAGATGTTACATGCATTTGGCGGCACAACGGAATCGGACGTCTTGGCTCTTTCTTCCAATCAGCGTGGCGCCCTCTTCATGGTGGTGTCGATGGCAGGTTTCACCTGCAACGACGCATTGGTGAAACTCGCCGGACAGGGCATGAATTTGGGCCAGGTCATGTTCGTGCGCGGGCTGTTCGCCGCGGTGCTGATCGCACTTCTCGCGTGGAATCGCGGCGCCCTCAGGAAACCCAGGCTTGCCATGCATCCAATGGTCCTGCTGCGCACGCTTGGCGAAGCCGGCGGCACCATCTTCTTTCTCGCCGCCTTGCAACACCTGCCGCTGGCGAACGTTTCCGCGGTGCTGCAGGCCCTGCCGCTGGCCGTCACCATGGGGGCGGCCCTGGTTTTCGGGGAAGGTGTGGGACTGCGCCGCTGGCTCGCCATTATCCTCGGCTTCACAGGCGTGGTGATCATCCTGCGTCCGGGCCTCGAAGGCTTCAATGTTTTTGCGCTGATGGCCCTGGGCACGGTGATCTGCAGCGCCGTGCGCGATCTTGCAACGAAAAAGCTGCCTGCCGAAATGCCTTCGATGTTCGCTTCTACCCTCACTGCCACGATGGTCACGCTATGTGGTTTGGCGCTGGTTGTTCCGCTCGGCGGCTGGACGCCCATGAGGTGGGAAGATACCGCCATTCTCGCCACGGCCGCCGTTCTTCTGCTGTTCGGCTATCAGTTCATCATCATGTCGATGCGTGAGGGCGAAATCTCCTTCATCGCGCCTTTTCGATATACGTCGCTGCTTTGGGCGATCCTGCTCGGCTATGTCATTTTCGCCGATGTGCCGGATACGGCCATGATTGTCGGCGCGGCGATCGTCATCGGCTCCGGCCTCTACACCCTTTATCGCGAACAGGTCGTCGGCGCCCCCCGCAACGCCTCGCAAACCAGCGGCTCTTCGATGACCCCGGACGGGCTGTAAGCATGGCCACAAGATTTCTCGACCGGACGACTGCCCCCCACCTCTTCACCCTGGTGGTAGCAACATCGGTCAGTTCGCTTTCGATGAACGTCTTCCTGCCGTCCCTGCCCGGCATGGCACGCTATTTCGCAGCGGATTACGCGGTCGTGCAACTTCTCGTCTCGCTTTATCTGGCCGCGACCGGGTTGGTGCAGTTGTTCATTGGGCCTGCATCGGATCGCTTCGGCCGCCGGCCGGTGATGCTTGCCTGCCTTGCCGTTTTCATTGCCGGCACCGTGGCCGCCATCTACGCACCGACTATCGAAGTGCTGCTCGGCTGCCGGCTGCTGCAGGCGTTTTCGGCAGCTGGCATGGTGCTGGCGCGGGCCGTGGTGCGCGACACCGTGGAAGCTTCGCAGGCTGCGAGCAAGATCGGCTACATCACCATGGGCATGAGCCTGGTGCCGATGATCGGACCCATCATCGGCGGCTTTCTCGACGAACTCTACGGCTGGAAATCGAGCTTCGTCCTGATGCTGGCCGCCGGCGCTTTGACATTTGCGCTGGCGTGGTTCGATCTCGGCGAAACCAACCGCGTCAAATCGAAGAGTTTCGTCGCGCAGTTTCGCGCTTATCCCGATCTTCTAGGCTCGCCGCGTTTCTGGGGCTACACGCTGACCGCCGCCTTCACCTCCGGCGCCTTCTTCGCGTTCCTGGGCGGCGGCCCTTACGTCGCCACCGAATCGCTCCACCTCTCTCCGTCTGAATACGGATTTTATTTCGGCATCATTTCGCTCGGCTATTTGCTGGGCAACTTCATGTCAGGACGTTTTTCGCGTCGGTTCGGCACAAACCGCATGATGCTTTACGGCAACTTCGCCTCCGTGTTCGGCACGGCGCTCTCGATGGCGCTGTTTCTCCTCGGCTACTATCATGCCCTGTCGCTGTTTGGCCCGATCTTCTTCACGGGCGTCGGCAACGGTCTGACCCTGCCCAACGCGAATGCCGGCATCGTCAGCGTCAACATGCATCTGGCAGGATCGGCCTCGGGGCTCGGCGGCGCGCTGCAGGTCGGTGGTGGCGCGCTGCTCGCAGCGCTCGCTGGCGCGCTCCTGACGCCCGGCTCGGGTCCCTACCCGCTGATATTGGTCATGCTGGTATCATCACTGGCGGGCGCGGCGGCCACACTTTATGTCATGCGCGTTACACGCGACGGGAACGAAGAATGGTGAATTCAAGCGTAGGGCAGCCTGAGCGCCGGGTTTTCGGTATCGTCGGCTGGAAGAATTCGGGCAAGACCACCCTGACCGAAAGGCTGGTGGCGGCGCTGACCGCACGCGGTTTCAGCGTTTCCACAGTCAAGCATGCGCATCATGCCTTCGACATCGACAAGGAAGGTGCCGACAGCTTTCGCCATCGCGCCGCTGGCGCCGGCGAAGTGGCGATCGTGTCGGCAAAACGCTGGGCGCTGATGCACGAATTGCGCGACGAGGACGAGCCTTCGCTGGACGACATCCTGGCGCGGCTTTCGCCTTGCGATATCGTGCTGGTGGAGGGCTACAAGCGCGAGCGGCACGCCAAGATCGAAGCGCGGCGACGCGACGCCGTGCAGACTTCCCCGCTGTCGGCGCAGGACCCCAATATCGTTGCCGTCGCCTGCGACCATGAGCAGGTCGCCGAGACGCTTCCGGTTTTCGCACTGGACGACATAGAAGGCATTGCCGACTTCATAGAGATTGCAACCGGCCTGAGAAAAGTCTGACGTAACGTCATGTTCGCAGATAGATTTCCCGGCAGTCCAAATTTTTCCGGCTGGCGCCAAGCACAGAGGAAAGTCGTTCGCGGCAAGTGTATTTGCAGTTGCTTTTGTGTCGGAAAGAATGGGAGTATCCGGGACAGAGGAGCGCCGTAACCGGCGCCCGGCAGTGCTGCGGAAGCAGTGACGGGCAACAACTGAGAGGAACATCATGCGTATTGCAATGCGTCTCGCCTTGGCGGCATCGACGATCGCGCTGGCGATCGGAGCCGCGCAGGCCCAGGAAACAAAGCTCAAGATCGGCACGGAAGGCGCCTATCCACCCTTCAACAACCTGACCTCCGACGGCAAGCTCGAGGGCTTCGACATCGATATAGCCAGAGCGCTGTGCGAGGAGATGAAGGCCGATTGCGAGTTCGTGACGCAGGATTGGGACGGCATCATTCCGGCGCTGCAGGCCGGCAAGTTCGACGCCATCGTCGCCTCCATGTCGATCACCGAGGAACGTCAGAAGCAGGTCGACTTCACCAATCCCTATTACACCAACTCGCTGGTCTTCGTGGCGCCCAAGGATTCGGAGTTCGAGGCATCGGCCACATCCGGCAAGACAATCGGTGTGCAGGAAGGAACGATTGCCGCGATCTTCACGGAAAAGACCTATCCAGACGCGGAAATGAAGGCCTATCCGTCGCAGCTTGAGGCCTGGGCCGATCTGAGCAACGGCCGCGTCGACGCGGTGCTGGCCGACTTCGGCGTCCAGTACGGATGGATCAACAGCGACGACGGTGCTTGCTGCGAATTCAAGGGCGAGGCCGTGAGCAAGGACGATGTCATCGGCATCGCCATCCGCAAGGGCGACACCGAACTGCGCGACAAGCTCAATGCGGCGATCGCGGCAATCCGCGCCAACGGAAAATACGCCGAGATAAACAAGAAGTACTTCCCGTTCGACATTTTCGGAGAGTAACGGAATCATCGGCTGTGGCGGGCGCGGAGAAGTTTCCGCACCCGCCACGGCCGAAAACAGACACGATGCATAGCGCGCTCAAAATTTGCGCGCTGTTTCCTCTCGGGTGACATGACTGTGCTCGCGATCGCGCCTGCAACGGCAAGAAGCCGGGAGCTTTGATGGCATGAACGATCCGCTCCTTGGTTTCGGACCGCAAGGCTGGGGCGATGAGATTGCTTCCGGCGTGCTGGTCACGGTTGCGCTGGCGCTCGCAACCCTGCCCTTCGGGCTCTTTGTCGGCTTCATCGTGGCGCTGGCGAAGCGCTCGCAAGAGCCGGCGCTAAGATTGGCCGGCGACATCTACACCACCATATTTCGCGGGCTGCCGGAACTGCTGACGCTGTTCCTTGTCTATTACGGCGTGCAGATCGGCATTCAGCAGGTGTTGCGGCTCTTCAATCCCGAGGCCAGCGTCGAGGTCAACAGCTTCGTCGCAGGGATGGTGGCGCTCGGCGCGGTGTTTTCCTCCTACGCCAGCGAGGTCTTTCTCTCGGCCTTCCGTGCCATTCCGCAGGGGCAATATGAGGGCGGCTACTCGATCGGCCTGTCGAAGAGCCAGACCATGCGCCTGGTCGTGCTGCCGCAACTCATCCGGATCGCGCTGCCCGGCCTTTCCAATCTGTGGCTGATTCTCCTCAAGGACACCGCGCTGGTTTCGGTGATCGGGCTTGCCGATATATTGCGCCAGTCCGGCATCGCCGCCAGGGTCACCAAGGAATCGTTCCTCTTCTATGGCCTCGCCTGCCTGATCTACCTTGTGTTGGCGATCATCTCCTCCATCGGCATCGGCGCCATCGAGCGCGCCGTGGGCAAGACCGAGATGCACCGATGAGCGCCGCCGAAACCTCCGACACCGTCGATCGCCCGCCGCCCCTGCCCCGCGGCTGGCCGCGCGAGCGTATCATCGGCACGGCATTCCTCGCGCTGTGGGCAGCGTTCGGGCTCGGCATCGTCCTGTTTCTCATTCGCGCCTGGGACCCGGCGCTGTTTGCCAGATATGCGCCCCTCTATCTCAGTGGCCTTGGCGTTACCCTGTCACTGGTGGCGATCTCCTGCCTGATCGGAGCCGTTCTTTCCGTGCCCATCGCCTATGCGCGCATGTCGCAGAACCCGCTGCTCTACGGTCCCGCCTATGCCTATGTCTATTTCTTCCGGGGCACGCCGCTTCTGGCACAGGCTTTCCTGATCTACTACGGGCTGGGTTCCTTTCGGCCACAACTGGAGGCGATTGGCCTATGGGGCTTTTTTCGCGAGGCGTGGTACTGCGCCATTCTCGCCTTCTCGCTGAACACGGCCGCTTACCAGGCCGAAATCCTGCGCGGCGCGATCGAGAGCGTACCGAAGGGCCAATGGGAGGGCGCGACCTCGCTCGGTCTCGGCAAATTGCAGACGCTCTACAAGATCATCCTGCCGCAAGCGCTGATCGTGGCGCTGAGGCCCTACGGCAATGAGATCATTCTGATGATCAAAGGCTCGGCAATCGTCGCCATCATCACCGTCTACGATCTGATGGGCGAGACCCGCCGCGCCTATTCGCGCACCTTCGATTTCCAGACCTATATCTGGGCGGCGCTGATCTATCTGTCGGTAGTCGAAACGCTGCGGCATGCGATCGACTGGATCGAGCGTCGCATTACGCGTCATCTCAAACGCTGAATTGCCGCGCGCGCTATCTCGCGCCTTGCGTTGACCGATGCAGTCGATGCATAGACGTCACACTTGCATTGTCCAAGCTTTGAGGAGGTGATCAGATGGCATCGGTGGCGTTTCTCGGACTGGGCGTGATGGGCTATCCGATGGCCGCGCATTTGAAGCACAAGGGCGGCCATGAGGTGACGGTCTACAACCGCACCGCTGCCAAGGCCGAAAAATGGGTCGCCGAACATGGCGGCAACCTCGTAGCGACGCCTCGCGAGGCAGCGAAGGACAAGGACTTCGTCTTTTCATGCGTCGGAAACGACGACGATCTGCGCAGCGTCACCATTGGCGCCGACGGTGCATTTCACACCATGAAGAAAGGCGCGATCTTCATCGACAACACAACGGCCTCGGCCGAGGTCGCCCGCGAACTGGCCCGGGAGGCGGCAGCCGGCGGTTTCGATTTCCTCGATGCCCCGGTTTCGGGCGGCCAGGCGGGTGCCGAAAACGGCGTGCTGACTGTCATGGTCGGCGGCAAGCAGGATGCTTTCGAGCGCGCCAGGCCGGTGATTGACGCTTTTGCGCGCATGGTCGGCTTGATGGGTCCGGCCGGCTCCGGGCAACTGACCAAGATGATCAACCAGATCTGCATTGCCGGCCTCGTGCAGGGCCTGTCGGAAGGCATCCATTTCGGCAAGAAGGCCGGGCTCGACATCGACAAGGTCGTCGAAGTCATCTCCAAGGGCGCCGCCGGCTCCTGGCAGATGGAGAACCGCCACAAGACGATGGACGCGGGAAAATACGACTTCGGCTTCGCCGTCGACTGGATGCGCAAGGACCTCGGCATCTGCCTTGAGGAAGCCGACCGCAATGGTGCGAAGCTTCCCGTCACCGCCCTTGTCGACCAGTTCTACAAGGACGTTCAGGCCATGGGCGGCAGCCGCTGGGATACGTCCTCGCTGCTCGCGCGGCTGGAAAAGTAAACGCTCTAGGCTGCGTTGGAGCCGCTTTCCTTGTCGAGGATCATATAATCCAACGGCAGTTCGGTCGTGTACTTGATCTGCTCCATCGCGAAAGCCGACGACACGGCGCGAATCTCGATCTTGGCGATCAGGCGCTTGTAGAACGTATCATAGGCCGCGATATCTGGAACGACGACACGCAACAGATAGTCGACATCGCCACTCATCCGGTAGAACTCGATGACCTCGGGGAATTCCTGGATGACCTCGGAGAAGCGGCGCAGCCATTCGTGGCTGTGCGAATTGGTGCGGATCGACACGAAGACCGTAACACGCGTGTTGACCTTCACCGGATCGAGGATCGCCACCCGGCGACGGATGACACCCTCTTCCTCCAGCTTCTGAATGCGCCGCCAGCACGGCGTGGTCGATAGCCCGACCTTTTTTGCGACATCGGCAACGGCAAGCGTTGCGTCTTCCTGCAGAAGCCGAAGAATTTTGCGGTCGAGGCGGTCCATGCTGGCTCCTGTGGAAAATTATTCCTAATCTTGACCCGAAAGACCCCGGTTCACAAGAAAGGAATTCTCCGAACTCCACCATATTCCAGAACGAGATTGTCCGAAACTCAAGAAATACGATTGCTGATTTCCGATTTCAGCACCGGTAGCAATTCCGTTTCGAACCAGGGATTCTTTTTCAGCCAGGCAGTGTTGCGCCAGGAGGGATGAGGCAGCGGCAAGACATTGGTGTCGCGAAGGGCGGCGCGCCAGTTCATCACCGTCTCCGTCAATGAAGTGCCCCGCGCTGAACCCATATGCCAGTTCTGTGCGTAAAGGCCGATCGCCAGCACCAGGTCGATCTGCGGCATCAATTCAAGCAGTGGCCCACGCCATCTGGGAGCGCATTCGCGACGCGGCGGCAGATCGCCTCCCTTGGGGTCCTGGCCAGGAAAGCAGAAGCCCATCGGCACGATGGCGAAATTTCTCGGATCGTAGAATTCCTCGCGACTCACACCGAGCCAGTCACGCAGCCGATCGCCCGACGCATCGTCGAAAGGAATGCCGCTGGCGTGAACCTTGGTGCCGGGCGCCTGGCCCGCAACCAATATGCGCGCGGTTTTCGAGACCACCACCACCGGCCGCGGTTGATGCGCCAGCGGCCGAGCAAGCGGATGTTCCAGGCAAATGTTGCAGGCGCGTATTTCCGCCGCCAACCGCTTAAGTTCAATCGTCATGGTCAGGCGTTCGCACTCGGCCGGCTGGAGACAGCTTTGTACCAGCGCGCGACATTGCCCAGTTCTTCGGGCAGGCCGATGCGCGCGGGCTTCATGAAATCGATGGCGATCAGGCCGGTAATGTCGGCGATCGAGAACTCGTCGCCGGCAGCGAATTCGCGGTGCGCGAGTTCAGCGTCGAGAAGCTCCAGGAAAGCGAGCGCCTTCGGCTTGTTGGCTTCACCCCATTCCGGAATCTGCGGCACCTCCCATTCCTTCATCGCCGGATGGATGTGGCGGAAGGCGTGCGCCACAGCGGTTAGAAGATTAAGCTCCATGCGCCGCTGCCACATCTCAACCAGCGCCTTGCCGAGCGCGCCGCGCCCGAACAGCGCCGGTTGCGGATGCAATTCCTCGAAATAGCGGCAGATCGCCACCGACTCGGTGATGACCGTGCCGTCGTCGAGTTCAAGCACCGGCAGGCGGCGCAGCGGGTTGCGAGTGGCGATCTCGCTTGATCGGTGTTCCCGGGCGCCCATGTCGACCGGTATCAGCGGCACCTCGATCCCCTTCTCGGCAAGAAATACACGCACGCGGCGAGGATTGGGGGCGCGCCCACCATCGAAGAGTTTCACGAGCAGGCTCCTTTGATTGCAGCGGCAGGACTATAGCGCAGCGTCACGAAAACCGAAGGATTTCTCGCAGCCAGTTCAGGACGGCGCCACCAAGATCATGCACCGACTCGGCCATGCCGCCATGAATTCTCCGCCAATCTTTGGGTCGTTCGAAGGATCCCGCCCAAAGACCGGCGCTATTTCGACGCGCCAGGGTTTCGGCATCTTCATAGTCACCATAGGCGACCGCCCAGCCCCGCTCGACCTGGGAACGGTTGAGGTCGACGCCCGCTGCGGTGCAGACCGCCAGCAGACGCCCGTAGCGATCACGCTCCCAGCCAGAACATGAAACGGGCCGACCCGCGACAAGACTTGCCAGCGCCTCTCGCGAGCGGCGGCCGCACGCATAATCGGCTCCCTGTTTCTGGCACATCTGATGGTATTCCGGCGCGTCTATGCCACGCAGGCGAATGCGCTCGACACCAAGCGTGATGGAATCTCCATCATTTATGACCGGCTTGCCACCCACCTGCATCGTCTCCACGCGGTCGAGGCGTGCCGCCACCAGCGCGAGCAAAGCGAGGATCGCTGCAGCCAGACAATAATCGAGGAACTTGCGAAACGGACCGCGCGGAACGGCCGAGCGCATCCGGCCGCGCCTGCCCCGTACTATTCGACTCATATGGCAAACAGTCTCTTAATCATTCCCAACTAACCTGCGGGGCCGAACCCATTGCTCGCGCAAGTTGAAGACATCCATGCCGTCGATGCGCTCCCATACCGCGGACAAGATCATTGTGGACCGCACGAAACCGCATCGCAACAGCGACGTCGCGCGCGCGGTGCGCAAGACGCGCGACCGGCTCATGCAACAGCCCGGAGCGGTGGCGTTCGATCGCGAACTGCTGAAAATCCATGCCCAGGCAATGACCAGCAGCGCGCCTGCCATCCCGCTGCTGGTGCTGGCAATAGCGGCATCCGGCCTTGCTCTCGGCATGACCAGCGACATCCTGAAATGGGCGCTGCTTACATTGGCGTGCTCGGCCGGGCTGGCGCTGATTGCTCGCCGTGTCGGAAACACCGAAGCGGCAAAACTCGACCCCGGACAGGCCAAGCGGAACTTCCTGATCGGTCATTTCATCAGCGGACTTGGCTGGGCCTATTTCGCCGCGCTCGAATGCGGCGACTGCCGGATCGAGCCGTTTCCGATCATCAAGGCTGTGGTGCTTCTGCTGGCAATCGCGGCAACCGCGCTGATCGCCTCATCGCTGCGCGGCGCGCTCCTTGTCACATTCGGCCTGCCCGTGGCCGTCTATGCGGCCATCGGAGCCTATCTGGGCACGCCGGCCGACATGATCATGATCGGCCTGCTTACGCTTTCCCTGCCGTTCTTCGACTATGTGGCCGGCCGTCTCAACCGCTCCTCGCTCATGCTGCTCTCCTTCCGCTCCGAAAAGGACGGCCTGATCGCCGAACTCGAGACGGCGAAATCCATGTCGGACGAAGCGCGCCGACGCGCGGAGGAAGCAAACATGGCCAAGTCGCGGTTCCTTGCTTCGATGAGTCATGAGCTGCGCACGCCCCTCAACGCGATTCTGGGGTTTTCGGAGGTCATGTCCAACGAAGTGCTGGGGCCGATGCAGAACCAGACCTATCGTGACTATGCCCGCGACGTTCATGATTCCGGCCAGCACCTGCTGGACCTGATCAACGAAATCCTCGATCTGTCGCGCATCGAAGCCGGCCGCTATCAACTGCATGAGGAACCGGTGCATTTGCTCCACATCGTCGAGGAATGCTGCCATCTGATGGAACTCAAGGCGCATCACAAGGCGCTGCGGATCGTCCAGCAATTCGAACCGGAACTGCCACGCCTGTTTGCCGACGAACGCGCCGTGCGCCAGATCACGCTTAATCTTCTGTCGAATGCGGTCAAATTCGCCTCCACCGGCGGTGAAATCCGGGTTCGCGTCGGCTGGACCGCCGGTGGCGGCCAGTACATTTCCGTCAAGGACAATGGACCAGGGATTCCGCCCGACGAACTGCCGATCGTGCTGTCCGCCTTCGGCCAGGGCTCCATCGCAATCAAGAGCGCCGAACAAGGCACCGGCCTCGGCTTACCCATCGTTCAGGGCCTGCTGACCATGCACGGCGGCGAGTTCGAATTGCATTCCAAATTGCGCGAGGGCACCGAGGCGATCGCGATTTTTCCGGCGGCGCGCGTCATGGAGGTGCTCCCCGCCGTGCCGATGCGGGCGGTCGCCGGCCGTCGACGCTCCTCGTGAGCCTTATCCCGCCGACTATCGAAGTGCTGCGGCCATTCCCGAACTGCACAAGGCGGCAGCCTTGACGATACCGGCCGCCAGTGCCGCCCCAACTCCTTCCCCATGCGTGACGCCGAGATCAAGCAGCGGCTGGATGCCCAGTTCGCGGATCGCCCGATCATAGCCCGGCTCGTCAGAAGCCTGCGCAATCATGCAATGCTGAAGCGCGGTCGAACTGGCGGCGTGGAGCACGGATGCGGCCGCGATAGCCGCAAAGCCGTCCAATACGACTGGCACCCGTTCCATCCGAGCAGCAAGGATGGCCCCACAGATCGCCGCGATCTCACGTCCGCCGACGCGCCGTAGCACCTCGAACGGATCGGCCAGATGATCGCGATGCAGCTTCAGCGCCGCATCCACGACTTCTGCCTTTCGGCGGATCATGGCGGCATCCGCGCCTGAACCCGCACCCACCCAATCCGCACCGCTCCCGCCGTTGATCGCTGCAAGAACCGCTGCCGCGACAGTCGAATTACCGACGCCGAGATCGCCGATGCAAAGCAGATCGGCTCCATTGATGGCCTCCATGCCGAAGGCCATCGTGGCCGCGCACCCCTGTTCATCGAGTGCCGCGGCTTCGGTTATGTCGGCTGTCGGCAGGTGCAGGGCGAGATCGAAGACCTTCAATCCGACATCATAAGCCAGACAAACCTGATTGATGGCCGCGCCACCGGCAGCGCTGAGTTCGACCGAGCGCGCCGTCGCCTCGATGGGGCGTGGCGAGATGCCCTGCCGCGCAACGCCGTGATTTGCAGCGAAAATTGCGACAAGCGGCCGATTCACCGCGGGAGGACGACCGCTCCAATTTGCCAGCCACATCGCAATCTCCTCCAGCCGCCCGAGCGAGCCCTGCGGCTTGTCAGCCTTGTCGAATTGCGCGCGCACTCTCGTCGCTGCCACGGCATCGCCAGCCGGCAGCTTTCCCAGAAGATTGCGGAAGTCATCGAAGGGAAGTGCACTGACCATGTCGTGATGCCCGTCAAATCTGTCGTTGCCAGCGGCATAGCGGCGATGCCGCCGTGGCACAATAGGTGAGGCTCAGGACTTGCATTGCGCGTCAGGCTGGCCCATTTGGAACGGGCGAACGGGAATCTGAAATGGCGGCGATTGAATCACCGTGCATCTTGGTGTGCTCCATGGACATGAAAACCGGCTACTGCTTCGGTTGCGGTCGCACGCGTGACGAAATCTCGGGCTGGATCGAGATGACGCCCCAGCAACGCAGCAAGGTCATGGACGTGCTGCCCGGGCGCCTCGAAACCGTCGAGCGGCGGCCGCGGCGCGAGACCCGGCGCGCGCGCATGGCGCGCGAACGCGAAACCCTCAGTTGAAGCAACGCGGGCTGCGATGAGCCGCGCAATCTGGATCGTTCTGGCAGTGATGGGGATCGGCCTGATCCTGCTCATCGTCAATGACGCCAGCGGCGATGCCTCGGGCATTTCCTCCGACACGCTGGGGCGGGTCTTCTATCTCGGGGTTCTCGGCGCGGTAATCGGCGCCGGAATTCTCGCTTCGCGCCATCGCTTTGGCGATATGACCCGCAATCTGGCGCTTTGGGTGCTGGTGGTGCTCGTTCTGGTCGCGGGTTACCAGTATCGCTACGAGTTGCAGGACATTGCCAATCGCGTGACCGTCGGGCTGGTGCCCGGCAGTCCGCTGTCGCTAACCGACGCGGACGGCCGCACGACAGTTACGCTGGACAAACTGTCAAACGGGCATTTCGGCGCTCGGATCTCGGTCGACGGCACGGAAATCCAGGTGATCGTCGACACCGGCGCCACGAGCACCGTACTTACAGCCGCGGACGCCGAGCGCGCCGGCTTCAGCGTCGAAAACCTCGCCTTCACCATTCCGATTTCGACTGCCAATGGCACCACCACTGCCGCTCGCGTCGTGGCAAGCGAAATCAAGCTTGGCCGGATTACCCGGCGCAACATGCCGTTGCTGGTCGCTGCACCCGGCATGCTCGGGCAGAGCTTGCTCGGCATGAATTTCATCGGCTCGCTGTCGGGCTTCGACATGCGTGGCGATCGTATGATCCTTCGGGACTGACGCAAAATCTAAGGGAATTCAGGCTGCCTTGCCGGCGCGATCGAAGTCGATGGCCGCGAGCGCGCTTTGCAGGACTTCCGGTCCCGCTCCCGGGCGCGTAGCATCGGTGGACAAAATCTGCCTGAAGCGGCGAGCGCCGGGCAATCCGTGAAACAGTCCGACCATATGGCGCGTGATGTGGGCGAGCCGGCCCCCTTGTGCAATATGACGGGCGGCATATGCACCCATTGCGTCGATAACCGCCATGCAATCGACCTCGCCGGCATCACCGAAGAGCTCCGCATTGACGAACGCAAGTATGCCGGGCGTGTGATAGGCGGCACGGCCGAGCATCACACCATCGACATGGTCGAGATGGTTTTGCGCCTCATGCAGCGTGTTGATGCCGCCGTTTATGCCGATGAATCGATTCGGATATCTCTTTTTCAGGCGATAGACCCGTTCATAATCGAGCGGCGGAATATCGCGATTTTCCTTCGGGCTGAGCCCCTCCAGCCATGCCTTGCGGGCATGCACCCACAGCGCATCGGCGCCGGCGGCGAAAACGCCGTCCGCAAGCGCATCGAGTGCCGTCTCCGGGTCCTGGTCATCCACGCCGATGCGGCATTTCACCGTAATCGGAACCCTGCTTCCGTCTTTCATTGCCGCCACGCACTCGGTCACGAGCGCCGGCGTCTTCATCAGACAGGCGCCGAACGTTCCCGACTGAACGCGGTCCGATGGGCAGCCGACATTGAGGTTGATTTCGTCATAACCGAAATCCTCGCCAATGCGCGCCGCCTGGGCCAGCTTGGCCGGATCCGAGCCGCCAAGCTGGAGTGCTACCGGATGTTCTTCCGGCGAAAGGCCAAGGAGACGTTCGCGATTACCGTTGATCACCGCGTCGGCCACCACCATTTCGCTATAGAGCAGCGCGCGACGCGTAAGCTGGCGATGAAAGAAGCGGCAGTGACGATCGGTCCAATCCATCATGGGTGCAACCGCAAGCACTCGGCCGGCGTAGAGGCCGGGGCCGGGATCTTCGGGATTGCCGTGACTCGGGATCATCTTGATGCCTGTTCTTGCGGTTGGTTCTCGTATCCGCCGGTTGCCGGCCCTGTCAAACCGTGAGGGGCATCGCCTATTCGATCAGAGGCTCTCCACAGGGCTGATAGAGCAGATCGATCCACCAGGAGCGGTTCACCAATCCGGCTTTGCCTGAACGCTCCGAGAGCGTGTCGACGCCGACGCACCATTCGACCAGTCGCGGCGTCAGCCCGTACTCCTCGGCAAGATAGGCAGCGGCCTCCTCCATGCCCTCGGAACATGCCGCTGTCTTGCAGAGTTGCGCCTGCGTGGCAACATCGCGCAACGCTTCACGGCCGAGCGAGGTCGTGTAGTACCAGACGCCAAAGGCGGCCAGCGCAAGCATGAACAGAAGACCGGCGGCAATCTTTACATAGGTGGTCACGCGTCACCGCCCAGCGAATTTTCCGGCGAACCATTTCGCCACGCGGCGGTATAGAGCATCGCTTCTCAAGATCGAAATGCATGAAATCGAAATCTCGTGCATCGAACAGAAAGGGGCCGTCAAGGCCCCTTCCGGTTGCGGTTCGATGACATTCAAGCGTTGGCCGCGGTTACCGCGCGCTTGGCCATCACCACAATCAGATGAGCGCGATATTCCGCCGAGGCGTGAATGTCGCTCATCAGATTGGCGGACGAGAGCTGCATTCCGTCGAGCGCCGAGGCATCGAATTTTTTGCCAAGCGCCGCTTCGATTTCCTTGGAGCGAAAGACGCCGTCGTCGCCCGATCCGGTGACCGCCACGCGCACCCCCTCCTTGCCCTTTGCCACGAACACGCCTGTGATGGCGTAGCGCGATGCCGGGTTCCGGAATTTCTCGTAAGCAGCCTTCGCCGGTGCGGTAAAGGTAACCGCGGTGACGATCTCGTCGTCCTTCAACGCCGTTTCGAACTGGCCCTTGAAGAACTTGTCGGCCACGATCTGGCGTTTGTTGGTGACGATCGTGGCGCCGAGCGCCAGCAAAGCCGCCGGATAGTCCGCAGCCGGATCGTTGTTGGCGATCGAGCCGCCGATGGTGCCTTTGTGGCGCACGGCCGGATCGCCGATCAGGCCGGCAAGGCGCGCGACAGCAGGCGCGACCTTCTTGAGCTTTTCGTCACTGGCCACTTCGGCATGCGTCGTGGCCGCGCCAATGGTCACCGTCTTGCCGGAAACCTTGATGCCTTTCATTTCCTGGACGTGCGCCAGGTCGATAAGGTCAGAAGGCGCTGCCAGGCGCGTCTTCATGGCCGGGATCAGCGTCATGCCCCCCGACAGGAACTTGGCGTCGCCGCCCTTGGCAAGCTTTGCAGCCTCTGTGATCGAGGAGGCTCGGCGGTAATTGACCTGATACATGATCCGTCCTCCTCAGTGCTTCGTTGCTGCTTGTAAGGCCGCCCAGACCTTTTGCGGCGTTGCCGGCATGGTCAGCTCGTTGTTGCCGATGGCGTCGGTGATCGCGTTGATGACGGCAGGCGGCGATCCGATCGCGCCGGCCTCGCCGCAACCCTTCATGCCAAGCGGATTGGAAGGCGACGGCGTGTTGGAGGTGGAGACCTGGAAATACGGCAGGTCGCCGGCGCGTGGCATCGTGTAGTCCATATAGCTCGCCGTCAAAAGCTGCCCGCTCGCGTCGTAATGCGCGCCCTCGAGCAACGCCTGGCCGATGCCCTGCGCAAGTCCGCCATGAACCTGGCCCTCGACGATCATCGGATTGATGATATTGCCGAAATCGTCCGCCGCGACGAACTGGACGATCTTCGTCGACCCGGTCTCAGGGTCGACCTCGACTTCGCAGATATAGCAACCCGCCGGGAAGGTGAAATTCGCCGGATCGTAGAATGCGGTCTCCTTCAGCCCAGGCTCCATGTCGCCGGGCAGGTTGTGCGCGGTGTAAGCAGCAAGCGCGACCTGGAACCACGGCACGTTCTTGTCGGTACCGGCGACCTTGCAGGCGCCATTTTCGATGACGATATCGCTTTCGTCCGCCTCCATCAGATGGGCGGCAATCTTTCTCGCCTTGGCTTCGACTTTGTCGAGCGCCTTCGAAAGCGCGCTCATGCCGACCGCACCGGAGCGCGAGCCGTAAGTGCCCATGCCCATCTGCACCTTGTCGGTGTCGCCATGGATGATGGAAACCTGCTCGAGCGGCACACCGAGACGCTGCGAGACGAGCTGGGCGAAAGTCGTCTCATGCCCTTGGCCATGGCTGTGCGAGCCGGTGAGCACCTCGATCGTGCCGACCGCGTTCACCCGCACTTCGGCGGATTCCCAAAGGCCGACGCCGGCGCCGAGCGAGCCGACCGCGGCCGATGGCGCAATCCCGCAAGCTTCGATGTAGCAGCTTATCCCGATACCACGCAGCTTGCCGGCCTTCTTCGCGTCTTTGCGGCGCTTTTCGAACCCCTCATAGTCGGCCGCCTTCATGGCGGCATCGAGCGACGTGGCGAAATCGCCCGCGTCATAGCACATGATGACCGGCGTCTGGTGCGGGAACGAGGTGATGAAGTTCTTGCGGCGAAGCTCGGCGGGCGAGATGCCGAACTGGCGCGCCGCCGTCTCCATCATCCGCTCGATCGTATAGGCGGCTTCCGGACGTCCGGCCCCGCGATAGGCATCGACCGGCGCGGTGTTGGTGTAGATTGCCTTCACATTGGCATGGATCGCGGGGATATCGTACTGCCCCGACAGCAGCGTGGCGTAGAGATAGGTCGGCGTCGCCGACGAGAACAGCGACATATAGGCACCGAGATTGGCCTTCGTCTCTACCTTGAAGCCGAGAATCTTGTGATCTGCGTCGAACGCCATCTCCGCATGGGTATGGTGGTCGCGGCCATGCGCGTCGGTCAGGAAGCTCTCGGTACGGTCGCCCACCCATTTCACCGGAACGCCGGTCTTTTTCGACGCCCAAAGGCAGACGATCTCTTCCGGGTAGATGTAGATTTTCGAGCCGAAGCCACCGCCGACATCCGGCGCGATCACTCGCAGCTTGTTTTCCGGCGCGACATTGTAGAAGGCGCTCATGACAAGGCGCGCCACATGCGGGTTCTGGCTGGTCGTCCAGCAAGTATAGTGATCTTCGGCCTTGTCGTAGTGGCCGAGTGCCGCGCGCGGCTCCATCGCGTTCGGAACGAGGCGATTGTTGACGAGATCGAGCTTGACGACATGGGCAGCCTTGGCGAAACCCGCCTCCGTGGCATCGGCATCGCCGATGTCCCAATCGAAGATCAGGTTGTTCTCGGCCTCCGGATGGATTTGCGGCGCGCCCTTCTTGAGCGCGTCGGCCGCGTCTACCACTGCCTTGCGTTCCTTGTAGGTGATCTCGACCGCTTCGGCCGCATCGCGTGCCTGCCCCTTGGTGTCGGCGACCACGATGGCGACCGCATCGCCGACATAGCGCACACGGTCCACGGCGAGCGGCGACCACGCGCCCATTTTCATCGGCGAGCCGTCCTTGGAATGGATCATCCAGCCGCAGATGAGATTCCCGATACCGTCCGCCTTCAGTTCCTTACCGGTGAGGACGCCGATGACGCCCGGCATGGCCTGCGCTGCCTTGACGTCGATCTTCTTGATGTCGGCATGGGCGTGCGGGCTGCGCACGAAAGCCGCATGCTTCATTCCCGGAACCGTCATGTCGTCGACGTAGCGGCCCGCCCCCGTGATGAATCTTTTGTCTTCCTTGCGCGCAACGCGTGCGCCAACGCCTTCGATGCCCATTGAGAGTTCTCCTCCGGAACCTGAGGTGAATGGTGAGAAAATGGTGAATGATCTTAAGAACGGCTCTGTGGCAGGCAACAATCCGGCCATTCACCATTCACTATTCACCACTTACCGAGTTCACGCCGCCTTCTTCGCCCTGCCTTTCGACGCCTTGGCCATTGTCTTCGACGCCGCGAGCACCGCCTTCACGATATTGTGATAACCGGTGCAGCGGCAGATATTGCCCTCGAGCTCCTCGCGAACCGTCGCTTCGTCGAGCCCCTCGGGGTGACGATTGATCATATCCGTGGCGGTCATGATCATGCCCGGCGTACAGAAGCCGCATTGCAGCCCGTGATGCTCCTTGAACGCCGCCTGGACAGGGTGCAACTCCGCCCCGTTGGCGAGGCCCTCGACCGTCAGCACGGTCGAACCCGATGCCTGGGCCGCCAGCATCGTGCAGGATTTGACGGCCTTGCCGTCGACATGAACCACGCAGGCCCCGCATTGCGACGTGTCGCAGCCGACATGCGTGCCGGTAAGCCCGACATGTTCCCTGAGAAAATGAACGAGCAACGTGCGGTCCTCAACCACGCCGCCAACTTGCCGGCCGTTCACAATCAACGATATTTCCGACATGAAACCTCCCTCAACGTCTCATCGCACAGTTCAATGGCCATGGGCTCTGGCGGCCCTTGACAATGAGAATGCAGCCCGCTCCAAAACCCGCATAGTGTACTTTCGGATACGAACGTCGCGCCCAAGCATTGCCAAACTAGTCCCCCGAGGCAAGAATATGCAAGACGGGTCCGTGGGGAGACGGCACGTCTGCGGGAAACGGCAAAAGCGCGCCGAGCGAGGTAGGGAGAGACTGCGCTGGTCTGTTCGCACACAAGCTATGCCTGTGGCCTCTCGACGCTGGCGAGTGATCTTGCCGATGCGGACGAATTCGCGCGTGCAATGGCCAGGCAAGCCGCCGAAATGGACGCCGGCTTCAGCCTCCTGTTCTACTCGCGCGAACTCATGGACGCCGAAGGCCTGGCCGAAGCGCTGGCAAGGCACGCGCCCGACCTTGCCTATGCCGGCTGCTCGACGGCTGGCGAGATAACGCCGGCGGGTCTCGAGGAAGGCCATGTGATAGCGGTTCTTTTTCCCCGCCGCCGCTTTACCGCCGTCAGCACCATGGTGAGAAACCTTTCGGCCTCGGGCATGGAGGATATCGCAGGCGAGGTCGAGGAACTGCGCCGCAGACTTTACGCCCAGATCGGCTCGACCGACTCGGCCAACGTCTTCGCCCTGTGCCTGATCGATGGTCTCTCCTATGCCGAAGAAGCGGTGACATCGGCGATCCACTGGGGCCTCGACGACATTCCCCTGCTTGGCGGGTCGGCCGGCGATGACCTGAAATTCGAAACCACGGAACTGCTTTCCAACGGCTGCGTCGACAAGGATTGCGCGGTAGTCGTGCTGATCGCGACCGACGTTCCGTTCCATGTCTTCAAGACAGAAAACTTCGTGCCGACCGATCAGAAGCTTGTCGTCACCGCTTCCGAGCCGGACAGGCGCCTGGTGCGCGAATTCAATGCCGGCAGCGCGGCGGAAGAATTTGCCGCTGCCGTCGGCATCGCCCACGGCGCCATGACCCCGTTGAGCTTTGCCTCGCATCCGGTTGTCGTGCGGGTGGGCGGCGAATACTACTGCCGCTCGATCCAGAAGATGAATGCCGATGGCTCGCTGTCCTTTTTCTGCGCCATCGATGATGGCATCGTGCTTTCGATAGCCGAGCCGACAGGCATGGTGGAGTCAACCAGGACCGCGCTGAAAAACGTCAACGAAAGGCTGGGCGGCATCGATGTCGTGCTCGGCTTCGACTGCGTGCTGCGGCGGCTCGACGCGCGCAACCGCCAGGTTTTCCGCGAAATTTCGGAACTGTATCGCGCCAATAATGTCATCGGCTTCGGAACATATGGCGAGCAATACAGATCGATGCATCTCAACCAGACATTCGTCGGAATTGCCTTCGGGCAGAGGCAGGCAGCGGAATAACGAGAATATCCATGCCAGTCCGCCAGATAGACGACATCGAAAAGCTCAAGAAGATCAACCAGGCGCTGCTGTCGCGCGTCGAGCGGTCGATGGATCAGCAGGGCAACGCGTTTTCGCTGTTCCAAACAGCGATCAATCTGGAAACCCGTGTGCGCAGCCGCACCGAGGAACTGCGCTCGACGCTGCGACGGCTGGAAGTGTCGAACATTGACCTCGTGGCCGCAAAGGAAAACGCCGAGCGCGCCAACCTGTCGAAGACAAGGTTCCTTGCGGCTGCCAGCCACGACATCCTGCAGCCGCTGAACGCCGCGCATCTTTCGATTTCCGCGCTCTCCGAAATCCAGACGAGCGACGAAGGCAAAAAGCTGGTGCGCCAGGTCGAGCGATCGTTGCAAACGATGGAGGACCTGCTCCACACGCTGCTCGACATCTCCAAGCTCGACGCCGGCGTCGTCGAGCCGGAAATAAGCGACGTCTCGCTTGATCCTCTTTTTTCATCACTGAAATCGGACTTCCAGCCGCTGGCCGCCCTGAAGGGGTTGAAATTGCGGTTTCGCGCCGACAACGCCGTGGTGCGATCCGACCGCGCGCTCCTGCGGCGCATTCTGCAGAACATCGTTTCCAATGCGGTGCGCTACACCCGCACCGGCGGCGTTCAGGTCAGCGTACGGCATCGAGGTCAGACGATCAGGATCGATGTCATGGACACCGGTTGCGGCATCCCCCATGATCAGCGCGAGGCGGTATTCGAGGAGTTCCATCGTGGGTCCATCCCGCCGGACATCGAATCGTCCGGCGGTCTCGGTCTCGGCCTGTCAATCGTGCGTCGCATGACCAACGCGCTCGGCCATCCGATCGCCTTTCATTCGGTCGTCGGACGCGGCACGGTGTTTCATCTCGATGTACCTGCCGCCGCGGCGGCGGCCGTGGACCACTCCGTGCCTTCCCGCGAGCCGGAGCGGCCGCGCGGCTACGGCCTGTTCGGCACCAAGGTTCTTCTGGTCGAAAACGACGTCGATGTGCTCGCCGCCATGACCGCGCTTATCGAGCGCTGGCAGTGCACGGTGAAAACGGCGGCCTCCTCGGCACAGGCCCTGGCGGCTCTTGCCGATGCGGCCTGGGTCCCCGACATCATCATCGCCGATCAGCATCTGGACGATGACGATCTCGGCACCTCTACCATCGCCAATGTGAGGCGATATCTTGACCGTCCGGTTCCTGCGCTGATCGTCACCGGCGACCCGTCGGATCAGGTGGCGCGCACCGCGCGGGAGGCAGGCGTCGAATTGATGCGCAAGCCGTTGAAACCTGCACAGCTAAGGGCGTTGATGGCGCACCTGCTTGCCTGAGACCACGAAGGGTCGCGCCAGGGTGTGTTGAGGTTCAGACCGCCATGGCCTGAATACCAACACACCTACAATGGCTGCTCGCGAAACAGATCTGCGTTGTCGAGTTTCGACACCTCGATGACCGCCTGGGTGCGGCTGTAGACATTGAGCTTGCGCAGAATTTCCGAAACATGCGCCTTGACTGTCGTTTCGCCGACCTGGAGCTCGAAGGCGATCTGCTTGTTGAGAAGCCCTTGCCGCAGCATCTGAAGGACCCGCAATTGCTGTGGCGTCAGTTTCGCCAGCCGGCGAACCATTTCGGCCCGGTCAGCGCTTTCGGGGTCCGGCGGCTGGCTTTCATAGTTCTCCGGCACGTAGATCGCGCCTTCCATCACAGCACGGATGGCTGCGGCGAGGTCTCCCTTGCGGGCCGATTTGGGAATGAAACCTGCCGCCCCGTAGGACAGCGCCTCCGAAATGATCTTCGGCTCCTCATGGCCCGAAACGATAACCACCGGCAGTCGCGGATGGCGCGTGCGAAGCTGCAGCAGCCCGTCAAAACCATGCACGTCCGGCATGCTGAGATCGAGCAATGCAAGGTCGAAGGGCTTGGTGTCGGCAAGCAGGGTCATTGCCTCGGTAATGGAGCGGGCCTCGACCGTATCGACATCCGGATAGGCCATGCGCACGGCGCTATGCAGCGCCTCGCGAAACAGCGGGTGATCATCGATAATCAGGAAGCGGGCGGTCTCATTGATGGCGTTCATCGACACCCTCCATCATGGAAACGTACGAAGCACGCAATGTCGCCGGCCACCCGCCCCGGGCCAAAGGAGACATATTTTCCAAATCCTCGATTCATTACGCAAGTTTCGAGAGTAGCCGAGGGCTTCGCAAGCGATTATTGGCAATTAGTACATCGATCGCTCTATCATGCGCGCGCAGGCGCCGATACGGCCCCTTCGACGCAACGGAGGCCACCGCGATGAACAAGATCGTGCTGCACAACTATTATCGCTCCTCGACATCCTACAGGGTGCGGATCGCGCTTGAAATGAAGGGTCTGGACTACACCTACGTCCCGCATCACCTGCGCCACGGCGAACATCATGAGCCCTCCTATCTCGCCGTCAATCCACAAGGGTTCGTGCCGGCGCTGATCTGGAGCGACGGCACGCTTCTGGTTCAATCGCTGGCGATCATCGAGTTCCTGGACGAAAGCGTACCCGAACCGCCATTGCTGCCAACCGATCCAGCCGGCAGGGCGCGGGTAAGGATGATTGCGCAGATGATCGCCTGCGACATTCACCCGATCAACAATCTGCGCATACTGACCTCGCTGCGCACGCTATTCGGCGCCAGTGACGATGATGTCGCAAACTGGTTCAGGCATTGGGTAAATGAAACCTTCCAACCGCTTGAGAAGATTCTTTCCGAGAGCAAGGAAACCGGCAAATTCTGCCATGGCGACACGCCGGGGCTCGCAGACATCTGCCTCGCCGCCCAGGTCGTCAACAATACCCGCTATAATTTCGATATGGAGCCTTACCCGACCATCGCACGCATTCATGATGCCTGCATGGCACTACCGGCGTTCATCAAGGCCGCGCCGAAAAACCAGCCTGATGCGGAATGAGCGGATCAGGCTAGTGTGGGTTTACGGATTTTGACGTTCCTGAACGCGGATGCCATGCAGGTGACAAGAACTTCAAATCCACCACACTCGCAAGTGATCAGGCTTTTTTCTTGCGCCGCTCGTAGAGCATCACCAGCGTCTCGGCGACGAGCGCCGGTCGCTCCTCGCCTTCGATTTCCACGACGTTGCTGGCCTTCATCAGATATTGGCCCGGTCCCCTGTCTTCCATCCACATCATCGTGACGCGTAGACGAATGCGCGCACCAGCCCGGACGGGCGAGACGAAGCGCACGCTGTCCAGCCCATAGTTGAAGGCGGCCTGCGTGTTTTCCGGCAGGGCGCCTATCTCCTGGCCGAGCGCACCGATGATCGACAGCGTCAGATAACCATGCGCGATGGTGGTACGGAACGGGCTTTCGCGACGAGCCCGAGTCGGGTCGACATGAATCCACTGATGGTCGCCGGTGCAATCGGCGAAACTGTCGATCCGGTCCTGGCCGACCGTGACCCAATGCGAAACGCCGAGTTCCTGCCCCGCCATTTCCTTCATCGCGGCAAATGTCAGGGGTGGTTTGGCTGACTCCGCGTTCTCAGCGCCGGCGAACGGCTGTGGCGAGCCGGCTGCATCCGTATCGGTCATCGTCACATCCCCCGCACACGCAGGAAACCGGAGCGCGCTACTTCCTGTCCTCATAGCCGCGCCGGATTTCCTCCATCGACTCACGAATTCGCTGGCGCAGTATGTCGATGGACTCATTTCCCGACTTGCTGACGATGGCCGAGACCTCGCTGGCATTTCTCACCGCCGCCTCAAACATGCGGTGAGCAAAATCAGCCTGCCTGGTCATCATCTCTCTCGGCGCGTTCGCGGCGCGGTAGCTTTGCGCCATCTCCGCCATATCGTGCAATGTCTCCTGCAGTGCCGCGCGCTGCCGGGCCATGACCGCAGACGCCCCGGAAGCCGATGCGGAAAAGGATTTCTGCAATGCTTCCAGGTTCTTACGATGATGGGCGAGGATCGCCTCGACATCCATGCGCGGCATTTTCAGGTCCTGGCCGAATTTGCTGAACATGTCGAGAAAACTGTCTGACTCTGGCTGTTTGGCCATGGTTTCCTCCTCACCGACGAGCAACGTCCTCCAAGAATAGGCCAATAGCCGGCGCGGTCAATTCGCAAGCAAAGTGCGCTCGACGGTGTGAAGCACCAGACCGGCGATTCCCCCGATCAGCATGCCGTTGAAGCGGATATATTGAAGGTCGCGGCCGATATTCAGCTCGATCAGGCGGGTCAGTTGCGCAAGGTCCCAGCCCTTTACCTGCTCGGCGATAAAGTCCGAAACGCCGCTTTTCTGGCTTTCAACGAAAGACGAAAGCGCCACCACGAAGCCCTGATTCATATCCGCGCGGATTTTTTCGTCGCTTGCGAGCTGACGACCGACCTCGACGAACATGCCGGCAAGGTGGGCACGGATTTTCGAATCGGGAGCGACCGCATCCTGCGCGATCAGAAGCCGCAGGCTCTGCCACATGTCCTGCGCCATAGACTTCAGTTCCGTCCGCGCGAGAAAATCGCGCTTCACCTTCTCGGCGCGCCGTGCGTAGGCTTTCGACTGGCGCAAATCCTCGATGAATTTCTGCACGAAGCGGTCGAATTCCTGCCGCACGGGATGGTCCTGGTCGGCACGAACCTCCTCAAGGAGCGCAGCCGCCGAAGCGACGATCTTCTTCAAGAGGTAGGCATCGGCTCGAAACAGGTTGAACAGCGACGGCAATTCGCTGCGAATCCTGTCGCGCATTGCCTCGAGCGCCTCTTCATCGGAGAGAAAACCTCCGATCACCCTGGTGAACTCGTCGAGCAGTTTCTGGTGCCGGCGATCATCGGTGAAGGCAGACAGCAGTTCGGCGGCAAGCGGTGCCACCTGCACTTTTTGCACCTGCTCCGTCAGCCGCTCGGCGACGAAGGTCCGCAAGCCCGATTGGTCGATTGCCGCCAGCGTCTGAGGCACAAGCCGCGCAACGAAGCGCGACAATCCTTCCGCGCGTTCGGGGTCGGCGAGCCAATCGGCAACGAGCGCGGAAAAGTCGACCTCGTTCAGCTTTTTGCGCACCGGATCGGCCGCAAGGAAATTGACTTCGATGAATCGACCGAGGTTTTCGGCGATGCGGTTCTGGTTCGCCGGTATGATCGCCGTATGCGGTATGGGCAGGCCCAGCGGTCGCTTGAACAGGGCAACGACCGCATACCAGTCTGCCAGGCCGCCAATGGTCGCCGCCTCAGCGAAGGCCGCGACAAACCCAAGTGCCGGCCAGCGTGATTCAAGGGTTTTCGCAACCAAAAAGACCGCCACGCACAGACACAGCGCGCCAGTGGCTATAAATTTGGTGCGCCTGAGAGCTTGAAGCTTTTCGACATCGTTGCGAAAGCCGGGCGGTGTTTCGGTCGAACGCATGGAGTGATCCGTTTGACGATGCCGGTCAATCCAACATCCGCGCCGCCCGACGGGATTACAAGGCAGCCTGGCCGTATCTTACCGGCGAAACCCCGAATGGTCGATGAAGGTCAACTGCTCCATGTTCGGCGAATGGAGAGCGATCGAGCTCGATCACGCCCACGGTCTCGCCGGCCTCGAATGTCAGCCTGGCATTGAACCTTCGCGCCAGCGCCTTCATTGCCTCGTTCTGGGGATGTGTGGTGACGAGCAGCCTCGTGTAGCCGAGCCCGCGCGCATTTGCGATCAGCCTGGCAAAAAGCTGCCCGCCGATGCGGCGGTTCTGAAGCTCACATTCGACGCTGAAGGCGATCTCCCCGGTCGGCTCCGCCAGTTCCGGGCGTTCGTGCAATTCAGCGGCGCCCAGCACCTTTTCGCCGTCGACATAGCCGATGACGGTCGCGCCATCGGCGAAACAACGGTCGGCATAGGCGGCGATGAACTTGTCGTTCAGAGAGCCGTTGAAACGGTCCCGGCGGCTCGCGGCATCAAGCCTCAGCAGATGCTCGCGAAAACGCGGCAGGTCGGAGGGCCTCAGTTGACGAATGGTTCCCGTCAGGGGAACCGGGCAGGATGCATTGTGGTGCATATCGCGTTCCTCGTGGGTTCCTCCCCCAAGTCGACGACTCTGGACAAGGCTTATATTGTGCACTGCACCAAAGTTTGCAACCTTCTTGAGGCCAGCCGTCGGCTCACCTGTCGGTTGAAAGTTGACAAAAAACGTAGGTATTGCGATTCATATCTGGAATTATTCCAGACTGTAGGCCATATTCGGCGCGACTTCCGATGCGGTAGCGGACTGCTTAGCCCGCAAGGCCGATCGATGCTTTGCTAAGGAATGATCATGCGTCTTACGCGACAAACCAACTATGCCATGCGCATCCTGATGTATTGCGCCGTCAACGAAGAGCAGCTTAGCCGGATTCCGGAAATCGCTAACGCCTATTCGGTTTCCGAATTGTTCCTGTTCAAGATCCTCCAGCCGCTGGTGCAAAGCGGCCTGGTGGAAACGGTGCGCGGCCGCAATGGTGGCGTCAGGCTTGGCCGCCCGGCGGATAAGATCACGCTGTTCGATGTCGTGCGGGTGACGGAGGAAAGCTTCGCCATGGCCGAGTGCTTCGAAAACGACGCCGCCGACTGCCCGTTGATCGATAGCTGCGCGCTGAACTCAGCGTTGCGCGAGGCGCTCAACGCCTTCTTCGAGTCACTGGCGCGGCACACCATCGCCGACCTGGTAAGGGCGAAGCCTACCGTGCGTGCGCTGCTCGGCATCGACCTCTTGGAAGAGCGCCACGCGCCGGCAGCCTGAGGGAAGAACCCGCCCTCTAAATTTCAGCCGATTGCGGAAGCACGAATGGCACGTTGCCAGCGGGAGCCGTGCCGACTTTCAGCCGGCATTCGAAGACGTTCGAAATCAGCTCATCGTTCAGAACATCCTGGGGCGAGCCGGCGGCGGCCAGACTTCCCCGGTGCATGACGAAAACGCGATCTGAAAACATGGCGGTCAGATTGAGGTCATGCAGGATCGCCACCACCCCACCGCCTCGCCTGGCAAAATCGCGCGCGATGTTCATGATGATGAGCTGATGCCTGATATCGAGGCTCGATACGGGCTCATCGAGAAACAGATAGCGCGGCTTGCCGTCGAGAACCGGCGCCCATACCTGGCAAAGCACGCGGGCGAGTTGCACGCGCTGCTGTTCGCCGCCGGAGAGCTCCTGGTATAGGCGCCCGGCAAAGCCCTCCAGATCGACCCGCGCCAATGCCCGTTCCGGAAGCCGGTCCTCTTCCCCCGGCAGCGCGCCGGAGCGCCCACCCATCAGCCCGAGCTTGACGATTTCGCGCACCGTGAATGGAAACGACAGCGCCGTCGCCTGCGGCAGAACGGCCCGCATGGCCGCCGCTTCCCACGGCTTCAAGGCTGCGATCAGCCGGTTGTTCATGGTTATCGCGCCGGTATAGGGCAATTCGCCCGTCAGCGCCTTGAGGAACGTCGTCTTGCCCGATCCGTTCGGGCCGACGATGGACGCGACCTCGCCGGCGCGTACTTCGAAACTGATGTTCGAGATGATGCGCTTGGCGCCGATCGAAACGGATACGTCGCGGGCTTCGAGCATGGACTGGTCCTAGAGATCGAGGATTCCGCGCTTGCGCAGCAATATCCAGAGAAAGAACGGCCCGCCGACGGCGGCGGTGATGATGCCGATCGGCAATTCCGCCGGCGCGACAATGGTGCGGCTGACGGCGTCGGCCAGCAGCAGCAACGAAGCGCCAAGCAGTGCCGAAGCTGGCAGCAGGTATCGATTGTCCGGTCCGATCAGCAGGCGAAGCAGATGCGGCACGACTATGCCGACGAAACCGATGCCGCCGCTCACCGCCACGGAAGCGCCGGTGGCTGCCGCGACCGCCACGATCGCCACATATTTGAGCATCTGTACCGGAACGCCGAGATGGCTCGCGGTCGCCTCGCCAAGCGCGAGGGCGTTGAGCCCGCGCGCCAGGAACGGTGCTGCCGACAAGGCGAGCACGATGATCGGCGCTACCGCACCGATCTTCGTCCATGTGGCCCCGGCAAGCGAACCGAGTCCCCAGAAGGTCAGATCGCGCAACTGCCGGTCATCGGCCATGAAGATCAGCATGCCCGTGAACGCCAGCGCCATCGCGCCAAGCGCGATGCCGGCAAGCAGCATGGTGGCGACCGAAGTGCGGCCTTGCCGCGTCGAGATCCGGTAAAGCACCAGCGTTGTCGCCAGACCGCCGCCAAAAGCGGCAAAGGGCAGTGCAAAACTGCCGAGAACTGCGGTGAGCGGCGCCAATATGCTGCCGCCAAGCACGATCACCGACACTGCACCGAGGCTCGCACCGGCCGAAACGCCGACGATTCCCGGATCGGCAAGCGGGTTGCGAAACAAACCTTGCATGACAGCGCCGGACACCGCGAGCGCGCTACCGATCAGCACGCCGAGCAACACGCGCGGCAGACGTATGTCGTAGACGATGACGCGGTCTCGCGCCGATAGCACATCGTCCGATTGCGAGGAGAACAGCCAATCGCGGAGGACGTCGAAGGCCGACGCGTCGGAGGCCCCGGCAGTAAGGCTGAACAGCATCGTTGCCGCAAGCACGAACGCAAGAAGCGCGATCGCCAGCTTCGCGCGCCCTTCACGGTCTCCTTCACGTGCGCGCCTGTGCATGATGCCGGATCGGCCGACCACACTATCCGCCATGCTCAAATTCCGATCAGTCCTTGATCTGCTCGCCGTAGAGCGCCTTCGCAAGATCATGAACTGCGCCTGCCGTACGCGGCCCAAACCCCAACAGATAGCCGGCATCCATGCGAACGAGCTTGTTCGCCTGGCCCGCCGGCGTCGAGGCAAGGGCCGGATGGGTGAACAGTTCCGCATCGGCCGCGGCATGATCACCGCCGCGATCCATCATCAGGACCACGTCCGGCCGCGCCGTAAGCACCGCCTCATCGGTAAGCTGCTTGTAGCCGGATATGCCTTCGACCGCGTTGACGGCACCGGCGAGCCTGATGATCCCGTCGGCCGCAGTGCCGCTGCCTGATGCGAGGATCTTTCCGTCCTGCACGCTGAGAATGAACAGGACGCGCTTGCGCTCTTCTATTTCGGCGGTGAACTTCCTGGCGGCTTCGATGTCGTTCTTCACCGCGTCCGAGAGTTTTGCCGCCTTGTCCTGGGCGCCGAGCGCCTCGCCGACGATGCGTATCTTTTCCAGAATGCCAGCCCCGTCGAAGGCTTCCGGCACCTCGATGTAAGGGACGGAAGCCTTCTTCAGCACGTCGACTGCTTCCTTCGGGCCGCTGCCCTGCAGCGCCAGTATGCCGCTCGGATTGACCGACAGGACGCCTTCGGGCGACAGCGCCCGCATATAGCCGACATCGGGAAGCTTGCGTGCGGCTTCCGGATAGGTGCTGGTCGAATCGCGAGCAACCAGCCGCGCCTCCTCACCGAGCGCATAGACGATTTCGGTGATCGATCCGCCGATGGAGGCGACACGGGAGGGATCGGAAAAGGTAACTTGACCCTCCGCGGCCGTGGATTGCGAGACGCCGCCCAGCACGACGATGCCGGCGATGAAGGCAGCGCAGGTGCCGCTGGCGAAACGAGCGAAAAGAGCCATGAGCCGTCCTTACGACATTACCGGCAGCGACAGGCGCGGCAAGTCCTCTGCAAGCTGGCGCCAGTCCTCGCGCTCGCCCTGCCCTTCATGGCGCTTGCCGAAGAACTGGATGATCAGCTCGCCGTCGGCACCATAAGCCTCCAGCGAGGTGACGTGACCGTCCTTGGTTGGCTTGCGCACCGCCCACAATTCGCGGATGTGATCGGTCCTGAGATGCAGATGAAACGTCTCGTCCATCACATTGATCCACGGCCCCATCGGCTTGATGTTCTGCACCGGGCCGGAGTGGATCTGGATGCAGCCGCGATTGCCGACGAAGCACATGATCGGCAATGCGCTTTTGGCGGCCTGATGCAGCATGGTAACGATAGCGTCATTGTCGACCAGCCAGGCGTAGTCCGGGCCAACCATGCGCACCGCCTCCAGACGCGACAGCCCAAGCTTGCGCAGCATGCCGAAGAACTGGTGCACGTCGGTCAGCCTGCTCCAGCGTTCCTGGAGTTCGGGCGTAACGGCTGCGTCGGCCGGCGCCTTTGGCTCCTCCGGCAAATCGCCATCGTAGAGCTCGACGCGCTGGCTCTGATCGACCGATACTAGGCTCGAAACGAGATTCTGATAGGCGTAGAGATTCGACGACGGCCGCAAATGTACCTTGTGGACCGCCTCGCCTGCCCTGTCGAAGAATTGCAGGCTACGGCGAATGTCACCGCCATCGCGCTTTTCGACGGCAAAGCCATGCGCCCACACCTTCGGAAAAATGCGCAGGTCGATATTTTCGCCAAGCGCCATGGCATTTGCGTCGGCGGTCACGACCTTGTCATAAACGCCGATCTTCTCGTGGACGGCGCTTTCGTTGCGGGTAAGCGCCATCACCTCGCCGACCGCTTCCAACCCCTTCAGCACGTCGTTGACGCGGGGTTCGATGCGCACGATGCCTTCCCCACAATGCGCCGCGACGAACTCGGCTTCCGAAATGCCGAGTTGGGCCGCGAGGTCCCGCTCCCGCATCTTCGGATTGTCCGAGCGCGCCAGACGTATTTCATGCGGCGCGGGTTTAACGCGAGCGTCCATGTAACCAATTCCTACTTGTTGAGGATGAGCTTGCCCTGGCGAGTGATCTTCAAACGGTAAAGGGCGCCGCCGTGATCGATCGCAATTTCGCGGCCGCCGGCAAACAGCGACGTGCTGGAGACGGTGCGCACCGAAAGGCGTGCGGCTTCATAAGGCTTTTCAACCGCGTTCAACGGCCTTGCGGCACGGACTCGAAAATCCCGGTGAGTGTGGCTGTTCATGGTCTTTCGGCCTCATCGCTGCCGACTGGCTCCACCGTTACCGGTCCATCCGGCGCCCGCGGAAACAATCTTGACTCAAATCATCATGTTCACTAGTCGTGCTATACAGGAGTAAACGAGTCAAGATTTAAATCACTCCGCACACAACCAAAATGCCAGCAAGCGCCACGCCAGCCCGCATTAAAAATGCATATCGGAGAAATGGGCTATGGGGCTTCCGGCTCGTAATATTGTTGCTCTGTCGGAGCTCGACAGATGCAGGCTGACAAATATGCGTGGGGCGCGTTCAGCCGCTCTGCTGGCGGGCGTCGCCACTCTTGCAATCGGCATGGCGACCGCTCAGGCGCAGGACGCCGGCAACCCGGCACCGATGCAGGAAACGACCGAAACAGTCACGACGAATGCGGGCGTCACGCTTCTCGACGAAATCACGGTTGTCAGCCGAACGAATGAAACCGCCATCGACACGATGGCCTCGGTCAGCCATGTGGGCGAGGAACAGCTTGCAAGGCGGATGGCGGCCACCCCGCAGGACGTGCTTTTCGGCGTGCCTGGCGTAACTTTGCAGACGGATGCGAACCGCACCGCATCGAGCATCAATATTCGCGGTCTGCAGGACTTTGGACGCGTCGCGGTAATTGTCGACGGCGCCCGCCAGAACTTCCAGCGCTCTGGTCATGGCACGCAGTCGATGTTCTGGATCGATCCCGAGCTTCTCAAAGGGGTCGATGTGATCCTCGGCCCGGTGGCGAACACCTACGGGTCGGGTGCGATCGGCGGCGTCGTCTTCTTCGAAACCAAAGACGCGACCGACTTCCTTCATTCGGATGAGACATGGGCGACCTCGGCAACCGGCCGCTTCGACACCAACGGCCAGGGTTGGACCACGAGCGCGACCGGAGCCTACCGCTTCAACGAGGCGGCCGACGTGCTCGGCAATATCGTCTGGCGCGACTTCAACAACTACAAGGGCGGCAATGGCGAGGAAGTCGCCGGCACCGGTTTCGACGTGCTGAGCGGCATGCTGAAGACGTCGGCGCGCCCGACCGAAAACAGCGAGCTCAAGCTTGGATGGATCGGCACCAACGATAGTTGGAGCGAAGGCCTGAACGCTTACGACCTCGACGTGAGGCAGAACACCTTTACCGGCCGCTACAACGTCACCGATGAAAACCAGAGCTGGCTCGACCTGCACATCAATGCCTCGCTGAACAGGGCCGGCCTCGATCAAACCTATCTCAGGGATCGTAGGCAGTACGATTCCCAGACCGGCCGCCCGATCACCGTTCCGGCAGGCACGCGCACCACCTACGATCTCGACACCTATGGCCTCGACATCTGGAACACCTCACGTTTCGATACCGGCGGCATCGCGCATGAACTGACCTATGGCGGCGACTGGGTCAGCGACGACGTGGTCACCGCCAATGCAGGCGGAGGAATGGATGTCTACACTCCTTCGGGCAAGCGGCGCGTTTCCGGCGCCTATGTGCAGGACAAGTTCACCTATGATTGGCTCGAAGTCATCGGCGCGCTGCGTTACGACAGCTACAAGCTCGACCGCGGAACGGCCGAAACCTCCGGTGACCGGCTGTCGCCGCGCCTGACCGTCGGCGTGTCGCCGTTCCAGGACGGCACGCTGCAGGGCCTCCAGGTCTATGGCACCTATGCGGAAGGCTATCGCTCGCCTTCGATCACCGAGACGCTGATGAGCGGGCTTCACCCGAACGGCGTGGTCTTTCCCTTCCTGCCCAATCCCGACCTCAGGCCCGAAACAGCAAAAACCTGGGAACTCGGTGTTAATTATCGTCAGGACGGCATCTTTCAGCGCGACGACGCATTGCGCCTGAAAGCCGCCTATTTCAACAATGATGTCGACGATTATATCGGCGGAAACGACGAAGTTGCCATCGGCACCAATGGATGCCGTTTCCTTCCCGGCATCCCGCCGATCTGGGCGCCAGGTGGCTATTATATTCCGACGTGTTTCCAGTATCAGAACTTCGCCAATGCAAAGATCAGGGGCGTCGAATTGGAGGGCCTCTACGATGCCGGCTGGGGTTTTGCCGGCCTCTCCGTTTCGGTAACCGACGGGCACACTATATCCTATGAGGGAGTCAGGGAGGACCTTGCCACCATCCCGTCTTACCAGGTTACCGCCCAACTCGGCTTCCGCTTCCTGGAAGACAAGCTGACCATCGGCGGTGAGGTGCAATATAATGGCGCGCCGAAGGGCAACGCGATCGCCGAGGATTATACGCTGGTGAATGCATTCATGAGCTATAAGGCGAGTGAAAACTTCAAGGTCGATTTCCGCGCCGATAACATCTTCGACGTCAGCTACACCAATCCGCTCAACGCTTCGGCCACTTCGATAGTCTACGAACCGGGGGTCACGTTGAAACTGGCCGCGACCATGCGTTTCGGAGGTTAGAATGCTTCAAGCAAGGCAATTCATCCGCCATGCGGCCTCGGCCCTCACGCTGATGCTGACGACGACGGGCGCGCTGTCCGAAGAGCCGGCGAGCGCCCCTGCCCCCGTCTTGACGCTCGAGCTCAACGGCGCGCAGCCCTCGCAAAAGGGCTGCCGTCTGACCTTCGTCGTAAACAATATGCTTGGTACGGAGCTCTCGAAGGCAGCTTTCGAAATCGCGCTCTTCAGCAAGGATGGCGTGGTCGACAGGCTGACCGTGCTCGACTTCAAGGAACTGCCGGCTGGAAAGACCAAGGTGGCACGCTTCGACCTATCTGGCGTCGATTGCGCCAGGATTGGCCGGGTGCTGGTCAATCATGCTACGGAATGCGCCGGCGACGGCATCGAGCCGACAGCCTGCCTGCGCCAGCTCAAGACCGAAACCAAAACCGGCATCACTTTCGGCACATAGTCGTGCAGCATCTACCTGAAAGGAACTGAACCAATGTATATCGCAATGAACCGCTTCAAGGTGAAGGCCGGCCTGGAAGAAGAATTCGAAAACGTCTGGAAGAACCGTGACAGGCGTCTGACGGAAATGAAAGGCTTCCAGCAGTTTCACCTTCTGCGCGGTTCATTCAATGAACAGGAAGGCTACACGCTTTTTGCCTCGCATACGGTCTGGAACAGCTTTGATGACTTCCAAGCCTGGACGAAATCCGAAAACTTCCGGGCCGCGCACAAGAATGCCGGCACCAGCAAGTCGACCACTCTCGGCCATCCGCAGTTCGAAGGGTTTTCGATCGTGGAAGGTGCCTGACCTCCTCATTGCCCGCTGAGATGCGGGCATTTTCACACCCCGGCCAACAATGTGGCGTTGCCGCCTGCCGCCGTCGTGTCAACACAGACGGCGCGCTCATGCGCATAGGCAGCCGGATAAAGCACTTCGCCGATCAGCGGCACTATCGGGCCGCTTCGGGCCGCCAGCGACTGCCTGATTTCGCGGCTGCGTTCCACCGCTCCGGCGAAGGCAACAACATCGATGGCCGAGGACTTCAGCGAAGCCGGCGTCGCGATGCCGTCTATGGCGGCAATGGGCAGGCCCTTTCCCGTCAGCGCATTGACCGCAGCACTGGCATCGGGGGCGACAGCCAGCACCGCATTGCCGGCGGCCAACGCCTGGATTGTCTGGGCAAGCAGGGTTTCGCCATCGGGGCCGAGGCATAGCACCCGTCCGCGTGGCGCCAGCACCAGCGTATTGGCTTCGCCGGTCGGTCCTGGCAGATCGACCGGTCCGAAATCAATGCTTGCGGCGGCGGCGATTGCCGGCGCACCTTTGCCGCGCAGATGCTTCCTCAACACCGCGATGCGGTCGGGCGCCACGTTCCAGCCGCCAAAGGCCGGATCGGGAAAATGGTCGGTGATCGCCTGCTCCAGCACCGGACCCGCTTCCGCCTCGATCGCCGGAACATGATCGGCCCGGCGAAAACGGCGAAGATAATGCGGCCCGCCTGCCTTCGGCCCGGTACCGGAAAGCCCCTCGCCGCCAAAGGGCTGCGAGCCGACGACGGCGCCGATCTGATTGCGGTTGACGTAGATGTTGCCGGCATGAACGTCGTCGACAATATGCTGAACGCGAGCTTCTATGCGCGTGTGCAGGCCGAAGGTAAGGCCGTATCCCTTTGCATTGATGTCGGAAATCACCTTGCCCATTGCGTCCGCGTCGAAGCTGGCGACGTGAAGGACAGGGCCGAACACCTCGCGCTCCATCTCCTCTATGCCCTTGACGCTGAATATATGCGGCGCGACGAAGCGCCCCCTATCCGGCGCGTCGAGACGAGCGACCAGGCGGCCTTTCGCTTCCATTCCCCGGCAATAATCGCGGATGGAGTCCTGCGCTTCGTCATCGATCACAGGGCCGACATCGGTGGAGATCTCCCACGGATCGCCGACCTTGAGTGCATCCATTCCGCCTTTCAGCATTTCCAGCATCTTTTTCTCCACGTCCTTCTGAACGTAGAGAATGCGCAGCGCCGAACAGCGCTGGCCCGCACTTTGGAAGGCGGAGGCGAGAATGTCGCGAACAGCCTGCTCGGGCAGTGCGGTCGAATCGACGATCATGGCGTTCATGCCGCCGGTTTCGGCAATCAGCATGGCATCGGGTGCGGCTGTCTCGGCCAGTTGCCGCTCGATCAGCTTCGCCACGTCGGTCGATCCGGTGAAGCACACACCGGCGATGCGCGGGTCTGCCGTCAACGGTCCGCCGACAGACGGTCCATCGCCAGGCAGAAGCTGGATGACGTCTTCAGGAATCCCGGCCTTGCGTAGCAACTCGACCGCGCGGAAGGCAATGAGCGGCGTCTGCTCGGCCGGCTTGGCAATGACGGCATTGCCGGTAACGAGAGCGGCGGCGATCTGGCCGGTGAAAATGGCAAGAGGAAAGTTCCACGGCGAGATGCAGGCAATCACGCCGCGCGCACGCGTGCCGGTCTCGACCTTGTCCGCCTCGGCCGCATAGTAACGCAGGAAATCCACCGCCTCGCGCACCTCCGCCACCGCATCGCCGAGGGATTTTCCAGCCTCGCGCATCGCCAGCGCAAAGAACTCGACGGCATTTTCTTCATAGAGGTCGGCCGCGCGGCGGAGCATGTCCGCCCTCTCCGCAACTGAACGCGCTGCCCAGACCGGTTGGGCCTCCGTTGCGATTCGAACCGCAGTCCCGACCTGTTTGGCATTCGCTTCCGTCACGGTGCCGACGACATCTTCAGGCCTCGTCGGATTGACCACCGGCCGTTTTGCGGCGCCATAACCGGCCGCGCGGGTGATCGGCTTGGCAGACCAGCGATCCGCACCGGCGAATTCGCGCCTTGCCGCCTCGATCGCCGTCAAGGTCACCGGATCGGTTATGTCAAATCCCTTGGCGTTGAGACGTCCCGCGCCGAAAATCTCCCTTGGCCGCGGAATCGCCGGATTGGCGGCCTGCCCTTGAGTTTTCACCACCTCGAACGGATCACGCGCAATGACTTCCGCCTTCACCCTTTCATCCGTCAGTTGATGAACGAAGGAGGAGTTGGCGCCGTTTTCGAGCAGGCGGCGCACCAGATAGGCCAGCAGATCGGAATGCGCGCCTACCGGCGCGTAGATGCGGCAGCGCGTGCCTTCGGCCTTGCGAACAGTCTCGTGCAGCGCTTCGCCCATGCCGTGCAACCGCTGGAACTCGAAGCAATCGCGATCCGGCGCTATCGACAGAACCGCCGCGACCGTATGCGCATTGTGCGTGGCGAACTGCGGATAGATGCGGTCGGTCATCGACAGCAGCTTCCTGGCGCAGGCGATATAGGAAACGTCGGTATTCACCTTGCGCGTGAACACCGGATAGCCGTCGAGCCCGAGCACCTGCGCGCGCTTGATTTCGGTGTCCCAGTAGGCGCCTTTGACCAACCGCACCATGATCCTGCGGTTCAGCCGTCCCGCCAGCGCATGAAGCCAGTCGATTACGAAGAAGCAACGCGGCCCATAAGCCTGCACCACCACGCCGAAACCATCCCAGCCCTCAAGCTTGGGGGAGGCCAGCACGCGCTCGATCACGTCGAGCGACAGGTCGAGCCGGTCGGCCTCCTCCGCATCGACATTCAGGCCCATGCCGGCATCGCGCGCCGCAACCGCAAGCGACAACAGGCGCTCGACCATCACCGGCAGCATGGCTTCCCTCTGCGCCATTTCGTAGCGTGGGTGGATGGCCGACAGTTTGACCGAAATGCCGGGATTCTTACGGATGTCCGGGCCTTTCGAAACGCCGGCAAGCGAAGCGATCGCATCGGCATAGGCGCGCAGATAGCGCAGGGCGTCCGCTTCCGTTCGGGCCGCCTCGCCGAGCATGTCGTAGGAATAGAGATAGCCCTTGGCAGTCATCGGCCGGCCGCGTTTGAGGGCCTCCTCGATGGTGCGGCCGAGCACGAATTGCTCGCCCATTTCGCGCATGGCGGCCGCAACCGCCTTGCGGATCACCGGTTCGCCGAGCCGGCGCACCATGTTGTGCAAGGTGCCGGCAATGCCATCCTCGCCATCGTCGAGCACCCTGCCCGTCAGCATCAGCGCCCAGGTCGAGGCGTTGACGAACATCGAGCTCGATCCTGCCGCATGAGCAGACCAGTCATGCGGGGCGATCTTGTCCTGGATCAGATCGTCCATCGTCTGCGTGTCAGGCACCCGTAGCAGCGCCTCGGCAAGGCACATCAGCGCCACGCCCTCCTTGGTCGAGAGGCCATAGGCCGACAGGAACACCTCCATCAGCCGCGGATCGGAGGAGGAGCGCACCGCCTTGACCAGATCGACGGCACGCGAGGAGATCGCCTTTCTCGTCTCCGCCGTCAGGTCGGCGGCGGCGACCAGCCTTGCCAGAGCCTCGCCCTCGTCGGGCAGGTAGTTGGCGCGAATCTGTTTGCGAAGCGGATCGAGCACGGGAGCGGTCATGGACATCCTGCCGGCTGAGAGGACGCTTTATGGAACGAATGCGCCACGCTACCACAAAGCCGGTTGGCGTTCGGGCTAAAAGATTGAACAAGGCAGTTCATTTGATCTATATGCCATCGCCCTGAACATTCCGGTGGGTTGCATTTGGCATGACCGAAGACCGATTGGACCGCATCGACAGGAACATCCTCGCCGCGCTCTCGCGCGATGGCCGGCTTTCCATGGCCGAGCTTGCCTCGAAAGTCGGCTTGTCGAAAACCCCGGTGCAGGCGCGCGTTCGCCGACTTGAGCAAAACGGCTTCATTCGCGGCTATTCGGCGCTGGTCGACCGCGAACGGATGGGCGAAGGCCATGTAGCCTTTGTGCAGGTGAAGCTTTCCGACACGCGCTCGGTGGCGCTCGACGCGTTCAATCGCGCGGTACAGGGTGTGCCCGAAATCGAGCAATGTCACATGATGGCGGCAAGTTTCGACTATCTGCTGAAGGTTCGCACGAAAGACATCGCCGCCTATCGACGCGTGCTTGGCGAACGCATATCCGCACTGCCCCATGTTGCGCAGACATCGACTTTCGTGGCCATGGAGACGGTGAAGGACCGCTGATCGGACGATGCGGCGTCCAGCGGTGGAACCTTCGCCATATATGGTAATTTTCCGTTTGGCATGTAACTCTCACGGCAAGGGGCGAGGAGCGGCGCAATGGCAAACGGCATCGCGGCAATCGGCGAATGCATGCTCGAGTTGAGCGGCCAGAACGCGCCGGTCTGGCGCATGGGCTTCGCCGGCGATACGTTCAACACGCTCTGGACATTGCGTGCGCTGACGTCGGGCCATCATGTCGACTACGTCTCGGCGTTTGGCGATGATCCGTTCTCGCACGACCAGATCGAGTTCTTTCGCGAACACGGTATCGGCATCGCCGACAGCCCGACCATCTCCGGCAAGCATCCCGGCCTCTATGCGATCAGGCTTACCGGTGGCGAGCGGTCCTTCACCTACTGGCGCGGCGATTCCGCGGCACGACAGCTTGCCGGCGATCCGACAGCGCTGGCAAAAAGCCTTTCGGAACGGGCACTTATCTATTTCTCCGGAATCACTTTGGCAATTCTCGATCCGGCGTCGCGTCGGACGCTGCTGCAGGCGATTTCCGGCGCTCGCACGCAAGGCGCGCATATTGCCTTCGATCCAAATTACCGGCCTGGTCTGTGGCCCGACGCGGACACGGCACGGCAGGCGATCGGCGAGGCGTTGAAAGTGGTCGATATCGCTCTTCCGACCTTTCCGGACGAGCAGGCGCTGTTCGGCGACACTTCGCCTGAGGCTACCGCTGAACGGCTGGAACGCGCCGGCATTGCCGAAACCATCGTCAAGAATGGCGCGGAGGACGCGCTGATATCGCACTATGGCGACACGATGCCGGCACCGGCACCGGCAATCGTCAGCCCGATAGACACCACTGGGGCCGGCGATGCTTTCAACGGCGCCTATTTGGCGGCCCGACTGTTCGGGCTCCCCCCAACCGAGGCCGCCAAGCGCGCCCATCGCGTGGCTGCGGCCGTGGTGCAGATTCGCGGCGCGCTGGCGCCTTTCGACATATTGAAGCTAGCGTTCGATCGATAGCCCGTTAGAGCCTCGGACCGAAAGTGGAATCCTTTGTGCGTCCGATTGGACGCACGGCGCTCTACTCCAGCCGGAACCGATACTCGGTGATCTGGCGGTACTCTTCGCCCGGCAGTAGCACGGCCTGCGGAAAATAGGGCCGATTGGGTGAATCCGGCCATGTCTGCGGCTCGAGACACAGCCCGGCATAGGGGCTGTAGCGACGACCGCCAAGCCCGATCGTGTCGGGCGCTATATGCTGCCCGATATAGAACTGAACGCCCGGCTCCGTCGTCCAGACCTCCATCTCGACGCCCGAGGAGACACCCTGCACCCATGCCGCCTGCTTTAACGCGCCTCGAGCTGGAGCAAGGCAGAAATTGTTGTCGTAGTCGATCTGCCTGCCGCTCGCATCCATCCGCACCGGTCGGGCCTGCCGGAAATCGAATGGGGTGCCCTCCACGGGCTTGACGACCCCGGTCGGGATCATTGCGCCATCTACGGGCAGATAGGCAGCGGCACCAATCATCACGCGGTGGTCGAGGATGTTGCCGTTGCCGCCGTCGTCCAGATTGAAATAGGAATGATGCGCCAGGTTGCAGAGCGTCGGCTCATCGCAAACCGCCGTCAGTTCGATCGCCAGCGTGCCTGGCATTTTCAGCCGATAGGTGCATCGCACATCGAGGGCGCCGGGAAACCCCATCGAGCCGTCGGGATCGTGCAACGACAGCGTCACGAACTCGGCGGCATGCTCGGCGACCTCCCAGACCCGCCTGGAAAATCCGTTCGAGCCGCCATGCAGCCCGTTCAATTCCGGGTGTTCCGCATCAATCTGGCAACGTACGCCATCGAGAACGAAACGCCCGTCGCGGATGCGGTTGGCATGGCGGCCGACGGTAGCGCCGAAATAAGACGCGGATGCGAGATAGTCTTGCAGGCGTTCGAAACCCAGCACAAGCGGCGCTTCATGGCCGTGCAGGCGCAGGTGCTGCACCGCCGCACCCAAGGTGATGATTTTTGCGGACAGCCCGCCGCCGGCGATCCCTACTCGCCGGACGGCCTGGCCGTCATTCGTCACGCCAAAGACTTCATCCTCGCTCATGCGCCCCTATCGCGTCGGCTGCTAGAAGCCGAGCCCGCCGATGCAGACATATTTGGTATCGAGATAATCCTCGATGCCCTGATGTCCGCCTTCCTTGCCGAGACCCGACTCCTTGACCCCGCCAAAAGGCGCCTCGGGCGTGGTGATCAGACCTTCATTGACGCCGACCATGCCGTATTTCAGACCTTCCATGACCCGGAACGCCCGACCGAGATTACCGGTGTAGAAATAGCAGGCGAGGCCGAATTCGGTGTCATTGGCGAGGCTGACCGCCTCTTCTTCGGTCTCGAATCTGAACACCGGGGCGACCGGGCCGAAGATCTCTTCCTTCATGAACTTCATCTTCGGCGACGCGTCGGCAATCACGGTGGGCTCGAAGAACGAACCACCGAGCGCATGCCGCTTGCCACCGGCAACGACCTTGCCACCCTTGGCGGTCGCATCCGCGATGAACTCCTCGACCTTCTCGACCGCGTTCTCGTCGATCAGCGGCCCCTGCTGGACCCCTTCATCGAGACCGGAACCGACCTTGAGCTTGTTCGAAGCGGCCGCGAGCTTCTCGACGAATTCGTCATAGATGCCGGCCTGCACGAAGAAGCGGTTGGTGCACACGCAGGTCTGGCCCGAGTTGCGGTATTTCGCGGTCATGGCGCCTTCGATCGCGCGATCGATGTCGGCATCGTCGAAGACGAGGAAAGGCGCATTGCCGCCGAGTTCCATCGACACTTTCTTGACCGTCGAAGCCGATTTCTGGATCAGGATCTTGCCGATTTCGGTCGAGCCGGTGAAGGTGATTTTCCTGACCAGCGGATTTGCACAGATCTCGTCGCCGATCTCACCGGCCGAACCCGTGACGATGTTGACGACACCCTTGGGAAAACCGACCTCCTCACACAGCGCACCCCAGGCAAGCCCTGAATAGGGTGTCTGCGAGGCAGGCTTGACGACAGCCGTGCAGCCTGCGGCAAGGGCAGGCCCGAGCTTGCGGGCGAGCATCGAGTTCGGGAAATTCCAGGGCGTGATCGCCGCAATGACGCCGACCGGCTCCTTGGTCACCAGGATACGGCGATCCGCCCAGGGCGACGGCACCACATCGCCATAGACGCGCCGACCCTCCTCCGCGAACCACAGGATATAGGCGGCAGAGGAAGCGACCTCGCCACGCGATTCGAACAGCGATTTGCCCTGCTCGATGGTCAGCAGCTCGGCAAGCGCATCCTGATTGTCCATGATGGCGTCGTGCAGCTTGCGCAAGAGCTTCGAGCGTTCGAGCGCCGAGGTCTTGCGCCACGACTGGAAAGCAGTTTCAGCCGCCTCGATAGCTCTGCGCGTTTCGGCCGCCCCCGATTTCGGCACCGTTCCGATCTTCAGGCCCGTCGCCGGGTTCGTCACGTCGATGGTCCGGCCGGAATCGGCCTGCACCCATTCGCCGTCGATGAGATTGGCCTGACGCATGAAATGGCTGGTTTTCTGGAGCATTTTTGCCTCTCGTCAGCGCCCGCGCGCTGGCTTTCTGGAATTCACGACAGGGGATTCTACGAAGGATATATGGCTTTTTCGGCCACCCGCCACTTCTTAGCCCGGCAGCCGCACCTGGATCAATCGCCTTGGCACAGCAAGACGATGGTCCAGCAAGCTATGCGAAAACGGCCTGGGCGACGGCCAGCCAGAACAACGTGCTGGCAAGGGCACAGGCAGTGGCTATCGTCAACTGGTTGGAGGCCAGCGCCTGCCCTGTGCCGAACTGGGTCGCGATCAGGTAGGAATTGACGCCGGGCGGCAGCGAGGCAGCGGCGACCACCACCATGGCCGGCAGTTGCGGCAAGCCGGAAAGCCATGCCAGCAGCAGCGCAGTAGCTGGCATGAGGAACAGCTTGAGCGCCGATAGCAGGATCGCGGGCTTGACGTTTCCCGACAGGCCGAACTTGCACAGCCCCAGACCCATGGCAAACAGCGCCACCGGTCCAGCGACATCGGCGAGCGCATCCACCAGGCGTGAAGCCAACCCTGGCAGCGGCCAGCCGGTCAGGCGCCATGCCAGACCGGCCACTATGGCAATGATCAGCGGATTGGCGAAAAGCCGGCGCAGGAAGTCGCCAGCGACCCGCAACGGATGGACGGCGGTCTTGCCGAAAATTTCGAAAAGGACGATCGACGCCGCCAGCATGACCGGCAGGTGGACGGCGATGATAAGCGACAGAATCTCGAAGCCTTCCTGACCGAACACGCCGAGCATGAACGGAATGCCGAGCAGGACGAGATTGGAGAACGCAGTCGAAACACCGCCGACCACGCCTGCCTGAGACGTGCGCCCGAAGAGTCGTGTGGTGGCCAGATGACCCGCCAGCCATGCAACCGCCGCCGAACTGAAATAGACGGTCCAAAGCGCCCAGGGGGCGCTTCCATGAAAATCCGCACCGACCATCGTACGAAACAGCAGCACCGGAAGCGCGATTCCGACAGCGAACTGCGACAATGCATCCCCGGCATCAGACTTGAGATAGCCCATCCGCCCGGCAAGATAGCCGAGTGCGACGAGGCCGAAGACGAAAAGGACTGTTTCGGACAGCAAAGACATTGCCCCGGTGATAGGCGAGCGGAAGGACAGGCGCAATCGAAGCCTCGGGGTTGCTTCTAATGCTTGCCTTTCGGCTGGCTTTCACATCCCTATATTTGAGGAATCGTGCAAGGATAGTGCATGCTCAGATTCGTTGCGATTTTGTTTTTGCTACTCGCGCTCACGCCAGCGCAAGCGACGGAAGCGGGTTGGGCGCTGCTGCGCGAGGGCGGCCACGTCGTTCTGCTTCGGCACGCGATAACGCCTGGAACCGGCGAGCCTGCCAATTTCGACATCGAGAAATGCTCCACCCAGCGCAATCTGGCCGACCGTGGCAAGCAGCAGGCGCGCAAGATGGGAGCTCTGTTCCTGGCGCGCGCGGAATTTACCGAGCGCGTGCTGACCAGTCGCTTCTGCAACTGCCTCGAAACCGCACGACTGGCCTTTGACGAAAGAATCGTGGAGCCATTTGCCGCTCTCGACCGGCCGGCGGACGAGGGGCCGGGCGCCAAGGCGCAGAACGCCGCGGTGATGGAGGAAGTCCGCTCGTTCAGCGGATCGGGCAATCTGGTCATGATCACGCACCTGGAGAATATCGTCGCGCTCACGGGCAGAACGGCCCGCGAAGGCGAGGCAATCATTGTCCGCGCCGAGGGCGAGCGTCTCCATATTCTCGGCCGTATCGTGTTCAATTAAGGAGCCGCGGGAACCAGCGGATCAGCATGGCGCGGCGTCGGCTCGCAAACGACGCAAGCTGATTGGCCCTTTTCCTGCCGGTCAAAACCGATTAGAGAGCCGAACAAACATGCGCGGATCAAATCCGCCCGGACGTGAAGGAAAAGCCGTGTCAACGACATTCGACAAAGTCGCCAGAATCATCGCCGATACGAGCGAGATCGACCGCGATACCATCACCCCCGAGAGCCATACCATCGATGATCTTGGCATCGACAGCCTTGACTTCCTCGATATCGTGTTCGCGATCGACAAGGAGTTCGGCATCAAGGTGCCGCTTGAGAAATGGACGCAGGACGTCAATGACGGCAAGGCTTCGACCGACGAATATTTCCTGATGAAGAATCTTTGCGCCAAGATCGATGGTCTGGTCGCAGCCAAGTCGGCCGCCTGACCTTGACGGGGATGGTCCACTGACCGACAAAAATTCATGAGCGCCCACGACGTCGTCATCACCGGCATCGGCCTTGTCTCGTCGCTGGGCGAAGGCACCGATGCGCACTGGCAAAAGCTGACCGCCGCGAATCCCGCGCCTGTGGTCGATACCGAACGTTATCCGCCCTACGCCATACATCCCCTGCCCGAGATCGACTGGAGCCTGCAGATCGCCAAGCGCGGCGACCAGCGCCAGATGGAGACATGGCAACGCCTGGGCACCTATGCGGCGGGCCTTGCGCTCGACGATGCCGGAATCAAGGCCGACGAAGCGCTCTGCGCGACCATGGACATGGTCGTGGCCGCCGGCGGGGGCGAGCGCGACGAGGCTGTCGACAGCGACATTCTGGCGGCCTCCGAAAACCGCAATGATCACGACGTTCTGCTCAACGAAAAGTTGACCACGGAGCTGCGGCCGACGCTGTTTCTGGCGCAGCTTTCGAACCTCCTCGCCGGCAATATCTCCATCGTCCACAAAGTCACGGGCTCGTCGCGCACCTTCATGGGAGAGGAAGGCGCCGGTGTTTCGGCAGTGGAAACGGCGGCGGCGCGCATCCGCTCCGGCCAGTCCTCGCATATGCTGGTGGGCGGCGCCTTTCAGACCGAGCATCCGGACATGCTGCTCGGCTATGAACTTGGCGGCTATCTGCATCGTGGTCCATGGAAGCCGGTATGGCAGCGCGACGGGGCTGACGGCGGTGGCGTGGTCAGCGGCTCGGGCGCGGCCTTTCTGGTGCTCGAATCACGCGAACATGCACAAAAGCGCGGCCACCACGCCTATGCACAACTCGGACCGGTGATCTCCGGTCGCGCCAGGCGCTCCAGGGAAAATCTTGCTGACGCGATTTCCAGTCTTCTGGACAGAACCGCACTCCCCGACGGCCCGCTTCTGGCGATCTCCGGCGCCTCCGGCGCCCATGCGGCCACCGCTGCGGAAAAATCGGCGCTTCGCAGGCATGAGGGCCTGGCCGTGCGCGGCTTCGGCACGCTTACCGGCCATCTGAAGGAAGCGCAGTTTCCGTTCGCCGTGGCGCTTGCAGCACTGGCGATCGACCGCAAGGCCGGGCTTCCCCCGTTCGACGCCATGGCGGAAAAGCCTTTTGCGGGTGCGCCACGCTCCGTCCTGGCCACGGCGATCGGCTATCACTATTTCGAGGGCATGGCGCTGATTGGCGCACTCGACTGAAGCGGAACGGACATGGCTAAGCATAGCGACCATCTCGGCAGGCCCATCGTCGCCGTAACCGGCATAGGCGTGGTCACCTCGCTCGGCGTCGGCAAGGCCGATAACTGGGCAGCGCTCACTTCCGGCAAATCCGGCATCCACCCCATCACCCGCTTTCCGGTCGAGCACCTCAACACCAGAATTGCCGGCACCGTCGACTTCCTGCCGTCGAGCAATAAGGGCGCCAGCGCGCTGACCTATGAGCTTGCCGAAATTTCCGCACGTGAGGCAATCGCCGAGGCCGGGCTCGATGCCGACAATTTCGACGGCCCGCTGTTTCTTGCCTCGCCGCCGGTCGAGCTTGACTGGCGCGAGCGCTTCTCACTCTACAATTCAGGCAAGGACGGCAACGCGGCAGACCGGCTCCTGACCGTCGCCCGCAACCTGCCGACGCTCGAGATATTCGAGACCTCGCAATTCGGCTCTATCGCCGCGCGGCTTGCCGACGAATTCGGCACCCGTGGCCTGCCGATAACGCTTTCAACGGCCTGCGCTTCGGGCGCCACCGCGATCCAACTCGGCGTCGAGGCGATAAGGCGCGGAGAATGCGACCGGGCGCTGTCGATCGGCGCCGACGGCTCGGCCACTGCCGAAGCGTTGATCCGTTTCTCGCTGCTCTCGGCGCTTTCCACTCAGAACGATGTTCCCGAGAAAGCCTCGAAACCCTTTTCCAAGGACCGCGACGGCTTCGTGCTGGCTGAAGGCTCGGCGGCCCTGGTGCTGGAATCGCTGGAAAGCGCGCTTGCCCGTGGCGCAACGATTCTCGGCATCTTGAGCGGTTGCGGCGAAAAGGCCGATGACTTCCATCGCACCCGCTCCAAGCCGGATGGCTCGCCCGCAATCGCGGCGGTCAAGGCCGCCCTGGCCGATGCCGGCTTCGCCGAGGACGGCATCGACTACGTCAACGCTCATGGTACCTCCACGCCGGAAAACGACAAGATGGAGCATCTGTCGCTGTCGACGGTGTTCGGCGAGCGGATGCGCGCGACACCGATCTCCTCCAACAAATCGATGATCGGCCATACCCTGTCGGCCGCTGGTGCAATCGAGGCAGCTTTTTCGCTTCTGACAATGCGCGAGGGCATTATCCCGCCGACCATCAACTATGACAATCGCGACCCCGCGATCGAACTGGACGTGGTGCCGAACAAGAAGCGCGAGGCAGACGTCTCGACCGTGCTTTCCAATTCATTCGGCTTCGGCGGGCAGAACACCTGCCTTGTCATGGCGCGTGAACCCGTCTAAGCGAGCCCTTCCGAAGGTTTATTCGAAGGAAACGCCCGCCGATGCGCGCACTGCAACTCGTCGAGGACCGCAAACTCGAGGCGGTGGAAATCGCTCCGCCGCCGGCCCCTGCACTTGGCGAAGTCACGCTGCGCATCAAGGCGGTGGCACTCAACCATATCGACGTCTGGGGCTGGCGCGGCATGGCGTTCGCCAAGCGCAAGCTGCCGCTGGTGATCGGGGCGGAGGCTTCCGGCGAAGTCGAAACTGTCGGACCGGGCGTATCGAATCTCGCGCCGGGGCAACTCGTCTCGATCTATGGTGCGCGCACCTGCGGACTTTGCCGTCCGTGCCGTGAAGGCCGCGACAATCTCTGCGAGCATGTCTCGGGCGTTCACGGATTTCATCTCGACGGCTTCGCGCAGGAAAAAATCAACCTGCCTGCGCGGCTGCTCGTGCCGGCTCCGCCCGGTGTGGACGCGATCAGCGCGGCCGTCGCGCCAGTTACCTTCGGCACGGTCGAGCACATGCTGTTCGACAATGCCAGGCTGGAACCCGGCGAGACGATCCTCATCCATGCCGGCGGCTCGGGCATCGGATCGGCTGCGATCCAGCTTGCCAAGCGCATGGGCTGCACGGTCATCACCACGGTCGGTTCGAACGACAAGATCGAGAAAGCCAAGGCGCTCGGGGCCGACCATGTCATCAACTACCGCGAGGACCGCTTTGAAGGCGTGGTGCGCAAGCTGACGAAAAAGAAGGGCGTCGACGTGGTTTTCGAGCATGTCGGCGCCGATACCTGGGCAGGCTCGATGCTGTCGATGAAACGCGGCGGACGCCTGGTCACCTGCGGATCCACCTCGGGCGTGTCGACGCAGATCAATTTGATGCAGCTTTTCCAGCAACAGTTGAAGCTGCTCGGCTCATTCGGTTGCCGCATGGAAAACATGGCCGATGCCATGCAGAAAATGGCCGCTGGCCTGGTTGCACCCGTGATCGATACCGAAGTCGATTTCGCCTCGATCGATACGGCCCTGAAGCGCATGGAAGGCCGCGACGTGTTCGGCAAGATCGTCCTGCGCATCGGCTGAGGGCGGGTAGCGCCGTGAACGCCCTTCTCTACCGCCTGTCGCGAGCCCTCAAGCAGGCGAACTATTGGGTGACGGCGCAGATCGCAATGGCGGTGCTCGCCATGCTGCGGAGGCTGCCCACAGACAAGGCATTGAATTTCGCGGATCGGGCCGGTCGCCGCATCGGTCCGCTGGTCGGCCGCCATCGCGTCGCGCTCGACAATCTGCGCCGTGCCTATCCGGAAAAAAGCGAGCAGGAAATCCAGGCCATCGCGCTCGACATGTGGGGCAACATGGCGCGGCTGGCCGCGGAATACATCTTTCTCGATTCGATCTTCGACTATGACCCGTATGCCGCAAAGCCCGGACGTGTCGAGGTTTCGGGTGAACGCCTGTTCGAGCGCATTGCCGGAGAGGAGAAGCCCCACATCATTTTCACCGGGCATGTCGGGAATTTCGAGTTGCTGCCGATAGCCGGCGCCACCTTCGGCATGAAGGTGACCGCCCTGTTTCGCCCGCCCAACAACCCCTACATCGCCGACTATATCCTTTCGACCCGCCGCTCGATCATGGGCGATCTGCTGGCATCCAAAGCGGGCGCGTCACTCGCCCTCGCCCGGATTCTGGAGGCCGACGGCACGATCGGCGTGCTGGTGGACCAGAAATTCATGCACGGCCTGCCGACGACGTTCTTCGGGCGTGCCTGCGAGACCAGCCCGCTGCTGCCAAAACTTGCAAGGCAGTTCGATTGCGACGTCTATCCGGCGCGCTGCATCCGCCTGCCCGGAAATCGCTTCCGCCTCGAAATAGAAGACCGCCTGAAACTGCCGCGCGATGCCGACGGCACCGTCGATACGGCAGCCACCGCGCAGCTTCTCAACGATGTCGTCGAACGCTGGGTGCGCGAGGACCCCGGCCAGTGGATGTGGTTTCACAAGCGGTGGGCGCTTTCAGCCAGCCGCAAGAAGAGACGGCAACCGAAACTGGCATGATGCAGCTATGGCGCGACTTCAACCGCCATAGTAGTTCATGACCGCATGGCGAGCCTCGGCGAAAAACAGCCAACGCTCCACCAGCATGCCGACATAGAAAGACAGTACGGCCGAACCCGCGACAAAGGTCGAAAAACCGTCGTCGGTTCCAAAAAGGACCAGCGCTGCCAGCAGGATCACCGGAACGATGCCGCCCGTAATCAAGGCGATGCGCCAGAGTTTTTCGGCGTGCTTGCGCGCCACCTTGAAGCCCATCTCATTGGTCAGATAATTTTCGGTAACGTGCGGCCGCTCAAGCAACCTGACATGCCCGATATTACCGAGCCCGGTTGCGGTTTCCGGGGTGGAAAGCGGCACCATCATGCGCATTCGCATGCGCCAGCGGGTCTTCGCTATCCAGGCACCGATGATGAAAAGCACCGCAAGGAGCGAGAGCAAGACCGTTTGCCCGCTTGCCGCAAAAGCGAAAAAGCTTGCGAGAATGAACCCGCCCGCCGCTGCAAACAGCAGGTAGCAAAGTGGCGTCAGACGCGTGTGCCATGCCTGCACCGACTTCAGCGATGCGTAGATCATCGCGGTGCAATAGACTGTTACCACGCAAAGCGCCGTGCCGATCAACCCCCAAAGCGCGGAATACCGGCCTTCAACGACCGACAGCCACGCGGAATAAAGTAGCGGCAGGAAGCTGACGATCGCCATCACGCCTTCGCGCGACAGCCAACTCGAGCGCCATTGCGAAAGCGCCCGCCATGCACGTTGCGGATTACCGAGATGCAGCGTCGAGGACATAAGCCCGCCGGCAATCAGCAGCAGCGCCAGCACATGCGCGATTTTCGTCGCCATGGCCGAAGGATCGAGCAATCCGAGGCCAAGCACTGCCGCCAGCCCGTAGCCCAGGCCCGACAACGTGGTGAAGAGGATGATCGAAAAGGCCGGATGCATAGGGTCAGATCCGGTCCAGCATGCCGTCCAGCCAGGCGAAGAAACCTTTCGCTCCGTCCGTATTTTCCATGCGCGGCAGACGCTTGGCGCTGTCGGCAAGCGACGGGCGCGGGCGCGGCGGCAGATATTTATTGACCGGGCGCGTGCCCTGTTCCGGCATCAAATCCATGCCGCCGCGCTCGGCAACCATGATCGACACCGCCGAATTCGGATCGGCAAGATCGCCGAAGTGACGCGCATTGGCCGGGCAGGTGCGCACGCAAGCGGGTTGGCGGTCCACCTCTTCAAGCGTTTCGTTGTAGATGCGGTCAATGCACAGCGTGCACTTCTTCATCACGCCGGCCGCCAAGTCCATCTCGCGCGCGCCATAGGGGCAGGACCAGGCGCATAGACCGCAGCCGATGCACATGTCCTCATCGACCAATACGATGCCGTCCTCCGCGCGCTTGTAGGAAGCGCCTGTCGGGCAGACGGTCACGCAGGGCGCATCCTCGCAATGCAGGCAGGATTTCGGGAAATGCACGATTCGCGCCTCGCCCGCCTCGCCTATGATTTCCCCGCCTTCCGGCACCACCTCGAACGTATGAACCCGATTCAGCCACGCGCCGGAAACGTCCGCGCCATAAGGATCTTGGTCCGATAGCGCCGAGCCATAGCCGCCGGTGTTCCATTCCTTGCAGTTGACCACACAGGCATGGCAGCCGACGCAGGTGTCGAGATCGATGACGAGCCCGAGCTTTTTGGGCGTCGGCTGGGCCGGAAGCATCGTCATTGCGACCACTCCTGGCCGTAACGCAGCTCGTCTGGATGCTCATCCTGCCCGGCCACAGTTATTGCGCCAAAACGCGGCTCGGCTTCCTGGCTGGGTTCCGCCTTTTCGATACGGACGCGGAGGTCGTACCAGGCCGCCTGTCCGGTCACGGGATCGGAATTCGACCAGCGCATGCCATCGCCTTTCGGCGGCAGAAGCTCGTGGATCAAGTGGTTCATCAGGAAGCCTTTTCTGGCTTCGGGCGCATCGTCATCCAGCCCCCAGGCGCCCTTGCGCTTGCCGATGGCGTTCCAGGTCCAGATCGTCTTTGCGTTGACCGCGTTCATGCGGGCGATCTCGACCTTGATGCGGCCATGATGCGAGATGACCCAGACCCAGTCACCGTCGGCAAGACCGAGTTCGTCACAGATCGCGCCGGGAACATAGAGCGGGTTCCTTGTGTGAATCTGCCGTAACCATGCATTCATCGAGCCCCACGAATGGTACATGGCGGCCGGTCGCTGGCTGATGGCGTGATAGGGATAGGTCTCGCGATCGACGCTCGCTTCCTCGAACGGCCGATACCAGTCGGGCAACGGATCGAATGCTTCAAGAATGCGCGCCCGATGCGTCTCGGGGGCGACTGGCTCGCGCAATCCTTGCGCCGAGAGGCGGAATTTTTGCAGCGGCTCGCTGTAAAGCTGGAATGTCACCGGCTGCGGCGCGTCGAAGAAGCCCATGCGCACCGCGAAATCCTGATAGGCGCGGTTGCCGTGTTTCATGAACTGCGCTTCGAGCGGGATGTGCATTGAAAAGAACGAGCCGTTCTCGATATAGCGCTTCAACTGCTCCGGATTGGCCGCGCCCCGCCCTGCCCTGTCGCCGTTTCGTCCCCTGAAACCCGCCAATGGCCCGATGCCCGGCCGGCGTTCGTGGCTCACGATGTAGTCGGCATAGTCCTTGTAGATCGCCGCGCCGCGGCTGTCGGCGAAACCCGGCAGCTTGAGCCGCGCGCCAAGGTCGATCAGTACGCTCTGGAAACCGCGTACATCGCGGTCCGGCTCGATCACCGGCCAGCGGATCGCATCCTGCACGGCATCGGGCTCCGAGATCGGGCGGTCGAGCAGCGAAATGCAGTCGTGCCGCTCCAGATAGGTTGTGTCCGGCAGCACGAGATCTGCATAAGCCACCATCTCCGAGGCGTAGGCATCCGAATAGATGATCTTCGGGATGACATATTCGCCGGTTTCCGGGTCCTTGTCCTCCAGCATCTTCATGACGCCCGCCGTGTTCATCGACGAGTTCCAGGCCATGTTGGCCATGTAGAGGAACAGGGCATCGATCGGATAGGGATCGCGGGCATGCGCATTGGAAATGACCATGTGCATGAGACCGTGCGCAGAGATCGGCGCATCCCACGAAAACGCCTTGTCGATGCGGCTGGGCTTGCCATCGGCATCGACAAGCAGGTCTTCAGGCCCGCGCGGGAAGCCGAGATGAGGGCCGGAAAGCGGCTTGTTCGACCCGAAATGCTCGGCCCGGCCATGCGGCGTCGGATGTGCTTCCAAGGGCTTGGGGTAAGGCGGTTCGAAGCGGAACGCGCCGGGACAATCAACCGCGCCGATCAGCACCTGCAGCATATGCAGCGCCCGCGCCGTCTGGAAGCCGTTCGAATGCGCCGACAGGCCGCGCATGGCGTGGAACGATACCGGACGTCCGACGAAATTCTGGTGGCGCTCGCCATGCATGTCCGTCCACGGCTGCTCGACCGCGATCGCCTCCTCGAAGGCAACGCGGGCGATTTCGGCAGCCAGGCCGCGGATGATGTCGGGGGCAATGCCGGTTTCGGCCGCGACCGCTTCCGGCGCATATTTCGGGTCCAGATATTTTTCTGCAAGAAGCTGGAAGGATGGAACCGCGAAACGCCGGTCGGGCAGCTCGAACCGTCCCGAGAGCGCGGCATGGGCGCCCCGGGTCCCCACCGGCACGACGCGCTCGGTGACGGTTTCGAAGACCAGTTCCTTGCCGTCCGCATCGCGCGCGAAAAGGCCATGATCTGCAGTGCCTGGCGCGTCGATGACCAGCCATGGCGCGTTGGAATAGCGCACCAGATAGTCGACGTCGATTTTACGCGCTTTCAAGAGTTCATGGACGACCGCGAGGATCAGCAGGCCGTCCGTGCCCGGCCGGATGCCGATCCAATTGTCGGCGACCGCCGAATAGCCGGTGCGCACAGGATTAACCGAGACGAAACGCGCACCGTTTTTCTTGAGTTTGGCGATTCCCATCTTGATCGGATTTGAATCGTGATCCTCCGCCACGCCGAACATGACGAAGAGTTTCGTGCGATCCCAATCCGGTGCACCGAATTCCCAGAACGCACCACCAAGTGTCATGATGCCGGCAGCCGCCATGTTGACAGAGCAGAAGCCGCCATGGGCAGCATAGTTCGGCGTGCCGAATTGCTGCGCCCAGTAGCCGGTGAGCGATTGCGATTGGTCGCGGCCAGTGAAGAAGGCAAGCTTTTTCGGGTCAGTGCGGCGAACGCCGTCGAGCCATCCAGCGGCAATCTCCAGCGCCTCGTCCCAGGAGATTTCCTGGAACTCGCCGGAGCCGCGCGGCCCCGTCCGCTTCAGCGGCGCACGCAGGCGCGCCGGCGCATAGTGCTGCATGATGCCGGCCGAACCTTTCGCGCACAGCACGCCGCGATTGACCGGATGGTCGCGATTGCCTTCGATGTAACGGATCTTGCCGTCCTTGAGGTGCACGTTGATGCCGCAGCGGCACGCGCACATGTAGCAAGTGGTCTTGCGAATTTCGTCGGCAACGGGTCGTGACAGCGCCACGCGCGATCGTGAACTCATGGGCGGTGCTCCATTCGCCAATTTCTACAGAGCGCGCGCACGAAATGAAATGCCCCAGAGCGTGGGGTCCGGGCAAAATCTGTCTATAGAGACAGGCAGACCAGCAACCGACTTGCGCGGTTCGCCTTATGTGCGGATGGCGGGATCAGTTGGAAACGATGATGCGCGTGTTTCCGGGGCCGATTTCCTTCACCAGGGAATAGAAGCGGGCCGCATTGGCCGTATCGAGGCGCACGCAGCCGTGGGAAGCGGGCTTGCCGAGCCGCCGTACCGCACTGGTTCCATGGATGGCATAACCGCCGTGATAGAAGACGGAATAGGGCATCGGTGACATGTCGTATTTGCGCGAATACCACATTCTGTGCAGCCGTGTCGGCCGCCAGCTTCCTCGCGGCGTGATGTAGCCCTTGCGTGCAGTCGAAACCGGCCATCTGTAGATCACGCGGCCATGCTTGCTGACCGTCATCGTCTGCGTCGTCACATTCACGTTGGCGACCAGGCTGGCCGCCCATCCCTGCGCCGGCAGGCCAAGCAGCAACAAAGATGCGACAAGGAACAACGCCCGATACATTTTACGCAACCTTCTCGAACGCAAACTCGCCAACTCTACCATAAGTATGCGTAGAAACTCCTCTACACTCGGTAAACTTGGAGCTTGAAAGCGGAATGGGAATGCCGTGGCTCGACTTCACCCGGCCGCGGTGTAGACTGACCTCTCTGCCCGCACCCGCCTCGCGTTGTCCGCATGACCGAAAAGCTGCTGAAGGCCATTGATGATCGGACGGACGAACTGGTCGAACTGACAGCCGATCTCATTCGCTTTCCGACCGTCAATCCTCCCGGAGAAGCTTATGGCCCCTGCGCGGAATACATTGCAGACAGGCTTAGAGAACGCAGCTTCGGCATTGAATTCATTCGCGCTGAAGGAACGCCCGGCGACAGTGATCGCTATCCGCGCATCAATGTCGTGGCGCGTTTCGATGGTCGCGGCCCTGGCCAGACGGTGCATTTCAACTCGCATATCGACGTCGTTGAGGCCGGTGCCGGCTGGAGCGTCGATCCGTTCGCAGGCGTGATCAAGGACGGGCGGGTCTATGGCCGCGGCGCCTGCGATATGAAGGGCGGGCTGGCCGCCTCAATCATCGCCGCCGAAGCCTTCATGGATGTCTATCCGGATTTTCCGGGCGCAATCGAGATTTCGGGAACAGTAGACGAGGAGTCGGGCGGTTTCGGCGGGGTCGCCTATCTGGCGAAGAAAGGCTATTTTTCCAGGCCGCGCGTCGACCACGTCATCATTCCTGAGCCGCTCAACAAGGATCGCATCTGTCTTGGTCATCGCGGCGTCTGGTGGGCCGAAATAGAAACCAGGGGCGAGATCGCGCATGGCTCGATGCCATTCCTCGGCGATTGCGCGGTGCGCCATATGGGAGCGGTTCTGCGCGCCTTTGAGGAAGAGCTGTTTCCCGCACTGGACCGCAAGCAGACGAAAATGCCGGTCGTACCGGAGGGCGCACGGCGCTCGACCTTGAACATAAATTCGATCCATGGCGGGCAGACAGAGGATTTCAAACCCGGCCTTCCCTCGCCCAATGTGCCGGATTCCTGCCGCCTTACCATAGACCGCCGCTTTCTCCTGGAAGAAAACATCGACGAGGTGAAAAGCGAGGTTACGTCAATACTCGACCGGCTGAAGCGCGACCGACCGAAATTCGACTATGCGATCCGCGACGTGATGGAAGTGCTGCCGACGATGACCGAGCGCGACGCGCCGGTGGTGACAGCGGTGGCGCGGGGTATTCGCGAGATATTCGACCGGGAACCGGAATACGTCATTTCGCCCGGCACCTATGACCAGAAACACGTCGCGCGCCTCGGCCATCTCTACAACTGCATCGCCTACGGTCCCGGTATCCTCGATCTCGCCCATCGGCCCGACGAATGGGTGGGCATCGCCGACATGGTGCAATCAGCCAAGGTGATGGCGATCGGGCTTGATCTTTTGCTGCGCGGCGAGTCACCACGCTGAAATGCGCTCGCCTGCGGGGTGCCGCACTGCAACAACCATGATTTACTCGACGGCGGATTCGCGCTTCTATCCAGCCGATTTTCAGCAACCGGGAGTTGGTCAAGATGCACAGCTGGAAGACGATCCTTGCGGCCGCCATGGTCACGCTCGCATCAAGCGGCGCGGCGATGGCTGCGAGAACCGACCTGGTGCTGGGCGTCGTATTGGAACCACCGCATCTCGACCCCACGGCAAGCGCTGCCGCTGCCATCGACGAAATTCTCTATGCCAACGTGTTCGAAGGCCTCACCCGCATTGGCCCTGATGGCGAAGTGAAGCCCGCGCTTGCCGAAAACTGGAGCGTTTCGGACGACGGCAAGGTCTATACCTTCACGCTGCGGACGGGCGCGAAATTTCATGACGGCACGAGTTTCGATGCCGAAGACGTGAAATTCTCGCTGGACCGCGCACGCGCCGAAAATTCCACCAATGCCCAGAAAGGCCTGTTTGCCGCTATCAAAACCGTTGAGGTGGTCGACCCCGCGACGGTGACGGTAACGCTGACGCAGCCGCAGGGCTCATTCCTCTACAATATGGGCTGGGGCGACGCCGTGATCGTCGCGCCCGAATCGGCTGAAACCAATAAGGAAAAACCGATCGGCACCGGACCTTTAAAATTCGAGAGCTGGGCCAAGGGCTCGTCGATCAAGTTGGTCAAGGCGGAAAGTTACTGGGGCGATCCGGTGGCGCTCGACCGGGCCGAGTTCCGCATCATCCCCGACGCGGCGGCCGCCATCCCCGCCCTGCTTTCGGGCGACGTGCAGGCCTTCCCGATGATGCCGGTGGGCGACGCCCTGCCCCAGATCCAGTCCGATCCACGCTTCAAGGTGGTGATCGGCTCGACGGAGGGCGAAACCATACTGTCGATGAACAATGGGAAGCCGCCCTTCGACAAGCTCAAGGTGCGCCAGGCGATCTCGCATGCGATCGATCGCAAGGCGATCATCGATGGAGCCTCGTCAGGTTACGGCACGCCGATCGGCTCGCACTTCGCTCCGCACAATCCGGCCTATGTCGATCTCACCGGAACCTATCCGCACGATGTCGCCAAGGCCAAGGCGCTCTTGAAGGAAGCCGGCCTGGAGAACGGCTTCAAGACGACGCTGAAATTGCCGCCGCCAGCCTATGCACGGGACGGCGGGCAGATCATCGCGTCGCAACTGCGCGAGATCGGTATCGACGTCGAAATCATCCCGCTGGAATGGGCCGACTGGCTGAAGCAGGTCTTCACCGACAAGGACTATGATATGTCGATCGTGTCGCACACCGAACCGAACGACATCGATATCTATTCGCGCAAGGACTATTACTTCAACTACGACAATCCGGCCTTCGACAAGGTAATCAAGGAGTTGGACGCCACCTCGGATCCGGCCAGGCGCAAGGAACTTCATGGCGAAGCGCAGAAGATACTCGCCGACGACGCGGTCGTGGGTTTCCTGTTCGAATTGCCGAAAATCGGCGTCTGGGATGCCAGGATCGAGGGCCTGTGGCAAAATTCGCCGATCCAGGCCAACGATCTGACAAAGGTGAAGTGGGCTGAATGAGACTCTTATTCTCCCCTTCGTGGATAGGCTGTCGCAATACCCCCTTCACCCGCTCGCTACGCTCGCGTCCTCTCCTTCTGGTTGAGAGGAGTCGCTGTGGCGATACCAGTTCCCTCTTCTCCCCAGCGGGGAGAAGGTGGCCGCGAAGCGGCCGGATGAGGGGGCAATCTTGTATGCATTGAACCGGGTCACCCAAGGGAGGATAAATCTCCCATGATCGCCTACCTGCTGAAACGGCTGCTTGCGGGTCTGGCGACGCTCGTTGCCGCCTCGATCGTCGTGTTCGGGGTTCTGGAGGTGGTGCCGGGCGATCCCGCCCGCCTGATGCTCGGCATGAACGCCAGTGCCGAGACCGTGCAGGTGCTGCGTGAACAGATGGGTCTCGATCAGCCGCTGGTCGTCCGCTATCTCGATTGGGCCGGCGGCATGCTGGCGCTCGATTTCGGGGAATCCTACACCTATTCGGTGCCGGTCATCGATCTCGTGACGGAACGCGTGGCGGTGTCGCTGCCGCTGGCACTGATGGCACTGGCGCTGTCGACGCTGATTGCGATTCCGGTCGGCATTTTCTCAGCCGCCCGGCGGGGCCGTGCCGCCGACACGATTTCGATGGGCGCAGCACAAGTCGGTGTCGCCGTTCCGAATTTCTGGTTCGCCCTGCTTCTTATCTATGTCTTCGCCGTTTGGCTGCGGCTGGTGCCGGCTGGCGGCTTTCCCGGCTGGGAGGCCGGCATTTGGCCGGCGCTGAAGTCGCTCTTGCTGCCGGCGATCGCGCTTGCCCTGCCGCAAGCTGCCATACTTTCCCGCGTGACCCGCTCGGCCATGCTTGAGGTGCTGGGCGAAGACTATATCCGCACCGCCCGCGCCAAAGGCATGCCGCGCCGTTATGTGCTGTGGCGGCATGCGCTGCGAAACGCCTTGATCCCGGTCCTGACGATCATGGGCCTGCAATTCGCCTTCCTGCTTGCCGGCACCATCATCATCGAAAACGTCTTCTATCTTCCAGGGCTCGGCCGCCTGATTTTCCAGGCAATCACTCAACGTGACCTGATTGTCGTCGAAAGCGTGATGATGCTGCTCGTGGCTGCAGTTATCGTCGTCAATTTCCTGGTCGACCTCTCCTATGCGGCGATCGATCCACGCCTGAGGATCGGGCGATGACGCAGCCCGCTTTCTCCGCGCCACCCTCCTTGATCTCACAGGCCTTTCGCAACCGCTCCTTCGTGACTGGACTTGCGATCACCCTGCTGATCGCTGCCATGGCTGCGATCTCCTTCTTTTGGACGCCCTACGACGTAACCAGGCTGGTCGTCGGCGACCGCATGCTTCCTCCTTCCGCGACGCATCTATTCGGCACTGACCAGTTCGGCCGCGACGTACTCTCGATGATCATGGTCGGATCGCGCAATTCGATCGCGGTCGCCTTCGTCGCAGTCGGCATCGGTATGGGCGTCGGCGTACCTTTGGGTTGCTGGGCAGCCGCGCGCGGCGGCATCGTCGACGAGGTGCTGATGCGCTTCAACGATCTGGTTTTCGCCTTTCCGGCCCTGCTGTCGGCGATCATGATCACCGCAATCTTCGGGCCGGGCGCCGTCAACGCCATCATCGCCATCGGCATTTTCAACATCCCGGTATTCGCGCGCGTCGCCCGCGCCGGCGCGCTCGCGATCTGGCCGCGCGAATACATCCTCGCGGCCCGCGCCGCCGGCAAGAGCAAGGCACGGATCACGGTGGAACACATCATGCCGAACATCGCCAATCTGTTGCTGGTGCAGGGCACGATCCAGTTCGCGCTCGGCATCCTGGCCGAAGCCGGCCTTTCTTATCTGGGGCTTGGCGTACAACCGCCAATGCCGAGCTGGGGGCGCATGCTGTTCGATGCGCAGACTCGCATGGTCGTTGCGCCCTATCTGGCATTGTTTCCGGGCTTCGCCATCGTGCTTACCGTGCTGGGGCTCAACCTCCTTGGCGACGGCATCAGCGATATCATCGACCCGAAGCTGAGGCGGCGGCGATGAGCCTGCTGGAAATCAAAAACCTGTCCTTGAGCATCGGCAGGACCGCGATCCTCAAGGATATCGATCTCAGCATGGACACCGGCCAGGTGATGGGGCTGGTCGGCGAATCCGGCTCCGGCAAATCGATGACCGCCTTGAGCATCATGCGGCTGCTGCCTGAGGATGCACAAGCTGCCGGACGTATTCGCTTCGGCAACATCGATGTTTTGGCAAGCAGCGAAGAACAAATGTGCCGCCTGCGCGGCGACGACATCGGCATGGTGTTCCAGGAGCCGATGACGGCGCTCAACCCGGTCAAGACGATCGGCGAGCAGATCGCGGAAGGCATTCGCTGGCACACGGGCGCGAGCCGTTCCGCAGCCGAAGAGCGCACGCGGCAGATCCTGGATCGTGTCGGCCTGCCGCAAGCCAAATTTCCCTTGTCGCGCTATCCGCATCAATTGTCGGGCGGGCAGCGTCAACGCGTCGTGATCGCCATCGCCTGCGCGTTGAAGCCAAAACTGCTGATCGCCGACGAGCCGACGACGGCCCTCGACGTGGTGCTGCAGGCGCAGATTCTCGATTTGCTGCGCGATCTGGTGGCAGAGAACCGCATGGCGCTGCTGCTCATTTCACATGACCTGGCGGTCGTCACCGAGATGGCCGACCGCATCACCATTCTACGCGGCGGCGAAGTGATGGAGGAAGGCGAAACCGCGCGCACCTTGTCGGCGCAGTCACATCCCTATACCCGGCAGCTTGCCCAGGCCTCCATGCATGTGCCGACGAGACATACCCCCTCACCCGGCTCACTACGCTCGCCGCCCTTTCCCCGCCGGGGAGAGGAGACCACGGCCGCAAAGCTGGCGCCCTCTTCTCCCCTCGGGGAGAAGGTGGCCGCGAAGCGGCCGGATGAGGGGGCCCTCCTCCGTGTCGAAAACCTCACCCGCATCTATCCGGGCCGGCGCTTGTCGCTGTTGCGGCGCGAAAAACCGGTGCGCGCTGTGGACGATGTCTCCTTCTCGATGCAGACGGGCCGGTCGGTCGCGCTGGTCGGGGGCTCGGGCTGCGGAAAATCAACGCTGGCGCGGATGGTCCTGGCGCTCGACAGGCCGACTTCGGGTTCCATCCGCCTGATGGGCGAGGAATTGACCGCCAAGACCGAAGCAGCACTTATGCCGGCGCGGCGCAACATGCAGGTGGTGTTTCAGGACCCATACGGCTCGTTCGACCCGCGCCATACGGTCGAGCGGCTGGTGGCCGAACCGCTGCATGTTCTGGAGACAAAACCCGCTGCCGCCGAGCGCCGCGAACGGGTGGCGCGTGCCCTGCACCAGGTCGGCCTGCAAGCCGCCGACATGCGCAAGTATCCGCACGAGTTCTCAGGCGGCCAGCGCCAGCGCTTGTCGATTGCGCGCGCCATCATCACGCAACCGAAGCTGATCGTCGCTGACGAGCCGGTTTCGGCGCTCGATGTGTCAATCCGCGCGCAGATACTCGACCTGTTCGCCGATCTCAATCAGCGGCTGGGCATCGCCTATCTGTTCATCACCCACGATCTTTCGGTCGCACGCGCCATCACCGACGAAGTGATGGTGATGCATGAGGGAAAGATCGTCGAGCGCGGTAGCACGGCCTCGGTCCTCGACGATCCACAATCCGAGCCGGCGCGGGCGCTTGTCGCGGCAACGCCGGACCTGCGCCGGGCCATTGCGCGCCGTCTTCAAGAGCAGGGGTGAGCGGCAACGTCTGCGCGAAGGCGCCGCCGCCAACCGAAACAGCCCTGGCATGATGTCAGGGCTGTTGTGCGGCAGGCTTCACCACGTCGGCCGGGCTGACACCGAGTATTTCGAGCGCCCGGCGAAGCAGCCGAACCTCGCTTTCGGCCAGCTTTGAATCTGCCTTGGCGATTTCGGCCATGTGCCGGGCCAGATGCTTGCGCCGTTCGATGTCCAGTTCGCTGAACACGGCGATGGCCTGCGCTGCCGTGGTCTCGTAACCGAAATCGCTGAGATATTCGATGACGCCGTCGAGACTTTCGCCTGTGATGCCGAAAGCATCTTCGCAGATACGCCGGAACACCGCCATTTCGCTTTCGCTGACCGTTCCATCGGCGAGGATCATGCGGAAAAGCAGAAGCAGTTCGGCGGTCAGGGCCGGGTCGTCGGCGACCTTGCGCACGCCCGGATCACCGTCGAACAAACCACGTATCTGCGCCAACAAACTTGTCGCCATCGAATCCTCGTTCTCTACCGCCTGCCAAACTGGTAGCGCGAAATGCGGCTTGCGCAAACCGGTCGCATATGGTCGAAGCGGGATAATTTCCACGCACCCGCCGGTCTCATGTTCGATCCAGCCACCGAGATGCTCGTCATGCTCGCCATTGCGGCCCTTGCCGCCGGCTTCATCGATTCGATCGCCGGCGGTGGCGGCCTGATCACGATACCGGCGCTGCTATTGTCCGGCCTTTCTCCGGTAGAGGCGCTTGGCACCAACAAGTTGCAGGGGCTGTTCGGCTCAGGATCGGCAACGATAACCTATGCCGGCAAGGGGCATGTCGACCTTCGTGCTCAACTGCCCTCCGCGCTTCTATCCCTGGCCGGCGGCGCGCTCGGCGCGTTTCTCGCAACGGTCTTGCCCGGCGATCTCATGCGCGCCGCTCTGCCGCTCATCTTGGTGGCGATTGCGATATATTTCGCCGTCAAGCCCAACATGGACGACATCGACCGCGCGCACCGCCTCTCCCCGTTCCTGTTCAGCCTTTTGATCGTGCCCTCCATCGGCTTTTACGACGGTGTCTTTGGCCCCGGCACGGGTTCGTTCTTCATGCTGGCCTTCGTCACGCTCGCCGGATACGGCGTGCTCAAGGCGACGGCGCACACAAAACTTCTCAATTTCGCCTCCAATGTCGGCAGCTTCGCCGTCTTCTTCTTTGCCGGGGCGATCGTCTGGAAAATTGGACTGATCATGGGCGTGGCCCAGTTCATCGGCGCGCGCCTGGGCGCCAGCCTGGCAATCCGCAGCGGCTCCAAACTGATCAAGCCGCTGCTCATCCTCACCTGCGTGGCGCTGGCGGTGAAACTGTTGATGGACCCCGCGCAGCCGCTGCGAACGCTGATTGGTTTTTGAGAGAGCGCCGGTAAAATTGCCAGGCGGCGGAACGGCTGGACCGCGAGATGGGTTATCCTCACGCAGCCCAATCGGAGGAGAAAGACATGGCCACGCTTGCTTCAATCGAACCGCCGCGCATTTACCCGACGTTCCGCTACAAGGACGCGGAAAGGATGATCGACTGGCTCGCCAATGCCTTCGGCTTCACCGTGCATGCCAAATATGCCGATGACGACGGCGTCGTTCAGCATGCGGAGCTTGCGCTGGGTTCTTCCATCATCATGCTCGGCAGCGCCCGCCACGACGCGTATGGCAAGATGGTCGGCGAGCCGGGGCAGAATGGCGGAAAATCCGTCTATGTCGCGGTCGACGATGCTGATGCGCTCTATGCCCGCGCCAAGGCGGCGGGCGCCAAGATCCTCGAGGAACCGACCGACCGTGACTACGGCAGCCGTGAATTCCTCTGCGCCGACCCCGAGGGCAACGTCTGGTCCTTCGGCACCTACTGGCCGAAAGCGCCTCCACCCGCATCCTAGGCCTCAGCGCGCGGCGGCGAAGATTGCGTCGCAGTCGAGATACTGCTCCAGATGCGCCGCAATCTCGTCGAGCGCCCGCTCGACCTCGGCGCGGTAGTCGATGCCGCTGCCCCGGATGCCCAGCGTTTCAAGGAATCTGGCACGAAAAAGGTCGGCGCCGAACAGGCCATGCAGATAGGTGCCGAATACTTTGCCGTCGGCCGATGTCGCGCCGTCGTGCACACCATCGATAATCACGGCCGGTCTCTGGCAGTCCGGACCAAGCGTCGCGCCAAGATGAATCTCGTAACCGGATAGCGGCACATCGAAATGCACCGAGCGGGCCGAGACGTTGCGCACCGTCTTTTCCGGCTCCATCACCGTCTCGACCTCGAGCAGCCCCAGGCCCTCCGCCTCCGTAACGCTACCCTCGATACCGTGCGGATCGCGCACGACGCGGCCGAGCATCTGGTAGCCGCCGCAAATGCCGACGACGTGCCCGCCACGGCGGCGATGTGCGATGAGATCGCGGTCCCAGCCATTGTTGCGGAACTCGACCAGATCGCCAATCGTCGATTTCGAGCCGGGAATGACAACCAGTCCCGCGTCGGCCGGCAATGGCCTTCCCGGCGGTACGAAGACGACCTCGACCTGCGGCTCGGCCCGCAGCGGGTCCAGATCGTCGAAATTGGCGATGCGGCCGAGCAGCGGCACGGCAACCTTCAGCGCCCGTTTTTCACCGGAGGCGAGCCGCTCCAGCGTCACCGAATCCTCCGAGGGCAGCAGCGCGGCTGCCTTCAGCCACGGCACGACGCCGAAGCAGGGCCAACCGGTGAAGCGGCCCATTGCCGCGATGCCGTCGTCGAACAGCGAGACATCGCCGCGAAACTTGTTGATGAGATAGCCGACGATCATGCGCCGGTCCTCCTCCGGCAGAATCAAATGCGTGCCCGCGACGGCGGCAATCACCCCGCCCCGATCGATGTCGCCGACCAGCACGACCGGCACGTCGGCACGGGTGGCAAAGCCCATATTGGCGATGTCGCGGCTGCGCAGATTGATCTCGGCTGGCGAGCCCGCTCCCTCAACGACGATGAGGTCGGCATCCGCGCCAAGCCGATCCCAGGAATCCATCACCGCATGGATCAGCCTGCCCTTCAGCGTCTGGTAGTCGCGCGCCCTCGCCTCCCCGAAAACCTTGCCTTGTACGATCACCTGCGCGCCGATATCGGTTTGCGGCTTGAGCAGCACCGGATTCATGTGGATCGACGGCGCAACCCCACAGGCAATGGCTTGAAGCCATTGCGCACGGCCAATCTCGCCGCCGCCGGTCTCGCCCGGGATGTCAGCCACGGCGGCATTGTTGGACATGTTCTGCGGCTTGAACGGTCGGACCTTCAGGCCACGTTTCCTGGCGACCCGGCAGAGGCCGGCAACCAGCACCGTCTTGCCGACATCCGAGCCCGTGCCCTGGAGCATGATCGCCTTGGCCATGGCTCAGGCGCCTCCGCGCGCGGCAAGGAACGGTGCATCCGCCTCATAGAAAAAAGTCGCCACCAAAATCCCCGTTGTTCAAAATGCACACAGCGGCTGCTCGCATGCTCAACTTGCGTGGCCGCATCATTGGTCTAGATTGAGCATGGCGCCTAGCCAAGGAAAATCAGGGAGGACGCCATGGACACCACCGTTGACGCCGCCGCCGGCCAGTTCGATCTCAATGCCGACCAGCGCGCCATCCAGGAGATGGCCGAAGCGTTCGCGCAGGACCGCGTCGCACCCAATGCACTTGAATGGGACAGGGAGCATCATTTTCCCGCTGACGTGATCCGGGAAACCGGCCCGCTGGGGCTTGGCGGCATCTATGTGCGGGACGATGTCGGCGGCTCCGCACTCGGCCGCCTGGACGCCGTGCTTGTGTTCGAGGCGCTGTCGAAGGCTTGCCCGGCCTTCTCCTCTTTCATCTCCATCCACAACATGGCCTCCTGGATGATCGACAGCTTCGGCCATGAGGAGCAGCGTCAGCGTTTCCTGCCCAAGCTGACGTCGATGGAATGGCTTGCGAGCTATTGCCTGACCGAACCTGGCTCGGGCTCGGACGCCGCCGCGCTCAAGACGCGTGCGGCGCGCAGCGGCGGCAATGGTAGCGATTATGTCGTCAACGGCGCCAAGCAGTTCATCTCCGGGGCCGGCGACAGCGATATCTACGTCACCATGGTCCGCACCGGCGAGGACGGGCCGAAGGGCATTTCCACGCTGGTGGTGCCGAAGGACGCGCCGGGGCTTTCCTTCGGCGCATTGGAAAGCAAGATGGGCTGGCACATGCAGTCCACTCGCCAGGTGATTTTTGAAAACTGCAAGGTGCCCGCCGAAAATCTGCTCTCCGATGAGGGTGCGGGCTTCCGCATCGCTATGGCAGGGCTGGACGGCGGGCGGCTCAACATCGCGGCATGTTCGCTTGGCGGCGCGCAGGCTGCCCTCGACAAGGCGCTGGGCTATACTGCCGAGCGCAAGGCATTCGGCCAGGCAATCAACCGTTTCCAGGCGCTGCAGTTCAAACTGGCCGACATGGAAACCGAGTTGCAGGCAGCGCGCATTTTCCTCTACACGGCCGCTTCGAAGCTCGACCGCAAGGCGCCGGATGCCGGAAAATGGTCGGCGATGGCCAAGCGCTTCGTCACCGATATCGGCTTCGGCATCGCCAACGATGCCCTGCAACTGCATGGCGGCTACGGCTATCTGCATGATTATGGCGTCGAGAAGCTGGTGCGCGATTTGCGCGTTCACCAGATTCTCGAAGGCACCAACGAAATCATGCGGGTCATCATCGCGCGCGCCTTGATCGGACGCTAAGTCAACCTCTCGCAGGAGCACGAACGAATGACCACCATCGCCTTCATCGGTCTCGGCAATATGGGCAACCCTATGGCCGCCAATCTGGTCAAGGCCGGTCATGCAGTTCAGGGATTCGATCTCGTTCCGGACAATTTGACGACCGCACGCAAGAACGGTGTGACCGTAATGGCAAACGCCACTGCGGCAGTGAAGGACGCCGAAATCGTCATCACCATGCTACCGGCGGGCAAACACGTCCTTTCCGTCTATGAAGATATCGCGTCCAAGGTGCAAAAAGGTGCCCTGTTGATCGATTCATCCACGATCGACGTCGAATCCGCCCGCAAGGCCCACGCGGTCGCCGGAAAGCACGGCCTCCTTTCCATCGATGCTCCGGTGTCCGGCGGCACCGGTGGCGCCGCCGCCGGCACGCTGACCTTCATGGCCGGAGGTGCGCCGGAGGCGTTCGCCAGGGCCGAGCCGATATTGAAGCCCATGGCAGGGCGTATCGTCCATTGCGGCGATGCGGGCGCCGGCCAGGCGACTAAGATCTGCAACAACATGATCCTCGGTGTCTCGATGATCGGGGTCGCGGAGGCCTTCGTGCTCGCCGAAAAGCTCGGCCTCGCCCATCAAGCGCTTTTCGATGTCGCCTCGACCTCGTCGGGCCAGTGCTGGTCGCTGACGACCTATTGCCCCGTGCCCGGACCAGTGCCCTCCTCGCCGGCCAACCGGGATTATCAGCCCGGCTTCGCCGCGGCCTTGATGCTGAAGGATCTGAAGCTCTCGCAGGAGGCGGCGCAAGGCGCGGGCGCGGTCACGCCTCTCGGCGCGGAGGCTGCTCAACTCTACGCGCTGTTCAATGCGCTCGGCCACGGCGACGTGGATTTTTCCGGAATCATAAATTTCCTGAGGGGCAAGTCCAAACAATAGCCGGCGCGGCCCGATTTCGGCCAAAAAGATACAAATTTAGGTTTGATTAAGCTCTCGCTAACCACGCGGTAACGATGTGCGGTTACAACGGGATGCAGGCGGTCGATCGCAGCCGCCAAATCGCTCCGGATCAGGTCTCGCGTACCGGAGCCGTTACCTTCGCAGCGTTTTCAGTCGCGAAGGGCCATGCGTTCGAATGGCAAAGCCGTGTTCTTCCGCAAGCCGGAGAACGCGGTTTTTGCCTTTGGCGAGCCTCATTTCTTGCGGGAAAGGCGGCGATAGTTCGCTTTCACACGCAGACCTGCCGGTTTTAATGCTGCCCGCATGGAGCGTTCGATGGCAACGCTATTAAGCAGGCCAGGCGCCCTGCCCATCCAGATATCGAACCAGAATCCGGTCGCCGATTGAAGCAACGACAACTGCGCCGCCGTAACGCCCTCAGCCAAGGCCACATTCTTCTCGCTGATTGCCCTGACTGTCTCCAAGCCCCAGGAATTCGCGCTGCGAGGCTCAAACGCCATGAGCGGCAGCCGCATGGCCGCTACCGTCGGCGCAAGCATGAGGTTTGCGGCAATCGTCGCGGTTTCGCGCGCAGCCTTGCTGCTTATAGGACTTTTCATGAGAAGATCCCTCAAGCTCGACCAGTTCGGGCTCTCTCCAACGCACCAACTGACGGCACGTTCCGCGATGCTGGTGGGAGGTTCGGCCTGTCGAACCTCCCGATGAGCGATCAGCCTGACTTGCGCAGGTCTCTCTCGGCAAGTTCGAGCGCCCGGACGATACGGTCGCCCGCCAGATCGATGATCTCGCGGGTCCAGATAAGCGGCGGCGACAGGATCATGGAATCGCCGGTCGCGCGCATCATCATGCCCTGCGCGATTGCGTGATCGCGCACGACGACCGCGGCACTGCCGACCGGCTCGAAACGCTCGCGCGTCTGCTTATCCCTGACGATCTCGATCGCCCCCATCAGCCCGAAGCTGCGAACTTCGCCGACCAGCGGATGCCCTGAAATACGCTCCTTGAGCATCTGGGCAAAATATGGCCCCGTGTCGGTTCTGACCCGCTCGATCAGGCCCTCTTTCTCGATGATCTCGAGATTCTTCAACGCGACCGCACAGGCCACCGGATGGCCGGAATAGGTGTAGCCGTGGTTGAATTCGCCGCCCTTCTCCACCAGCGCACTGGCGATGCGGTCGCCGACGAGCAGCGCCGAAAGCGGCTGATAACCAGAGGTCAGCGCCTTGGCCGTGGTGATCATATCCGGCTCGATGCCCATCGATTGCGCCGCGAACCATTCGCCGGTGCGGCCATAACCGGTGATGACCTCGTCCAGCATCAAGAGCACGTCATATTTGCGGCAGATACGCTGGATCTCCGGCCAATAGCTTGCCGGCGGTATTTTAACACCGCCCGCACCCTGAATCGGCTCGCCGATGAAGGCTGCGACATTGTCCGGGCCGGCTTCCAGGATCGCGTCCTCGACCGCCTTTGCCGCTCGCAGGCCGAAATCGTGATCGCTCTCGCCCGGTTCGGCCAGTTCATAGGCATATGGCATCATTACGTGGACGATGTTCGGCACGGCGCCGCCAAGCTGCTCATGCATGCCCGACATGCCGCCAAGCGACGAGCCGGCAACGGTGGAGCCGTGATAGGCCATCTCGCGCGAAATGATCCGGTTTTTCTGCGGCTTGCCTTCCAGGGCCCAGTAATGGCGCACCAGACGCAGCGCCGTATCGTTCGATTCTGAGCCCGACGAGCCGTAGAAAACCTGGTTGATGTGTTTCGGCGCGATCTCGGCGAGCTTCTTGGCAAGCAGCACCGGCGTCGGCGTCGAGCAGCGGAAGAAGGAATTATAGTAGGGCAGTTCCTTCATCTGCTTATAGGCGGCTTCGGCGAGCTCCTCGCGGCCATAGCCGATATTGACGCACCACAGGCCGGCCATGCCGTCGAGGAGTTCCTTGCCTTCCGAATCGTAAATGAATGGCCCCTTGGCACGTGTAATCATGCGCGCGCCCGCCGATCGCAGATCCTTGTGGTCGGTGAATGGATGGATGTGATGAGCTGCGTCGATCGCCTGTAGCTGCGACAGCGAAAAGTTCTGGTAAGTCATTGGCTTGATCCTTCCAGTTGATTCAATCCGGCAAAGCCGGGGCGAACTCAACCCATGGAAGGCGGCGAGTAGCCGATGCGCGCGCACAGGCGCAAAAGCTCGGCATGCCGTGTTCTAGGCGAAGGCGTAGAAACGACGCGCGCGCATACCGATGAGAAGCCTGCAATGCTCATTCCTAGAGAATAACGGAAGGTGCATGGCGGTTTCAAGCTGCGGCGCGCGAACCGATTTCAGCCTTTGCCCAGAAAGCCAAGCAGCCGCTCTGCATCCGCCGGTGCGGCACTCTTCACGTCGTTGTCGAAAAAACACCAAACGTCGCGCCGCTCCTTCCGCCATTTCCTTATATGGCGCGCCCAATCCTTGATCTGCGCGTCGGAATAGCTGCCGTGATAGCGGCCGCTCGGGCCATGATTGCGGATATAGACCCATTCGGCAGTGACTTCCGTCGGTGCGGGCGCTGCCGCATGGTCGGAAAGACAAAGCGAAATGTCATGCTCCCGCAACAGCTCGAAAACTGTCGCTTCATACCAGCTCTTGTGGCGAAACTCGAAACTGTAGCGGCGGGATGGTTTCAGCCGTTTCAGGAACGCGGCAAGGCGTTCGCGATCGGCACCCATTCGTGGCGGCAGTTGAAACAGCACCGGACCTGCCTTGTGCTCGAGGCCCCCGACCCGACTTTCCAGAAGATCAAGCGACTGCTCATCGACCAGGAGCAGCTTGAAATGCGTGATGTACCTTGACGCCTTCCAGGTGAAACGAAAATCATCCGGCGTCGTTTCGAACCAGTTTCGGACCGCCTTCTCGGTCGGCATGCGATAGAAAGGCGCGTTCAACTCGGTCGCGCCAAAGCGTGAAGCGTAGTAGGTCAGCGCATCCTTTTTCCTGACGTCTTCCGGATAAAACGGCCCCCACCAACCTGCGTAGTGCCAGCCCGAAGTGCCGATACGCAGTTCGGTGGTGCCTGTATCGACTGCTTTCCTCTGCAACGTCGGCTGCTCGCGAAATCTCTCTGGTTCCATGGTGAACGCACGTCAGGCGGATTGGTGCCGAAGGGCGACGGGCTCAGCAATCCAATGGGTCCTCGGATGTCGCTTTGCTTGCCCAAAGGGTCGTCACATCGGCACTGACCGGGTTTCCGCGGGTCCAATATGCGTCTTGATTTGCCATGAGGTTTCCATGTCCGTCGCCCTCAACGCTCCAGATCCTTCGCCCGCCACCGACCACGCCCGTCGCGGCGGGCGAGCCGGCAAGCACGCCGGGCGCTCAGCAGCCTTCGAGCAACCGCCGTTCCGGCAACTCAAGATCCCCTTCCCCCCGACGAAGATTGTCTCCGACGACGAGTTGGAAGCGATCCATCTCGCCTCATTGCGGGTGCTGAAGGAAATTGGCGTCGATGTCCTGCACGACGAGGCCCGCTCCATCATGAAGCGTCATGGCGCGGATGTCCGCGAAGGCAGTGAACGCGTCCGTTTCGATGGCGACATGATCATGGAACTGATGGCCTCTTGCCCGGCCGAATTCACCCTTCATGCCCGCAATCCGGAACACAATGTCCGTTTCGGCGGCAATAACCTCATCTTCTCGCAAATGGGCTCGGCGCCGAACTGCTCGGACCTCGACAACGGCCGCCGGCCCGGAAATCGAACGGACTTCCGTAATTTCCTGAAGCTCGCGCAAATGCACAACATATTGAGCACGACGGGCGGCTATCCGGTCGAGCCGGTGGATATCCACCCTTCGCTGCGCCATCTCGAATGCATTCGCGACCTCGCCACACTGACTGACAAGGCATTTCACATCTATTCGCTCGGACGCGAGCGCAATGTCGACGGCATCGAGATCGCCCGCATCGCGCGCGGCATCTCCCGCGAACAGTTGCAGGAAGAACCCTCCGTCTACACCATCATCAACACCAACTCGCCGTTGAAGCTCGACATTCCAATGCTGGAAGGCATCATCCAGATGTCCGGCAACGGCCAGATCGTCATCGTGACACCATTCACGCTGGCCGGCGCGATGGCACCGGTGACGATCGCGGGCGCACTGGTGCAGCAGAACGCCGAAGCGCTCGCCGGCCTTGCCTTCACGCAGATGGTGAGGAAGGGCGCGCCGGTGGGCTATGGCGGCTTCACCTCCAATGTTGACATGAAATCGGGAGCGCCAGCTTTCGGCACGCCGGAATATATGAAGGCGCAGCTCGTCGGCGGCCAGCTCGCGCGCCGCTACAATATTCCGTACCGCACGTCCAATGTCTGCGCCGCAAACACAATTGACGCGCAGGCGGCTTATGAGAGCGTGTTTTCGTTGTGGGGAGCCATCCAGGGCGGCGGAAATTTCATCCTGCATGCGGCCGGCTGGCTCGAAGGCGGATTGCGCTGCTCATACGAGAAGATGATCCTCGACATCGATCTTCTGCAGATGGTCGCCGAGTTCCTGACACCGCTCGATCTTTCCGAAGATGCGCTGGCGATCGAGGCGATACGCGATGTGGGACCGGGCGGGCACTTCTTCGGAACCCAACACACCCAGGACCGCTACCGTAATGCATTCTATTCGCCGATCATCTCCGACTGGCGCAATTTCGAGACCTGGACGGAAGCCGGCAGCCCGACGGCCCTCGAGCGCGCCAACCGGATCTGGAAGGAACGCCTCGCCAGCTACGAACAGCCGCCGATGGACCCGGCAATTGCGGAAGAGCTCGACGCCTTCGTGGAGAAGCGCCGGCTGGAAGGCGGCGCACCGACGGATTTCTAACAGCTCACAATTGGCGTAACGCGACTTGATCGAACGATGACCTGTCCGGATCGACCCCCACTCCGGTCGGCTACGCCGACCACCTCTCCCCCGCTCGACGGGGGAGAGAAAGGACGCGAACTCGCCGGCCCTGACGCCCTTCCTCTCCCTCCGGAGGGGGGAGAGGTGGCGCCGCGAAGCGGCGACGGAGTGGGGGCTGAAACGCGCAGCCGTCGCAAAGCGGGGACGACCGGCCGAGCGAAGAAACTTCGTACCGCTGGAAATCAGGCCGAAGCGCTTCTATGGCTTGAGCTGAAACGTCGAAAGCTGGGTGGCCATAAATTCACGCGGCAATTTCCGATTGGACCGTACTTTGTGGATTTCTGTTGCCGCGAACGATCGCTCATCGTCGAAATCGACGGCAGCCAGCATGCGGACAGCGCCTACGATCAAACCCGCGACGAATTCTTGCAGGGCCGCGGCTATTCGGTCCTGCGCTTCTGGAACACCGACATCCTGAAGCATCGCGCCTCCGTTTGCGAAACCAAGCAGATCGACGCATTCGACCTCCGTTACCGTCCGGCAAAGCCTCAAAACAATATGTCAGCCGCAGATCAGCTGACTCTCAATCAGCGGGTCCGTCCGTCGCCTCAATCTGAATCAATCCATGTAAATCTGGATATAAAGCCATGAAATCTCACGCAAAAGCTGTTGTCATCGGTGGCGGCGTCGTCGGCTGTTCGGTGCTCTACCATCTTGCCCGCGCTGGCTGGAGCGACGTCATGCTGATTGAGCGTTCGGAACTGACCTCGGGCTCGTCCTGGCATGCCGCCGGCGGTTTCCACACGCTGAACGGCGACCCCAACGTCGCCAAGCTGCAAGCCTACACCGTGCAGCTCTACAAGGAGCTGGAGGAGCTTTCCGGCCAGTCCTGTTCGCTGCATCTGACCGGCGGCGTCATGTTAGCCGACAGCCCGGAACGCATGGATTTCCTGCGCCTCGCCCACGCCAAGGGCCGCTATCTCGGCATGGACACCGAACTGATCACGCCCTCCGAGGCCAAGGCGATGTTTCCGCTGATGGACGAGACGAATTTCGTCGGCGCCATGTGGGATCCGGTCGAAGGTCACCTCGACCCCTCCGGCACCACCCATGCCTATGCCAAGGCCGCGCAGAAGCTCGGTGCGGAAATCGTGCTGCGCAATCGCGTGATCGAACTCACGCAGGAGCCGGACGGCACCTGGAACGTCGTCACCGAACAGGGCACGGTCAAGGCAGAGCATGTGGTCAACTGCGGCGGACTGTGGGCACGCGAGGTCGGCCGCATGGTTGGGCTCGAACTGCCGCTGCTTGCCATGGAGCACATGTATCTGCTCACCGAACCGATGAAGGAGGTCGAGGAGTTCAACAAAGCCACCGGCCGCGAAATGGTCGGCGTGCTCGATTTCAAGGGCGAGATCTATACAAGGCAGGAACGCAACGGCGTGCTGCTTGGCACCTATGAGAAGGCCTGCAAACCGTGGTCACCGGTCACCACACCGTGGGATTTCGGCCATGAACTCTTGCCACCCGACATCGACCGCATCGCGCCATCTCTGGAAATCGGTTTCAAGCACTTCCCGGGCATTGCCAACGCCGGCATCAAGCAGGTCATTAACGGACCCTTCACCTTCGCGCCCGACGGCAACCCGCTGGTTGGCCCGGTGCAGGGCTTGACCAATTTTTGGTGTGCCTGCGCCGTCATGGCCGGCTTCAGCCAGGGTGGCGGCGTCGGTCTCGCCCTTTCGAACTGGATGGTGAACGGCGACCCCGGCTTTGACGTCTGGGGCATGGACGTCGCCCGCTTCGGCGAATGGGCGACGCTGCGCTACACCAACGCCAAGGTGCGCGAAAACTATTCGCGCCGTTTCTCCATCCGTTTCCCGAATGAGGAACTGCCCGCCGCCCGCCCCGCGCAGACAACGCCGCTTTACGACACGATGCTCGCCCAAAATGCCGTCATGGGCGATTCATGGGGACTTGAAACTCCGCTCTGGTTCGCGCCGAAGGGCACGGAGCCGAAGGACATCGTCTCCTACCACCGCTCCAACGACTTCGAGCATGTCGGCAATGAGGTGCGCGCCGTGCGAGAACGCGTCGGCGTTACCGAGATCGCCAATTTCGCCAAATACGAAGTCTCCGGGCCGGGTTCGGAGGATTTCCTCAACCGGCTGATGACCAACCGCATGCCGAAGCCCGGGCGTCTGATTCTGACGCCGATGCTCAATGAATTCGGCAAGCTGATCGGCGATTTCACCATTGCCAATTTAGGCGGCGACCGCTTCATGATCTGGGGCTCGTCCGCCGCCCAGAAATATCACATGCGCTGGTTCGAACGACATCTGCCCAAGGACGGCGGGGTTCGTGTCCACCGCTTTGACCAGACGCTCGTCGGTGTCGCCATCGCCGGCCCGCGCTCACAGGAGCTGCTGGCCGGCCTGGTCGACGAAGACGACGCGACCTTTCGCTTCATGGATTGCCGGGAGATGGCAGTGGGCGGCGCGCCGGCGATCGTCAACCGCATCAGCTACACCGGCGATCTCGGCTATGAGATCTGGATGCAGCCTGCCTATCAGCGCCTCGTCTATGGCGCGATCAAGCAGGCCGGCGAGGAGTTCGGCATCGTCGATTTCGGCATGCGCGCGCTGCTTTCGATGCGGCTTGAAAAGAACTTCCCGACCTGGTTCCGCGAACTCAGGCCCATCTATGGTCCGTTCGAGGGCTCGATGGATCGCTTCATCAGGATGGAAAAGGCAGACTTCATCGGCCGGGGGGCGGCGGCCAAGGAACAAGCCGAAGGCCCCAGGCTGCGCCGCGTATCCTTTGTGGTCGATGCCGCTGACGCCGACGTTATGGGCGATGAGCCGATCTGGGCAAAGGTCGGCTCGACCGATTATGGCACGGTCGAAAGACCTCATGGCTACGGCGCGCCAAGATTCAATGAGAGCGGGAAAGAGGTGCACGGCTCGGCGGCTGACGAAGGCGCGTCCAGCATACGCGGCATTGTCGACGGCGACTGGCGCGTCGTCGGCTGGATCACCTCCGGCGGTTACGCGCACTATGTTCGCAAGTCCATGGCACAGGGCTATGTGCCGGCAGCCTTGGCACAGAATGAAAGTGAGGGCCTGTTCGAGATAGAAATTCTTGGGGTGCGCCGTCCCGCCCGCATCACCGTCGCGCCGCCGTTCGATCCAACAGGCGAAAGAATGCGGGCGTAGCACTGCCATGGCCGGGCGGTTCGAATCCGGACACTTTGGACGGCATCGCAAGATCGCGTCTTTCCAACCGGACATTTCGCCCGCAGATACTGACGCACTGCGTCGCGCAGTGCGCGACAAGGCGGCCAGCCTGAACCAGCATGTGCTCGGCTTTGGTTCGCTAGTCGAGAGCGAATGGCGCAAGGCCGGCATTGCCGAACCCGATTTGACAACGATGCGCAAATATCGGCTTGAGCGCATCCGCGCGGAACTCAAGCGCCGGGACTATGCGGGCGCGCTGCTTTATGATCCGGTCAATATCCGTTACGCGACCGATTCCACCAACATGCAGCTCTGGGTCACGCACAATGCGACGCGCCATTGCTTCGTCGCCACCGAGGGGCCGGTGGTGCTGTTCGATTATTTTTCCTGCGAACACCTGTCCGACCACTCAGGCGTCGTCGATGAGGTGCGGCCGACCGTGTCGTGGATATATCTCTACACCGGTGAGTTGACCGAAATGCGGACGCGCCGCTGGGCGGCCGGAATTGCCGATCTGGTTCGCGAACATGGCAACGGAAACAACCGCATCGCCGTGGACCATCTTGACGCCGTCGCCGTGACCGAACTGGCCCGATGCGGCATTGTCGTGGGCGATGGCGATGCTGTCATGCACAGTGCCCGTTTGATCAAATCGCCCGACGAAATCCTTTGCATGCGCCGCGCCATCGTCGCTTGCGAAGCGGCGATGGCGGAAATGGAAACGGCGCTGAAGCCAGGAATTTCCGAGAACGAGCTTTGGGCGGAACTGCATCGCGGCAACATCGCGCGCGGCGGCGAATGGATCGAGACGCGGCTGCTTTCCTCCGGCCCTCGCACCAATCCATGGTTCCAGGAATGCTCCTCTCGCATCATCGAGGCCGGCGATCTCGTCTCCTTCGACACCGACCTCATCGGCCCCTACGGATTCTGCGCCGACCTGTCGCGAAGCTGGCTGTGCGGCGATGCTTCGCCAACTGATGAGCAACGCTATCTCTACCGGACGGCGGCCGAGCAGGTTTCCTTCAATCTCGATCTGTTGAAGCCTGGTGTCTCGTTCCGCGAGCTCGTCGAGCGAGCCAGGGATGCGCCGATCGACTGTTTTCCGATGCGCTATGGCGTGCTCTATCACGGTGTCGGTCTCGTCGATGAATACCCAACGCTGCCGCATGCCGCGGACTGGACCGAAGATACGCCGGACGGCGTGGTGCAACCCGGCATGGTTCTTTGCGTGGAAAGCTATATCGGCCGGCAAGGCGGGCGCGAGGGCGTCAAGCTCGAGGAGCAGGTGCTGATCACCGAGACCGGCAGCGAGAAGCTTTCGAGCTACAGGCTGGACGAAAGGCTCATGGCAGGCTGAGCGAGCGCGGAGCGCAGCGTTGTCACAATATGCGCCGGCATGCGCGCCGATGTGATGAATGGCAGCCCGTGGCGGCGGGCGGTCCAGCCGACCGCTTGCAGCCGCTCGGCCGCGGCCTCCACCTGCCGTGCCATCGCGAAGCTTCGGCAGTCGACGGCGCAGACATCCGCCCTGCCCTCCGCCACCGCAATCATCGAGGCACGATGGCCACTGGTTTCGATCTGGTCGGGGAAGATAACATCAAGGCGTTCTCCCATCGCCGCCAGGTCCCGCGCCAGGGCGATCATGCCGGACATGGAATCGAGGCTATTGTAGCCGAGGCGCTTGCCACGAATGATATCCATGGGGATGACGGGCCTGCCATCGGCGGGTGCCGGGATCGGATCGCCCATTCCGCACCGCATCAGGATCGCGCTGCTGTAATATGCCCCCTGCCCGCCTTCGAAGTCATCGTAGCTTGATTGGCCAATAACCTGCACATGCTCGGACAGGCCCAGTTCCATTGGCCCCCAGCACGCCTGGGCAAAGAAAAGATTCGGGTGGCGCCACAGCGTAGGCAGATGAAGTGGCGCAGGCGGCAGGCTCGCCGGATCGGGAGCGATGACCTGCCCCGATGCATCGCGTATACCGCCTGAAACGGCTGGCAGATCGGAATTGATGCGGGCGAGCCGCTCTGGCGCGTCAACGCCTTGCGCCCGCAAGATGTCGCGCAGGCGGACCCATTCCGCATCGGTTTGCGCCCGCAGTTCGGGCCAGTCATACATGGGAAGTGCCGCGACCGATGCAGTCATGGCGACATTTCCCACGCAAGCGACTGCGTTGGCAAGATCGGGAATCGTCTATTCCTTCGGCGGCTGGGCCGGCACCGGGACAGTGCCAGTGCCATATGTAGAGTGGCCGCGGATGCGCGGCTTGAAGGCGCGTCCGGTATCCCGAGCACGGCGAAGAACAGGGTGCACCACCGGCTCCTTGGGATGAAACGCATAGGCTTTCAAAAGCGCCAGATAGTTCGGGAACACATAGCCCTTGTTCATCGCCACCCACTCGTCGCGGCGCGCGCGAAACAGCGCCGGCAACTCATACCAGGCAATTGTCGGGCGCTTGTGATGCACGAAATGCAGATTGTTGTTGAGGAACAGGATCGAAAGCGGCGAGTGCTCGACGATGATGGTGCGCCCGTCTGGCCGTTCGGACCATTGATGTTCGGCGAAGGTGCGCACCGAAATCAGCGACTGGCCGAGCCAAACCGGCACGAGCAGGTAAAGCCAGAGCGGTATTGCGAACGCGAAAACCACGAGCGGCAGGATGACGGCGAGGCCGGCGCCATGCAGCAGCCAGGCCTTGCGCACCTCCCGATCTCCCTCCTTGATAAGCTTGGCCTCAGCGAGAAGAAATCCCGCGGTGCCCAGCAACGGCCCGAGTATGAACCGACCGATCATGGTGTTGTTGACGGCAAGCAGCGCCTTTAGCGGGCGTGGCAGATCTTGATGCTGCCAAACGGCGTGATAGTAGCTCTCGGGATCGTCGAACGGATCGGTCAAGCGCTCATCGGCATGATGGCGCAGATGCAGCGCCTTGAAGCGCCGGTAGGGATAGACAAGCCCGATCGGCAGGCAAACAAAAAGTTCATTGACCCAGGATTTGCGGGTCGGGTGGCCGTGCAGCACCTCGTGCATGAGCGACGATTGCATGGCAAGAATGAAGCCAAGGACGGCAAGGGTGAGAACCGGGAAATTCGGCCAGAGAAAACATGCAATGCCCATCCATGCCGCGTAAGTGGCTAGGATGAGCACTACCGTCGGCCACTCGATCTCCCATCTGTCGCGCCGAACACGAATCCTTGCCTGCTTTCCCATTTGATCAATGCCCCAGCACCGGAGCCGGGCTCGAATCGCCGAGCAGCTCCTGACAGCAAAATGTCAGTAGGCAAACCGGGATTCAACGCGACAATGCGCATAAAGTGATGATATTGCGCTATTTTAGCGGCATATGTTTTCTATTGTAAACACTGCAGCGGAACAAACCTAGAGATGGTGCGTTCGCTTCGGTTGCGCGCTTGAAAGTTCAGCCCACGAGGAGTCCTCATGGATAAGCGTAATCTTTCGGGACTGTTTCGCGAGCGGCTGCGGCTTCTGTTGCAGCGATCCGGCTTGAACCAGTCGGCATTTGCGGCAGCGGTAGGCATCGACCGTTCGGCGCTCTCGCAGCTTCTCGCCGAGTCGACCACGCGCCTGCCGCGCGCCGAGACGCTGATGACGATTGCCTCCGAGCACAAGGTTTCGCTCGATTGGCTGCTGGGCCTGAGCCAGGACGAGGGCCTCACCGGCGAAATCCGGGCCAGCCTCGAAATTGAGGAAGGGCTCGGCGGCTTTGACCGGACGCTGCTTGCGAAATGGCATGCCGAAGCGATCGGCACGAAAATCCGCTACGTGCCCGCAGGCATCCCCGACCTGCTGCGCACCGATGCGCTGATCGACTACGAGGCCGATATCAGCAACCGAAGCCGGCAATCACAGGCGGTCGAGACACAGTACCGCATCGATTACAATCGCCGCCCCGAGACCGACATGGAAGTGTGCATGCCGCGCCACACATTGGAGATTTTCGCACATGGGTTGGGCGTCTGGAGCGGGTTTCCCGAAAGCGCGCGGCGCGAGCAGCTTCTCCATATGGCCAGTCTGCTCGACGATCTTTACCCGACCTTCCGCCTGTTTCTTTATGACGGCCGGGTCCGCTATTCCGTGCCCTATACGATCTTCGGCCCTTTCCGTGCGGCGATCTATGTCGGCGACATGTATCTGGTGCTCAACGCCACGGCGCCCATCCGCACCCTGACGCGGCATTTCGACAATCTCATCCGCGCCGCCGACATCAATGCGCACGAAGCCTCCGGTTTTGCGCGAGGGTTGGCCGAAAGCGCGCTCCCCAGCTACTAACCGAAGCGCCACAGGCGGTTTCAATTGACTGGATATAAAGATTTCCTTATATCTTTGACCAACCCCACCGCTAAGGCATTGATCACATGACCAACCCCATCGACGCGCTGCTCGAAAAGAAGGGCGTGCTTCTGGCTGACGGCGCCACCGGCACCAACCTGTTCAATATGGGGCTGGCATCCGGCGAGGCGCCGGAATTGTGGAATGAAACCGCGCCGGAGAAGATCGCCACATTGCATCAGAAATTCGTCGATGCCGGCGCCGACATCATACTCACCAATTCGTTCGGCGGCACGCGTCATCGGTTGAAGCTGCACCATGCGCAGGACCGGGTCCATGAGTTGAATAAGCGCGCGGCGGAAATTGCACGCGAGGTGGCCGACAAAGCCGGCCGCAAGGTCATCGTCGCGGGCTCGGTCGGCCCGACAGGCGAATTGCTCGAGCCGCTGGGCGCAATGACCTATGAGGAGGCCGTCGACGCTTTCTCCGAACAGATCAAGGGTCTGAAGGATGGCGGTGCCGAAATCGCCTGGATCGAAACCATGTCGGCGCCAGGCGAAGCGAAGGCGGCCGCGCAAGCTGCCATCAATGTCGGCCTGCCTTACACCTACACCGTCTCTTTCGACACAGCGGGCCGCTCGATGATGGGCCTTGCCCCCAAGGACATCCACGGCGTTGTCGAAGGACTGCCACAAGGGCCGGTCGGTGTCGGCGCCAATTGCGGGGTCGGCGCGCCGGATATTCTGGCTTCGCTGCTGGACATGACCGAAGCAAAGCCGGAAGCGACGGTGATCGTAAAGGGCAATTGCGGCATTCCGGAATTCCACGGCACGGAAATTCACTATTCGGGCACGCCTGAACTGATGGCCGATTATGTCAGGCTTGCCGTCGACAGCGGCGCCAAGATCATCGGCGGCTGCTGCGGCACCTCGTTCGAGCATCTTGCCGCCATGCGCCAGGCGCTCGACACGCATCACAAGGGCACGCGTCCGACCGTCTCCACCATTGTCGAGCGCATCGGGCCGTTGCGCAACAAGACCGCAGACCAGAGCGGCAGCGGCGCGGAAACCAGCGAACCCCGCCGCGAACGCCGTCGGCGCGGCTAAGCTTTACGAGCCGCGAAGCTCGCCATGTGAAAAGCCTGTTCATCGGGCGGATAGCGATAATCCGCACCATATGGGCACGCATTTCGGGCGATGCAGCCGAGCTCCCGGCACGTTGCGCCTGCTGATCCCCGTACATGCGAAAGACAGTCCTCATAGGCGAATCCGCCATTCGAAAACGCCTCGACGGGGCAGGAATTCAGGCAAGGTTTTCCGTCACATAGATCGCAAAGGTGAATCGGGTTCTGAGGCGCTTGAATCGGAATCTCGTGCTCGAACAGCAGCGCACCGCGATAGGCATGCCACAGCCCATATTCAGGATGCATGAGGATACCGAGCGGCGACGACTTCAGGCCCTCCGCGCGCATGGCCCATTGTTGGAACGGTAGATACGGCTTGTCATTGGGTGAAACCGCCCTCGCCCCAAACTGCGCGGCAACTGCGCCAATCACCTCACGCGACCAGGTGTCCAGCGGGTTTTGCAGAGTGTCCGGCTGTGCTTCGCGCCAGCGCAGAAAATGCGGCCACGGCGCGGCACCGGCCTGCCCCACCAGGAGTACGGATCCCGCAGGAAGGCCCGAGCGGCCAGTCGGCACCTGTTCGCCGGAGCCAAACGAGAAACCGCCACGCAGGATCAAACCATGCGCGGCAAGGGCCTCCTCGATCACGGCGTCAGCGGATTGCGGCTGTCGGCGAGCAGCCGGCCACCGAGCGCAACAAAGCATACGCCGGCAATGCGCTCGATTCGATGCCGCGCATTTCCGAAGGAGCGGATGACCGGCGCCGAGGACATGAACAGGCTGACGATCGAAAACCAGATGAGCGAGCTTGCCATGACCAAGGCCACCATTGTCGCCATCAGCCAACCCGGTGTCGACGCCGTCACCGAAGTGGCGAACACGCTGGCGAACAGCACGATCGCCTTAGGGTTTGTCAGCGTTACGCCCAGGCCGAACAGCAGCGTATTGCCACGTCTGGCAAATTTCTCATCCCCCACCTTGAGCGCCTCCGGCTTTGCCAAAAGCAGCCGTACACCGAGATAGACCAGATAGGCGCCACCCACGATACGGATCGCCCAGGCAAGCCACTCGAACCGGACGAGCACCGCCGAGAGGCCGAGCAGGCCGAGCGTGGCATAGATTCCAAGCCCGATCGACACACCCACGGTGGTGAGCAGACCGGCAGTGGTGCCGCGCATCATCGACGAACGGACCACCGCGACAAAATCCGGTCCAGGAATCAGCAGAGCCGGAATGAAAATGGCAAAGACGCTGATGAGGGCGACAGTCGGCTGCATGCTCGTTCTTCCGTTGAGAATCGAGTGAGAAAACCACTCGCTCCTGTCGGATGCAAGCACGGGCTAATAGGCCAGCCGTCGCATGGCAACGGCAATATCACCTCTCGTCCGGCTCGGAGAACGCGCTCCGCCAGACCTCCTTGTGGATGATGTTGGCCACTTTAGCCCGGCCTGTATCGGGCTCTCTTCAAGTGAAGGCGTCGGGCATCGACTCCTTCTTGCGGGCAATGAAATCCTTCAGTGCGTCGTCAATGGCTGGATCGAGGTGCGGCGCCTCGTAGCTCGCCAGCCAGCTGCGGGCGAGTTCGTTGGCCCGCTGTGGCGCGGTCTTCTGGCCCTCGGCCAGCCACTGCTCGAAGGAATTGTTGTCGGCGATGTTCGACCGGTAGAACGCCGTCTGGAAATTCGCCTGGGTGTGGTCGCAGCCGAGGTAATGACTGCCCGGCCCGACCTGACGGATCGCGTCCATCGCCTGTCCGTTTTCGGAGAGATCGATCCCCTCGGCGAATTTCTGGCTCATGCCGAGCTGGTCGATGTCCATCATGAATTTGTCATAGCTGGATGCCAGGCCGCCTTCGAGCCAACCGGCGGCGTGCAGCACGAAATTGGTGCCGGCGAGCAGCGTCGAATTCAGCGTGTTGGCGCTCTCATATGCGGCCTGCGCGTCCTCCACCTTGGAAGCGCAGAGCGACCCGCCGGTGCGGAACGGCAGGCCGAGACGCCGTGCAAGCTGGGCGGCACCATAGGAAACCAGCGAGGGCTCCGGCGTGCCGAAGGTCGGCGCGCCCGACTGCATCGAAATCGACGAGGCGAACGTGCCGAAGATGACCGGCGCGCCGGGTCGGATGAGCTGGGTGAAGGAGGCGCCGGCCAGCACTTCGGCCAGCACCTGCGTCAAAGTGCCGATGACCGTGACCGGGCTCATCGCGCCGGCCAGAATGAACGGCGTGACGATGCAGGCCTGGTTGTTGCGCGCATAGACCTTGAGCGCGCCGAGCATGGTTTCGTCGAACACCATCGGCGAGTTGGCGTTGATCAGGCTGGTCAGCACCGTGTTCTCTTCGACGAACTTGTCCCCGAACAGGATCTTGCACATCGCCACCGTGTCCTCGGCGCGCTCGGGTGCGGTTACCGATCCCATGAACGGTTTGTCGGAATAGCGCATATGCGCGTAGATCATATCGAGATGACGCTTGTTGACCGGCACATCGACCGGCTCGCAAACCGTGCCGCCCGAATGATGGATCGACGGCGCCATATAGGCGAGCTTCACGAAATTGCGGAAATCCTCGATCGTCGCATAGCGGCGGTTGCCGTCGAGGTCGCGCACGAAGGGCGGGCCGTAGACGGGCGCGAACACGGTCGCGTTTCCGCCGATCTGCACGGAGCGCGACGGGTTGCGGGCGTGCTGTGTGTAAATGGAGGGAGCGGTTTTCAGAAGCGCGCGGCAGAGACCCTTCGGAAAACGGACCCGCTCGCCCTTGACGTCGGCGCCGGCCTCCTTCCACAGCGCCAGCGCCTCGGCGTCGTCGCGAAATTCGATGCCGGTTTCCTCCAGCACGATCTCGGCATTGGCCTCGACAAGCGCCAGGCCCTCCTCGTCCAGCACCTCATAGACCTTGATATTGCGGTTGATATAGGTGTGCTGCACACCCGGACCGCCACCGGCGCGAGCCGCACGCCTGGCCGCGGCACCTCCGCCAGCCCCGCGTCCGCGCCGCGCGCTTGAGGCTTCCTGCTCGGACAAGATCTTATCTTCCATCGTGGTTATCCTTGAGAAATCAGGTAAACGGCATTCGATAATGCCCCTGTCCGGATCGTAGCCATGCACCCTAATGGAAACGGCTTGCCAGCGCCAAGCGCTGTCGCAAAATCGACAAGAAAAGCAATAGTGTCCGGGCTTGCATTTCCGGTCGCTTTCCTTTTGCAGGAAGTCGCAAATCAGCTATGGATTTGCACCTGTTGCACGATAGGTATTGAACGAGTTTGCGGCCGCCCCGATGTTACGCGCGGCAACGAGGAGCCTGAAAATGTCCGATGACGAAATCATCCTGTCCGAGCTTTCCGACGATGAACTCGTGCAGCAGATGCATGACGATCTTTACGACGGTCTGAAAGAAGAGATCGAGGAAGGCACCAACATTCTGCTCGAACGCGGATGGGAGCCCTACAAGGTCCTGACCGAGGCGCTTGTCGAAGGCATGCGTATCGTCGGCGAGGATTTCCGCGACGGCATCCTGTTCGTGCCCGAGGTGCTGCTTTCAGCCAACGCCATGAAGGCCGGCATGGCCATCCTGCGCCCGCTGCTTGCCGCCACGGGCGCGCCCAAGCAGGGCAAGATGGTGATCGGCACCGTCAAGGGCGACATCCACGACATTGGCAAGAACCTCGTCGGCATGATGATGGAAGGCGCCGGCTTCGACATCATCGACCTTGGCATCAACAATCCGGTCGAGAAATACCTGGCCGCCATCGAGGAACACAAGCCCGACATCATCGGCATGTCGGCGCTGCTGACCACGACCATGCCCTACATGAAGGTTGTCATCGACACGATGAAGGAAAAGGGCATCCGCGACGATTACGTGGTGCTCGTTGGCGGCGCGCCACTCAATGAGGAGTTCGGCAAGGCGGTGGGCGCCGACGCATATTGCCGCGACGCGGCGGTTGCGGTGGAAACCGCCAAGGACTTCATGAAGCGCAAACACAATGTGCATGCGTCTGCCTGAATGAATAAAGGCCGCGCGGTGGCGCGGCCTGTTGCCTCATGTAGACGGTTCGAGGGTTAGTTTTCGACCGTGTCCTCAACCGCATCGGCGGTCGATTTGACGTCTTTGCCGACGCCGCGAACAGTATTGGCGCATGCCGAAAGCGCCATCGCGCAGGCCAGAATTGCGGCGATTGATGCAAAGCGTGACAGTTTCATGGACGGTGTCTCCCTCATTTACTAGATACGTCTGGAAACTCGTTTGAAGTGAAGTGGTTCCATGGCCACGCCCGGGAAAAGTGTAAAAGCCGAGAACGACCGACGACTGCTGGTGATCGCCTGCGGCATGATCGCCCGCGAGGTGCTGGCGGTGAAGGAGCGCCTTTCGCTCGACCATCTCGAACTGACCTGCCTGCCGGCCGAATTTCACTACTATCCCGAGAAGATTGCACCGGCGCTCGACAAGGCGATTTCAGACGCGAAAGCCGATGGCTACAAGCATATCTTCATCGGCTACGCCGATTGCGGAACCGGCGGCATGGTCGACCGCGTTTGCCAAAAACACGGCGTCGAGCGCATGGAAGGGCCGCATTGCTTTGCGTTCTACCAAGGCATCGACGCCTTCAAGGCCATGGAAGACGGCGACATGCTGGCATTCTACATGACCGATTTCCTGTGCCGCCAGTTCGAAGCCTTCTTCATCAAGCCGCTGGGCCTTGATCGTCATCCGGAACTGATTGCCGATTATTTCGGCAATTACGAGAAGGTCGTCTATCTGGCGCAGACCGACGATCCGGCACTGGACAAGGTTGCCGAGGATGCCGCGCGCCTGCTCGGCCTCGCCTATGAACGGCGGTTCACCGGCTATGGCGATCTCACCTCGTCGCTCCGCGCAAGAGCGGTTTCGGCTGGAGCATAGAGCCCGCAACCTTCGACCTTGTCACCAAGCTTCAAACGGTCTTAATCGGCCTTTGACAGAATGCTGCCTGTTTCCACGGCTAGTGCGTGATATCGGGCGGGCTTCACAGGGACGAAATGAGATCATCGATGGATGGATTCGACGCGAGCCGGTTAAGAGCTCCGCCGAGGCGTCGGCCACGCCGGCTTTCGCAGCTATTCACCAATCTTGCCCATGATGCCGACGAGCGCGTAACAATCGGCAGCATACGCGATGCGCTGGGCGATCGCAGCTTCGCTGCCCTGCTGGTGGTGTTTGCGGCATTCAACCTCCTGCCGCTGCCGCCAGGCTCCTCGGCCTTTCTCGGCCTGCCGCTTCTCATTGTTTCGGCACAGATGATGTATGGGAGCAAACGTGCCTGGCTGCCGCGCTTCCTGTTGGAAAAGTCGCTGTCGGCGGCACAGTTTCGCAAGATCATGGACTGGATGGTCCCGCGTCTCACGCAACTCGAAAATTACGTAAGGCCGCGCTACTGGCCGTTCTGGCGCCGGCGCGGCGAACGCATCACCGGCATCATCACCTTTATCCTGGCTGTGGTGGTCACATTGCCGATACCGCTTGGAAACTGGCTCCCAGCGTTTGCCACCGCGCTGCTCGGCCTGGCTTTGTCGGAACGTGACGGCTTACTGTTTGCGGTTGGCGGAGCGGTGGCGCTGGTGGCCTTCGCCGTCATTGTCTTTGTCTTCGGGGTTGCCGGCGCAGCGGCGGAGACGATCTTCAGCCTCGTCATGTAAGCTGACCGGCACCATGCCGGACAGTCCCGCGCCGTGCGTCAGCCGCACGTCGGTTTGCGACGTAACGACACGTCGCTTTTGAATGCGCGCGCGTCGTCCCATAACAAGCGGGTCCGCAAGCGTTGCGGCAATGCTGAAACTTGAGAAAGCGAGAATGAAATGGCCGACCTTTTCATCGTCTACTGGCGCGACATCCCTGCGCAGGTCATCGTCAAGAAAGGCCGGCAAAGTGCCAAGCGCGAGCTTTCGCTGCGCTTCATCGAGGCGATCGACATGTGTGCCATGCGCAGCGGCGCGCGTGACAGCTCCGACTATCTGGAAGACTGGCGCAAGGCCGATCCGGTGTCCGTGAGCGACGAACTCGAAGCAGAGGCCGAGAAGGCGATGGCCGCTCTCGAAGCAGAATACGATCGCGAGCGCCTGCTCGCATTGGTCAAGTCAGGCGGGAGACAAGATGGCTGACGACAGACCGGCGATTACCCAGGCCACATTGGTCAGGAAGGCAGCGCCGAAAAGCGACTACAAACCCGCAGACGTGTCGCCGCAGCGGCGCGTCCAGCGCTCCTACGCGGTCCGGCTTTGGGCGGTTCGCCATTCGCGCGCGCTCGAATGGTTCTACGCGCGCTTCGCCGACATGTTCCTGATGCTGCATCCGGTCTGGAAAGGCATCGGCTACAGCCGGGTAGAGGCGCCGGTCAAATTCGTGGAAAAGCGCGTCAAGGGCTTCATGTTCGACTGCCGCATGTGCGGCCAGTGCATCCTCTCCTCCACCGGCATGTCCTGCCCGATGAACTGCCCCAAGCAGTTGCGCAACGGCCCCTGCGGCGGCGTGCGCGCCAACGGAAATTGCGAAGTCGAGCCCGACATGCCGTGCGTCTGGGTCAAAGCGTGGGAAGGCTCGCGCAACATGGTCAAGGGCGACGCCATCTTTACCGTGCAGAAGCCCGTCGACCAGTCGCTGCGCGAAACCTCGGCCTGGCTGCGGGTGACCGCGCAGGCGGCAGCAGCTCGCGAAGCAGCCGCAAAAGCCGAGGTTCGGCCATGATGCAGCAGCGCGACGAGCATCCGGACGGTCCGCACCTGCCGCTCGATCCCCTGCCCGGCCATTCGTCGCGCGGGCGGCTGGAACGGGTTCTGCGGCGCGGCGAGTTCGCGGTGACCGCCGAACTCAACCCGCCCGACAGCGCCAACCCGCACGATGTTTACGAGCGCGCGAAGATCTTCGACGGCTGGGTGGACGGCATCAACGCGGTGGATGCGTCGGGCGCCAATTGCCACATGTCCTCCGTCGGTATCTGCGCGCTGCTGACTCGCATGGGCTATGCGCCGATCATGCAGATTTCCTGCCGTGACCGGAACCGCATCGCCATCCAGGGCGACGTTCTGGGGGCGGCCGCCATGGGCGTCGCCAATATACTTTGCCTGACCGGCGACGGCGTGCAGGCCGGGGACCAGCCCGGCGCCAAGCCGGTATTCGACCTCGACTGCATGTCGCTGCTCGAAACCATCCGCATCATGCGCGACAACAGCAAGTTTCTCTCCGGCCGCAAGCTGACAACGCCTCCCGGCGTGTTTTTGGGCGCCGCGATCAACCCGTTCGCGCCGCCTTACGATTTCCGGCCGCATCGCCTGGCCAAGAAGATCGCTGCCGGCGCGCAGTTCGTACAGAGCCAGTACTGTTTCGATGTGCCGATGTTCCGCACCTACATGCAGCGCGTGCGCGACCTCGGGCTGGCCGACGAGTGCTTCATCATGTGCGGCGTCGGCCCGCTTGCCTCGGCAAAGACGGCAAAATGGATACGCTCGAACGTGCCGGGCATTCACATTCCCGATGCCGTCATCAAGCGCCTGGAAGGTGCCGCCGACCAGAAGAAGGAAGGCAAGCAGCTCTGCATCGACATCATCAATGAGGTGAAGGAAATTCCGGGCGTTTCGGGCATCCACGTGATGGCCTATCGCCAGGAGGAATATGTCGCCGAGATCGTCCATGAATCGGGCGTCCTCAAGGGGCGCCAACCCTGGAAACGCGAGATCGGAGCCGACGACCGGACGGTAGCCGACCGGCTTGAACATATCCTCCATGACAACGAGACCCAGAAGCCGGTCCAGATGGTGGAAAAAGCTTCGCGTTGAGCCGGCCGCCTCGGCGGACGCTTGAAACAAATTGGATAACGATATAAAGAAGTCTTTATATCTTAACGGAGAGCCTCATGACCCGCACGATCGTCGCCTCGGCGACCAAGGAAATCATCATTGGCTTCGATCAGCCTTTCTGCGTGATCGGCGAGCGCATCAACCCCACCGGGCGCAAGAAGCTGGCCGCCGAGATGATGGAAGGCAACTTCGAGACGGTGAAGAAGGACGCGCTCGAACAGGCGGCGTGCGGTGCCACCATGCTCGATGTCAATGCCGGCGTGACGGCCGTGAACCCGAACGAGACCGAGCCCGGCCTTCTCGTGCAGACGCTTGAAATCGTCCAGGATCTGGTCGACCTGCCGCTCTCCATCGACAGTTCCGTCTCAGGCGCGATCGAGGCTGCCTTGAAGGTCGCCAAGGGCCGTCCGCTGGTCAACTCCGTCACCGGTGAAGAGGAAAAACTCGAGGCGATCCTGCCGCTCGTCAAAAAGTACAATGTGCCCGTGGTCGCGATCTCGAACGACGAGACCGGCATTTCCATGGATCCCGACGTGCGCTTCGCGGTCGCCAAGAAGATCGTCGAGCGCTGCGCCGATTTCGGCATTCCCGCCCATGACGTGGTGGTCGATCCGCTGGTGATGCCGATTGGCGCGTTGGGCGATGCGGGTCGCCAGGTCTTTGCCTTGCTCAGGCGGTTGCGCGAAGAGCTGAAAGTCAACACGACCTGCGGCCTTTCCAACATTTCCTTCGGCCTGCCGCATCGCCACGGCATCAATGCCGGCTTCATTCCGATGGTTATCGGTGCCGGCATGACCTCGGCGATCATGAACCCGGTTCGCCCGCAGGAGATGGAGGCGGTGCGCGCCGCGAACGTACTCAACGGCACCGACAGGGATTGCACGACCTGGATCAAGACCTACAAGGACTACAAGCCTGCCGCTGGCGGAAATCCGGTCGCGGCGCCCGTGGCAGTCGGGGCGCCGGGCGAAGCCGCCGCGGGCGGTCGACGCCGTGGCGGACGTGAAGCCCGCATGGCGCGAGGCTAGAACGCAATTGTGACTGGATTTGCCGTGCACGGCAGTGCCGGCAGGAAAGCAGCATGAAATGAACCCGCAGCCGAACCTTACCGACCCGCTTGTGCTCTTTATGCCATCGGGCAAGCGTGGGCGTTTTCCGGTGGGCACGCCGATTCTCGACGCCGCGCGCCAGCTTGGCGTCTATGTCGAAAGCGTGTGCGGCGGCCGGGCAACCTGCGGGCGCTGCCAAATCGAGGTGCAGGAAGGCAATTTCGCCAAGCACCAGATCGTCTCTTCCGACGACCACATCTCGCCAAAGGGTCCGAAGGAGGAACGTTACGAGCGCGTGCGCGGCCTGCCCGAAGGACGGCGGCTTTCCTGTTCGGCGACCGTCCAGGGCGATCTGGTCGTCGACGTGCCGCAGGACACCGTCATTAACGCGCAGGTGGTGCGAAAAGCCGCGACCGATCGTGTCATCGATCGCAATCCGGCAATCCAGCTCTGCTATGTCGAGGTGGACGAACCCGACATGCACAAGCCGCTCGGCGACCTCGACCGGCTGAAGGCAATGCTTGAGAAGGATTGGGGCTGGAAAGACCTGCTGATTGCGCCGCACCTCATTCCCCAGGTGCAGGGCATCCTGCGCAAGGGCAATTGGGCGGTAACCGCTGCAGTCCATCGCGATGCGGGCGCATCGCGCCCCTTCATCGTCGCGCTTTGGCCGGGATTGAAGAACGAGGCCTACGGCATCGCCTGCGACATCGGCTCGACCACGATCGCCATGCATCTGGTGTCGCTGCTGTCGGGGCGCATCGCCGCTTCCTCCGGTACATCCAATCCGCAGATCCGTTTCGGCGAGGACCTGATGAGCCGGGTTTCCTACGTCATGATGAACCCGGACGGCCGCGAAGCGATGACCAAGGCGGTGCGCGAGGCGGTGAACGGGCTGATCGGCAAGGTCTGCGAGGAAGGCAACGCCCAGCGCGACGACATTCTCGATTCCGTCTTCGTCGCCAACCCCATCATGCACCATCTGTTCCTCGGCATCGATCCGACAGAACTCGGCCAGGCGCCGTTTGCGCTCGCCGTATCCGGCGCCCTGCAATATTGGGCTCATGAGGTCGGCATCGAGGTCAATCGCGGCGCAAGGCTTTACACGCTGCCTTGCATTGCCGGCCATGTTGGCGCCGATGCTGCAGGCGCCGCACTTTCCGAAGGGCCTTACAGGCAGGACCGCATGATGCTGCTGGTCGATGTCGGCACCAATGCCGAGATCATCCTCGGCAATCGCCAGCGCGTCGTTGCTGCCTCCTCACCCACCGGGCCGGCATTCGAGGGAGCGGAAATCTCCTCCGGCCAGCGCGCGGCACCCGGCGCCATCGAGCGCGTGCGCATCGATCCGGAGACGCTGGAGCCAAGATTCCGTGTCATCGGCGTCGACAAATGGTCCGACGAGGAGGGTTTTGAAGAGGCCGCAAGCGCCGTCGGCGTCACCGGCATTTGCGGGTCAGCCATCATCGAGGTCGTTGCCGAAATGTATCTCTCCGGCATCATCTCCGAGGACGGGGTGATCGATGGTGCGCTTGCCGCGAAAACGCCGCGCATCGCCCAGAATGGCCGCACCTTTTCCTATCTCTTGCGCGACGGCGAACCCCGCATCACCATCACGCAGACCGACGTGCGGGCAATCCAGCTTGCCAAGGCCGCGCTCTATGCCGGCGTCAAGCTGCTGATGGAAAAGCAGGGCGTCGAGACGATGGATACGATCCGTTTCGCCGGCGCCTTCGGCTCCTTCATCGACCCGAAATATGCGATGGTGCTTGGACTGATCCCGGACTGCGACCTTGCCGACGTCAAGGCCGTCGGAAACGCCTCGGGCACCGGCGCATTGATGGCGCTGCTCAACCGCGATCACCGCCGCGAAATCGAGGACGAGGTCAATCGTATCGAGAAGATCGAGACGGCACTTGAGCCGCATTTCCAGCAGATCTTCATCGATGCGATGGCGTTGCCCAACAAGGTCGATCCATTTCCGAAGCTGGCGGCGGCCGTGAAACTGCCGCCGCGAAAGGCGGCCAGCGATCAGGTCGTTGCGAGCGAAGCTGCACCACGTCGACGCTCGCGCGAGGAGCGGGCCGCGCGGCGGGAACGCGGTTCTGCTTAGAGCCTTTCAGGCTATCCGGAAAAGCTCTAGAACTTGCCGGTTTCCCGGAAAAGCTCGAAGGCGGCGCGGATGTGGTCGGCAACAGCCTTGACCGGCGCGCTGGCTTCCGGCGCCACCACCAGCGCAAGGCTGTATTCGCCGATCTCCGGCATGCCGTCCTTCGCGCCAAGCTCCACCAGATTGCAACTGCCGAGGAAGGATTTCGGTAAGGGCGCCACCGCCAGATCCGCCAGAATGGCGGCACGCTGGCCGGCCGTATGCGCGCTCATATAGGCGATGCGGTAGCTTCGCCCTTCCCGGCCAAGCGCTTCGAGCGCGCCGGCGCGCCAGGCACATCCCTCCTCCCATAGCGACACCGGCAGCGGTTCGCGCAAATGCGCGCAGCCGCCCTTGGCGCCAGCCCATACGATCGGCTCGGTCAGCAGTGTCTCGGCGCCGGCCACTGCAGCCTTGTAGGAATTGGTGATGAGCGTGATGTCGAGCGTGCGGTCGTCCATGCGCCGCATCAGATTCTTGCTCTGGTCGATGGTCACATCGACGGCGATCGAAGGGTGCGTCTGGGCGAAACGCTTCAGCACATGCGGCAGAATGCGTTCGCCATAATCGTCTGGCGAGCCCAGGCGCACGACGCCGACAATATCGGGAATGATGAACTTGGAGACCGCCTCGCGATTGATTGCCAGGAGCCGCCTGGCATAGCCGAGCAGGATTTCACCGTCATTGGTCAGCGTCACCGACCTTGCATCGCGCGAAAACACCGAACGCCCCAGGATGTCCTCGAGCTTCTTGATCTGCATCGACACCGCCGAAGGCGTGCGAAAGACGGCATTGGCAGCGGCGGTGAAGCTTCCGGTTTCGGCGATCGCCACAAACGTACGCAGCACATCGAGATCAAGCACCGGCAAGGGGTGATTGAGGGGAGTCGTCATCGCTCTCGCCTTTCAATTTTGCTGACTTAAAAGATCATTCCATTTCGTTTGATTGAACATCCAATCGGGCGGATAGTCAAGTCATCAGCAGAGTTGGTCCGAATGCCCGGACCGCAAACCAGGGAGAGTGAAATGTCTGTTCTTTCAGCAATCAGCCGCTTTGCAGCCGACTATTCCGCTGCCCGCAGCCGCTATCAAACCGAGCGCCTGATCCGCTCGCTGCCACGCGAAATCCAGAAGGATATCGGATGGCCCTATGTCGATGACAAGCGCAAGACCTCGCGCGTTTCGTTCGGTGCCTGGGCCGGAGAAAGATAATCGTGTGTAGGCAAGGTCAACCTGCCGGACCGTCTCGCAGACATCCGGCAGGTTTTTTATGCGAGTGACGGTCCGAGCCACGTGCCTTGCACGAAAGACACGGGCACGATCCCATGGCTGCAAATCAGCCCGCGACATCTTGTTCATTCACCGTCAGCAGGCGATGTCGCATTTCACGTCAAGCACTTCGTTTTCTTCGTGTAAGCCCTCGCGCGAAGCTCCTATATGAGCCTCGCAAACGAGGCGCCCCATAAAACGAAGGCACCCCGTGTAAGCTGACTGCATGGATAAGTGTCATGAAGATTTTCTCGCGCTTTCTCGCCGGCAATCGCCGCCAGATGAATCTGACCACTGCGCTTGAGCGCCAGCGCCTCGGCCGCACAATGCCCGGCCAGGCCGGCGCAATCGCGGCTGCCCGGCTGGGCTTTCTCATCCGCTGAAGCAACCGACGGCAAGCAGTGGCGGGCGGCTGCGTTCCTCATTGGTCCGGCGGATGACGCAGTGCGGCCAATGTCGCAATTTTTTTCGTCCAAGCGCCCTCTACCCATTGACAGCCATGGCTTTTCCTGATGACAGCTTTGCTGATCGCGACATTCTTGTCAGCGACATCATGGGCTGTGTGAGGGTTCCTTGAGCGCCACGAAAGATCCGATCAAACGCTCGATCGTTTTTTTTCTTGTTCCCGATTTCACGATGATAGCATTCGCCACGGCGCTCGATCCGCTGCGCTCCGCCAATCGAATGCTCGGCTACGAGGCTTACCGATGGAGGCTGGCAAGCATCGACGGCAAGCCGGTCCGTGCCTCCAACTATGTCGAGTGTTCCGTCGACACCTCCCTCGATGATGAACGCAAGAAAATGTCCGGCGTCGATCGCCCCTCCATGGTGGTGGTCTGCAGTGGCCTCAACGTCGAAAAATACCAGAACAAATCCACCTTCGCCTGGCTCAGGGAAGAATATAATCGCGGCGTCGCGGTGGGCGGCCTCTGCACTGGCGCACATGTGCTGGCTGCAGCCGGCCTGCTGTCGAACAAGCGCTGCGCGATCCATTGGGAAAACCTGCCGGGATTTTCAGAGGCGTTTCCGAAGGTCAATGTCTTTGCCGATCTCTTCGAGGTCGATCAGAACATCTACACCTGCGCCGGCGGCACCGCCGCGCTGGACATGATGCTGAAGCTGATCGGCGAAGATTTTGACGACAATCTCGTCAATCGCGTCTGCGAGCAGGTGCTGACCGATCGCGTCCGCAGCCCGACCGACCGCCAGCGCCTGCCGCTCAGGGCGCGTCTTGGCGTTCAGAACTCCAAGGTGCTGACCATCATCGAACTGATGGAAGCCAATCTTTCCGAACCATTGTCGCTGATTGAAATCGCCGAGCATGTCGGCCTGTCGCGTCGCCAGATTGAAAGGTTGTTTCGCACCGAGATGGGCCGCTCTCCGGCGAGGTACTATCTGGAAATCAGGCTCGACCGGGCCCGTCACCTCTTGATCCAGTCGTCGCTGCCGGTGGTCGAAGTTGCGGTGGCATGCGGCTTCGTCTCGGCTTCGCATTTCTCCAAGTGCTACCGCGAGCTCTACGCCCGCTCGCCTCAGCAAGAACGGGTGGACCGCAAGCAATTGCTGGCGGCCTGACAAGCCCCGAAACATGTGACTGGAGCATCGGACCGAAAGGTGGAACCCGGCTTTCGGAAAAATCCGATGCTCCAACAAAGAGATAGATCGACAATATGCGTCCGTCCGTCAGGACGCGTCGATCTGGATCAGCGCGAGTTCATCATCCAGGACCGATCGCGCCACAGCTTTTCGCCGACCAGGCAGTCGTAGGATCCCTTGGCCTGCGCCAAAACCACCGGAAGACTGTTGGTGTCTTCGCTCCTCACCGCATCGTCGGGCGAGTTACCCGCCAGTTCCAGAACCAGCTTGCGGCGAACGGCTTCGGGAAACTGCGGCCAGTCATTGACCGCTATCATGAAGGCGCCCGGCCCCCCGATGACGCATTCGGCGTAATAGCGATCGAGGTCCGCGATATCGTAGACGCTGGTGAAGCCGCCATTTGTCATCAGCGGCAGGCCGTTTATGGTGACCCCCTTCGCTATCAGCGCGTCACGCGCACCCTCCACCGACGCCCCCTGATTGTTCGGTCCATCGCCGGATACGTCGATAACCCGTCTGGTGCCGCGATAACCGCTTTCGGCAAACAGGTCGTTGCCGAATTCAAGCGCGCCGGAGATCGACGTACGCCGTGCGCTGCTTGGCGGCTTGGCGGAAAGCTGGAGCACCACACGCTCGGCATCCTCCAGTGAGGAGATCGTCGTCCACGGTACGACGACACGCTGCGTTGTAGCGCCAGCCCACTCGAAGAAGGTTACGGCGATTTTGCCATGAACGCCATCACGGATAGCCTGGATGACATCGTCATGCATGAGCGCCGCCGCATAGCCCCGGCGTTGGATTTCAAGCTCGCCGGGCGACATCGACAGCGACACATCAACGGCCAGGATCAGTTCGAGATCGACGGGCTCTGCCGCGAAACTTGGCGGCGCGACGAACTGCGCCAGCGCTAGCGTGATACCGCCGGCAAGGGCATGTCTGATGCAAGACCAACGAGACATGCCCTCAGGGTACGCAAAAAACGGCCTTTAAAAAAGAATGGCCCGATTTTTCGCCGGGCCTTTCTCTTCACGATTTCGCGAGTACCGTATCATCAGCTCCGCGGCTTTAGATTTTCCGGGTCGTAGAGCGGCTTGTAGCCAACGGCCGCCACCTCCACCGGATAGGTCTCGCCGAAATATTCCACGGTGAGCTTGCGGCCTTCCTGACAATAGGCCCACGGCAGATAGGCGAGAGCGATGTTCTTGCCGATGGTCGGACCATAGGCGACCGAGGTGGTGAAGGAACGGCGGCCGAGTTCATCAACCAGCGTCTCGCCGGTTTCAGGGTCCATTACCGGCATGATGCCGACCGGATAGCGGGCAATCCCTTTCGCATCGACATTGTCGGTCATGATGAGCGTGCACAGCATTGCCGGCTGGTGGGCGCGCGCCCTGTATTCCAGATGCTTGGCCTTACCGCGAAAATCCGCCTCCTTCACCTTCGGCCGGGCAAGATCGGCCTCGAAGAGATTGTATTCGGTCAGCAGGTCCGCGTTCTGCAGACGCAGGCTTTTCTCCATGCGGCGGCTGTTGGCATAGGTTTCGACGCCGACAGCCATGACCCCGGTCGACCGCAAGGCATCCCATACGGCAAGGGCGTCCTCATAACGCATATGCAATTCCCAGCCCTGCTCACCGACATAGGAGATGCGGAAAGCCGCCACATCCTTGCCCGCGATGCGGACGGGCTTGATCGCTGCGAAGGGGAAGTTTTCCTGCGACAAGCCCTCGGGGTCTTCCACCACCTTCTTAAGCGTGGTGCGCGCATTCGGACCCCATATGCCGATCGTGACATGTTTCTCGGTCACGTCCGTGACGGTGACATCGAAGCCCTTATCTTCAGCCACGCGGCGAATGTAGTGGAAGTCGCGCGGCCCGGCATCGGCGCCGTCGATGACGCGGCAGCGGTCTTCCATGCGGATCACGGTCAAATCCGCGCGCACCATGCCTTCATCGTCGAGGAAGTGGGTGTAGATACCCTTGCCGACCATGTTGTCGCCGCCGACCTTGGCCGCGCACAGCCATTCCATCAATGCGACGTGATCCGGCCCTTCGACGTCGATGACCGCGAAATGCGACAGGTTGATGATGCCGCAATCTTCGCTCAGCGCCAGATGTTCGGCATTGGAGACGCGCCAGAAATGGCGGTTGTCCCACTCGTTCTCGCGCACCGGAACGCGATCGCCATATTTCTCCAAAAGATGCTCGTTGGCGGCATAGCCGTGCGCACGCTCCCAGCCGCCGAGTTCCATAAAATAGCCGCCGAGTTCCTTCTCGCGTTCCCAGAACGGCGAGCGGCGAACATTGCGGCCCCCGCCGAAAGGTTCGCGCGGATGCACCGCCGGATTGTAGACCTTCATGGCGGTCTCGGTGCAGCGCTCTTCGATATGCTTTTCCTCAAGCTGATGCGGCTGGAAGCGGGCGTAGTCGATGCGGCTGTGGTCGATGGAGGTGCGACCGTCGGTCATCCAGTCGGCAATCAGCTTGCCCATGGCGGGACCGTCCTTGACCCAGATGGCAACGGCATACCAGAGGCCCCTCACCTTCTGGCTTTCACCCATCGAAGGGCCGCCATCGGTGGTCACCTGCAAGAGACCGTTGAAGGAATGGCTCTCATTGTAGCCAAGCTCGCCGAGGATCGGCGTGAGCTCCATGGCGCGTTCGAGCGGCTCGATGATCTGCTCCATGTCGAGGTCGCGCTGGGAGGGCGAAAGACGGGCCTGGTCCTTCTCCAGCAGATCGCGCGGGTGGCAGAGACGCGGGTTGGTCTCCTCATAATAACCCCACTCGATTTGCCCGCCCTCGGCAGTCTTGGGGTCGCCTGTGTCGCGCATATAGGCCGAGTTGCCCTGGTCGCGCAGCAGCGGCCAGCCGATCTCCTTGCCGGTGCCGGCAAACTCGTCATAGGGACCGAAGAAGGTGAGCGGATGGTCGATCGGCATGACCGGCAGGTCCTCACCTGCCATTTCGGCGATCAGCCGGCCCCAGATACCGGCGCAGACCACCACGTAATCGGCATGAATGGTGCCGCGATTGGTCACCACGCCCTTTATCCGCCCATTCTCGATCAGCAACGAGGTGGCGGACGTATTGGCAAAGGCCTTCAGCTTGCCCGAGGCTTCGGCCTGGTCGACCAGCTTGCCGGCGACCGTCTGCGAGCGCGGAATGACGAGTCCGGCATCAGGGTCCCACAGGCCGCCCTGAACCATGCCCTCCTCAATCAGCGGAAATTTTTCCTTGATTTCGGCCGGTTCGATCAGGCGCGCGCGCGTCCCGAATGCCTTGCCCGAGGCGACCTTGCGCTTGATCTCGTCCATGCGCGCATCGTCGCCGACGCGCGCAACTTCAAGCCCGCCGATGCGGGCGTAGTGGCCCATCTTTTCATAGAAGTCGATCGAGTAGAGCGTCGTCCAGCAGGACAGGAAATCATGGCTGGTCGCATAGCAGAAGTCGGACGCATGCGCCGTCGAGCCGATATCGGTTGGGATGCCGGACTTGTCGATGCCGACAATATCGTCCCATCCGCGCTCGATGAGATGGTGGGCGACCGAGGCCCCGACGATACCACCCAGCCCGATGATGACGACCTTCGCCTGTTCCGGAAACCCTGCCATTTTCCCTGACTCCGAGATGGAATTTTCCGGCACACTATAGAGCCATGCGGCGGGTTTACAGCCTGTTTGCGACACCGCACGAAAGCACCGCGACGCGCCCGGCCCGGCCACGCCCGCACGTGGCCAGCCATGGTTAACCTGTTGTTTGGCGCGCGGTGCTAGGGACTGATTGTCGGTCGGATACCGACCGTCCTCGCGTTGTGCCGGACGACCCGCCCACCTTCCCGGGCGCCCGATATGCGGCCCACCCGAAAGCTTGCGGCGGTATTCGAAGCTGTACCGCGAATTGAAGGTGGGGGAAAAATGAACGCCACGGCAAATCAGGTCGCGCAAGGGGCCAGAACGCGCCTGTCCCTCTCCCCACTCATTCTGTTGGCTGCATCCTTTGCCGCCCTTCTGGTTCTCCTGGCGCTCCCGCTCTCGGTTCCCATCGGCCCGATGTATTGGGACCTCTTCATCTATTTCGACGCCGCCAATCGCATCTTTGACGGGCAGGCGCCAATCATCGACTTCTTCACCCCGGTTGGCCCGCTCGGATACTATCTATTTGCCGGCGCGGTATGGCTGTTCCCGAACGCTCAACCGGCGTTGCTGGTGCATTGGTCCCTGCTGGCAATCACTGCCCCGCTGATGGGGCTCATCCTGCACCAGGTCGATCAGAAGTCGCGTGTCATCGCGTTTGCGCTGCTGGTGCCGTTTCTGGTTTTTGCGATCCTGCCCTTCAACACGCGCGACTTCTACCCGCATCCGGGCTCGGACGGGTTCGGCATCTACAATCGGCAGGCCAGCCAGTTGCTATACATTCTCACCTGCGCGCTGCTGTTCGTACGCAACCAGCGGGTGCTGGCGCTGGTCATGGCTTTGTCGCTGCTTGGTCTTTTCTTCCTGAAGATCACCGGCGCCATCGCAGGCGTGCTGCTTTGCGCCTTCGCCTTCGTCGCCGGGCGCATCGGACTGCGCCATGCGGTAGCGTCGGCGCTCGGATTTTTCTTCGTGCTGGCCGCACTCGAAGTTACCACTGGCCTGGTCTCGCAATATGTCGCCGATATCCTGATTCTGGTTGCGATGAATGGCGGTTCGCTCGCCCCACGCTTCCTGCAATCGGCTTCGCTCAATTTCGGCGTGGTCATGCCGGGATTCTTGCTCGCTTTGACCGTGCTTTATGCCGGACGCAAGCGCATCGCCGCCGCGATCGGCGAGGTCCGCCGAGATAAAAGCGCCACCACGGTCGCAAAACTCCTCGACAACAACGCGTTGTGGCTAGGAGTGGTGCTCTTTGCCGGGATTTTCTTCGAAACGCAAAACACCGGCAGCCAGGCGATGATCCTGGTATGGCCTGCCGTTCTTGCCGTCCTGCTCAAATCCGGAGGCATGATCGCCACGCCGAAACTATTGATCGCGACGATCGCGCTTGCCGCCGCATGCGTCCTTCCGCCATTCGTCAACACGATCGAACGGGCTGCGCGCGCCTATATCGGAGCGGTGAAGAATGTCCCGCTGGAGCACAAACACCTCAAGACATTGGGCGCCGTGAACATGCGGCCCGAGGTCATGGAGCGGGTGAAGCACATGCTGCCCTTTTATGCCGCCCATCGCGATCTATTTGACAAATTCGTCGATGCGGGCGAACTGCCGGCGCCGCTGCTCTACTCAGATTTCGATTTCCAGATCGGTCTGCTGATCGGTTTCGATCGAACTGTCGAGAGTCTGCTTGAGCTGGAAAGACAAAGCGGCATTCGCTTCGAAACGGTCATGGCGCTGAATTTCGTCAATCCGTTTCCGTGGCTGATGGACCGCAGCGCACCCAAGCATATCGCAATCGGAGCCGACCCAAGCCGCGCCGTTCCCAAACCGGGTTCTGACGAATTGAAAGAGGTCGAGAATGTCGACATCGCGCTTCTGCCGACCTGTCCGCTGACCACCGCCAACATGGCCCTCCTGCAAATCTACAGCGAAGGCCTCAAGAGCCATGTTCGCATCAAGCTGAACGATTGCTACGACGCCTTCGTCAATCCGCGCCACGCAGGCAGACTTCCCAAACAGTAGCAAATGAAATCGGCCGGGGATTTCAGTCCCGGCCGATTTCAGATCGTCGCGTGCCGCAGACTACTTCATCTGGCTTTTGACGAAATCCTTCACAATCGCGACGATGCCCCGCGATAGAAGGCTGTCGAGCGCATCGACGAACTGATCGACATGGCTGCGCTCGCAGATCAGCGGTGGCAGCAGGCGGATGACGTTGCGATTGTATTCGGTGAAGGCGACCAGCACGTCGTAGTCACGCAAGAGCAGCGCACCGACGAAGCCCGACAGCGAACCTTTCAGCTTGTCGTCCAGCACGCTGACGACCGGCCGCAGCACCATGGGTAGAGTTTGCGAGAAGTCATGGAACTCGAGGCCAACCATGAAACCCTGGCCGCGAATCTCCTTGATGATCTTGGGATATTTGGCCTGCAGCGCCCGCAACCGCTGGAGCAGATATTCGCCGGTGTCGGCCGCGTTGTCGATCAGCCCCTCGTCGTAAAGTACGTTCAGCGTCTCGATTGCGGTGATCGACGCCTCGCCGATGCCGCCAAAGGTGGCGGCGGCATGGATCATCGCCGTTTTCGGCGTGCCATAGGCCTTCATGTAGACCTCGCGCCGCGCAATCATCGCCGCCATGGCCGACTTGCCGCCGCCGAGCGATTTCGCAACGGCAGTGATATCGGGCACCACGCCGAAATGCTCGAAAGCGAAGAAGCGACCCGAGCGGCCGACCCCGCACTGCACTTCGTCAGCGATCCACAATACGCCATACTGATCGCAGAGCGCCCGCAGCTTCTGCCAGTAGCCTTCCGGCGCCTGGATAATGCCGCCTCCGCCCTGGATCGTTTCAAGAACGATGACGCCGATTTCCGGATCTGCCCGGAAGATATTCTCGACCGCGCCGATGTCGCCGAAAGGCACGCGTATGGTGTTATCGGTGAGTTTGAACTCGCCGCGATAGAGCTGGCCATCGGTGATCGACAGCACGCCTTTCGTCTTGCCGTGGAAGGAATTCTCGGCATAGACGACCTTCGGCCGCTTCGGCCCGGCCGCACGCTCGGCAAGCTTGATTGCAGCTTCCATGGCCTCCGAGCCGGAGGAGCCGAGAAACACCATGTCGAGGTCGCCCGGCGCAATCTGTGCCAGATTGTGGGCAAGTGCCGCCGCATATTGCGACATGAAGGCGATGGCGATCTCGTGCCGGTTCTCGTCCTGGAATTTCTTGCGCGCGGCCACGATGCGCGGATGGTTGTGGCCGAGCGCCAGCGAACCGAAACCACCAAAGAAATCGAGGATCTTGCGGCCGTTCTGGTCGGTGTAGAACATGCCTTCGGCGCGTTCGATCTTCACTTTGTGGAAGCCGAGCAGCTTCATGAAATGAAGCTGTCCGGGGTTGAGATGCGTCTTGAACAGGTCGGTCATCGTGGCGACATCCATCGCCTTGGCTTGCTCGACGCTGATCAAATCGGGTTTGGCAATACCTGCCGGCGAAAGGCTCGGCGCTGCAAGCACCGCGCGAGCAGCACCTGTATTCGGCTTGGTCATGACGGTCATCGAACTCTCCTATTCGGCAGGAACCTGGGCAGCGGCCACAGCATGACCGTCCTTCTTGGCGCGGTATTCCTTGTAGGCGGCGATCAGCATGTCCTCGTCGCGGTATTGCGGCACCCAGCCGAGATCGCGTTCGGCCTTGGACACGTCGAGAATGCACATCTCGTCGGCAATCAGATATTGCTCGGGATCCATGATCGGGAGGTTCATGAGATCGAGCAGGTCGAGCGTGCGTTTCACCGCCCAGGCCGGCGTCGGCAGCAGGATCGACTTCGACCCAGCATGACGGATCAGATCGCCGAGCAGCTTGCGCACCGGCGGCGGATTGAGCGAGCCAAGATTGTAGGCTTCATTGGGTACGCCGGCCTTCCAGGCGGCGCGCGCCGCTTCCGCGCAGTCGAACACCGAAATGAACTGATAGGGGTTCCTGCCCGAACCGATCATCGGCACGGGCAAGTTCCAGTCGATCAGCTTGAACAGCTTCTCCAAAATGCCGAGCCGGCCGGGTCCGATAATCAGGCGAGGACGGAACAGCGAGATTCTCATGCCGCGCTCGCGCCATTCGGCGGCGAGCTCTTCGGTCTTCAGCTTCGACAGGCCGTATTCTCCCAATGGCGAAGCCGGATGCTCCTCGGTCTGCGGGAAGGTGTAGGTGTGCCCATAGATCATGTCGGTGGTGTAGTGGACGAGCTGCGTCGCGCCCGCCTTGTCCATGGCCTGGATGATGTTCTCGGTGCCGTGGAAATTCACCGGCCAGAAGAAGTCGTGGCGCTTGGCGCGGACCTGGATCGGCGAGAGCATCTTGGCCGACAGATTGTAGACCATGTCGTCCGGCTTCATGCCGAGCGCTGCCACGGCTTCCGGATCGGTTACGTCGCAGTGGACGAAACGCGCGTTGCGATAATGCGCAAGTTCGCTCCTGACGATGTCGGCGACGATGACTTCCTGACCGTCGGCCAAAAGTTTCGGGGCAAGATGACGGCCGACGAAACCGTCGCCTCCAAAAATAACATGTCTCATCGGGCAAGCTCGCTCGTCTGGATGGTTTCGTTGGAAGTGGAAATGGGCACGTCCTCATGCCCGCTGCCGCCCTGCGCGATCAGCACCGTGCCGATGCAGATGAAGCCGATACCGGCGATGCGCCAGGCATTGAGATCTTCGCGGAAAACGAAATAGGCAAATACCGCGACCGCCACATAGGCGAGGCTGAGAAAGGGATAGGCAAAGGACAGCTCGACCTTCGACAGCACATAAAGATGCGAGGCCATGGAAATGACGAAGGTGGCAAGTCCGGCGAATACCCAGGGGCTGAAGACAATCTGAAGGATCTTCAGGATCGGATTGGCACCGGCGAAAGAAATCGGCCCCAGCGTCATCATGCCCTGCTTCAGCATCAGCTGCGCAGCCGCATTCGTCATCACGGTGAAGAGTATAAATGCTATGTATTTCATCTAACTGTCCGTCCTGAGTAACAGGTAGCGCAAAGCCTGAAATATATTGTGAAGTAATGACTACAATTTTAGGTAGTTACACTTCTAAGCTGCGGCCTCGCCACGACCCCGCTGAACCGCCGGAAGCTGCCGCGCCGTACGCTCCCAGAAACTCGAAGTGAAGGCGGGGTCGCGCAGCTCTTCCAAAAGCGGCCAGTCCGGAAACGAGGCTCCGAAAATATCGGCGCCCATGCGCGCATCCTTGTAGGGATTGACGGCACCACCGGCGTCGACGGTGATCGCATCCAGGCGGCTGAGAAGCGCCAGTGTAGTTTCGCCGCGGTTCGGAAAATCGAGCGTCAGCGTGTAACCGGGCCGCGAAAAGGACATCAGGCCGGGCGAGCGTACAGCGCCAAAACGCTTGAGCACTGTCAGGAAAGACCCCTGCCCGGCTTGCCGTGCCGCTTCGAGCAATGCCGGTATCGTCTCGCGCGCCGCCGCCTCCGGCACGACGCTCTGATGCTGGAAAAGGCCGTTGGGGCCATAAAGCCGGTTCCAGTCGCGAACGCCGTCAAGCGGAAAGAAGAAGCTTTGGAAGCCGGTACGATGCGGCGCGGCATTCCTGCCTTTCCGCCACCGATAGGCGGCATTGAACGCGGTCAGGAACGGGCGATTGAGCACGTTCAGCGGCGGTTGGAACGGCACCGAGAGCCGCGCTGCCGCCGCGGGGGCGGTTCGCGCTCCATATTCAGCGTGGTTGCCGGTCAGGAGCAGGCCGCGCCCGCTTTTCGCGCCGCCGGCCAGTTGGTCGATCCAGGCAACGGCATATTCGTTGGCGGCGTCGGCTTCCTCGGCGAGCTCGAAATATTCCGCGAGCCCACCGAAGCGCGTTACCCGTTCGATGATATCGAGCGAGGGCACGCGCATCAGGCGGATAGACGCCTTGAGTATCAGGCCGGTCAGCCCCATGCCGCCGATCGTCGCCTGGAAAAGCTGCGTATTCTCGGCGTCCGAGCAGGTATAGGCCCGGCCGTCGGAGCGCAGCAGCGTGAGCGATTCCACGTGGCAGCCGAATGTGCCGCGCCGATGATGGTTCTTTCCATGGACATCGTTGGCGATGGCGCCGCCAAGCGTCACAAACTGGGTGCCCGGCACGACCGCCGGAAAAAATCCATGAGGTGCGGCGTGCGCGATGATGTCGCAAAGAAGCACGCCGGCCTCGGCTTCCAGTCGCCCGGTCGTGGCATCGAACGAAACGATGCGGTTCATCGGCCGCATGTCGATGAGGCTTCCGGCTTCGTTTCGGCAGGAATCGCCATAGGAGCGGCCATTGCCGTAGGCCAGCAACGACCCCTCGCCGGCAGTTCCGGCTTGCAGGCGTTCGATGGCTTCGGCGGCCGGTAGCGCCCAGCGTGCCGGCGGCATGATCCTGCCGAAGCTTCCGTACTGGAGGTTCAGCCGGCCCATCTTGCACCAAACAGCAAGGCCGCGCCCATCACAGTGACGATCTGGCTGCGCCAGTCGCGAATGATGAAGACCACCGGATCGTCATGCATCTCGTCGCGGCGCGCCAGTATCCAGGCGCGCATCGTGAGATAGAGCACGAGCGGTGCCAGCGGCCATACCAGCCAGGGGTGTGGATAGAGTTCGCGCACCGCCGAACTGTCGATATAGAGCGCCAGCACCAATGCTGCCGAGAAGGCGGATGCCATGCCGGCCTGGGCGACGATTTCCTGGTCCTCGGCACGGTAGCCGCGTCCCGCGATGCGCTCACCCATCGAGATCGTCGAGGATCGCAATTCGACATAGCGCTTCACCAATGCCAGCGACAGGAAGAAGAAGATGGAAAAGGCCAACAGCCAGAACGATTCATCCACTCCAGTCGCGACCGTTCCGGCAAGGACGCGAACCGTATAGAGCCCGGCAAGCATCAAGACGTCGATGAGCAGCATGCGCTTGACGGCCAGCGAATAGGCGGTGGTCGCCACCAGGTACAGGCAAAGCACGCCGAAGAATTCCACCGGCAGAAACAGCGACGTACCGAGACTGATGGCGAGAAGCACAGCCACCGAAACCAGGCCGAATGGAACCGAGAGCGCACCGCTGGCGAAGGGCCGGTTGCGCTTGGTCGGATGGGCGCGGTCGAGCGCCAGGTCGAAGAAGTCGTTGATAATGTATATCGCCGAGGCGGCCGCACAGAACGATATGAACGCCAGTGCACAGGCAATCAGCATTTGCCCATCGAGATATTCGTGCGACAGCGCGACCGGCACGGCGATCAGCGAATTCTTCAGCCACTGATGCACCCTCAGCATCTTCAGGATCGTTCGAACGTTCGGCTTCGCTCCGGGAACGACTTCACAGCCATGCCTCGCTTGCCAGCGCGCCGCTTTGCGGTCTGGTGCAACGACGATCGCCTCCCGCGCCGCGTCGAAGACCTTGAGATCATGGCGGCTGTTTCCCGCATAATCGAAACCGCCATCGCCAAAGGCGGCGATGAGCGCCGCGCGTTTGCGCCCCGAAGTCAGGTTCTCAAGCCCGTCGGTCGCCAGTACCATATCGAATAATCCGAGATGGGCCGCGATCGCTTCGGCGAACTTGCGCGGCGTTCCTGTCGCGAGCACGATCCGGCGTCCGGCCGCATGCTCCTTGCGCAGGCGGGCGACAACCGCCTCGCGGTAGGGCAATGACGCCGCGTCGATATCCACCCGCGCGGCGATCTCCTGCTTCAACCGGGCGGGCCCGCCAATCAGCCAGAAGGGAACGAGGAAAAAATAGGCCGGGTTCTTCCGCAACAGCAGAAACAGCCCTTCCCACAGCAAATCGCTGGCGATCAGCGTGCCGTCGAGATCGACGGCAAGCGGAATCGCAACGTTATCAGATCGAGCATCCATGCCTCAGCCCCGCCTGTTGTTGCCGCGCCGTTTCCCGGCGTCTTGAAGAGCGGTGTAGCCGGCACAGAGCTACAGAAGGTTAAGCTCGGCGGATTTGGCGGCAGACGAGGGTGAAAATCCGCAGCGTCGTTAAACAATCGCTACCGGAAACTATAAAAGGCCGGGCAATGCGCCCGGCCTTGACGTATTTCCCAGCATTGCTGTCGGTGATTACTTGATGCGGGCGACACCGCCCGAAATTTCGACGGTCTCGCTACCGGTCAGCACTTCGCGATCGCCGTTCGGCATGGTCACGAAACAGCCGCTCGGGCAGAATTCGACGGTCTCCCCGCCAGCCAGCGCCAGTTCGGTCTTGCTGCCGCCCTCGGTCACGACCAGCGTGTGCGGCTCGGCGTCCTTGTTGATGGCGCTTGCGCCGAAAGCCGTATTGCCCACCGCCACAAGAGCAACGGCCGCAAGAAGAGATCTCATCATTGCCATGTCGGTGCTTCCACCGCCTCTGTTGCCATTTGCAAGGCGTTCCCGCCTTTTGCAGTGATCTTATAGAGTTCAAAGCCTGAACGGCAACTGAATGACACGTTCATGCCACAATCGGCAAAGGGGCTCCCTTAATCGGGGTCGACCTTTCTTCGATTTCGCCTGACACGGCCGACCTGCTCTTCCGGCTCCGTGCGCTTGCCTTGGTCAAGCTCAGCTTTAGGCTCGTCCGCAAGCTCCTCCTCGTGTGGCATGATGAAACGCGCCGTCGAGGGAATGGCAATACCTTCCTCGGCAAAGGCCTCCACGACCGAAAAGCGGATGTCGTTCTGGACCGAATTGCTGTTCACGATATCGGAAAGAAAGGCGCGAATCTCGAATTCGAGCGCCGCCGGGCCGAAATTGGCGAAAAGCACAAAGGGTTCCGGATTCTTCAGCACCATTGGATGACCGCGCGTGATCTCCAGCATGATCTCATGCGCGCGCTTTGCATCTGAATCGTAGGCGACGTTTACCTTGATATCGATGCGCCCAAGCTTGTTGCGATGCGTCCAGTTGCCGACGGCGCTGTTGATCAGCTCGGAATTGGGCAGGATGACTGTCTGACGCTGGAACGTCTCGATCTCGGTAGCGCGCACGCTGATTTTCTTGACCGTGCCGGTGACCGTACCGGCGACGATCCAGTCACCGGCCTTGAACGGGCGCTCGGCCAGCAGGATCAGGCCCGAAACGAAGTTCGACACGACATTCTGCAAGCCAAAACCGATGCCGAGGGAGAGACCGCCGGCAATCAGCGCCAGACTGGACAGGTTGATACCTGCGGCCGATATGGCGATCAGGGTGGCCAGTGCAAGGCCGGCATAGCCGACGATCGTGCGGATCGAGTTGCGCACGCCGGCATCGACCTTGCCGCGCGCCATCACGGATCCGTCGAGCCAACCCTGAAACCACCTTGTGACGAAATAGCCGAGCGCAAAGACGAGCAGGCCCGTAAGGATGGCAAGCGGCGAGAAGGAGAAGCTGCCGATCTGGAACCCGGTTGCAAGTTTGTTCAGCCAGGTGGCGATGTCACCGGGCTGGAACCCCCACTGAAACAAAACCAGGGGCAGGAAGACGACGACGATCAGGATATTTATGAGAAGGCTGGCGGCAAGGCCGAGCTGGTCCAGCACCGCTTCTTCCGTGTCGTAGCGTCCCTTCAGCCGGTGACCGATCGAGGTATCGGCAAAGCTGCCTTCCCTGGCTATGGCGCGAGAGGACAGAAAGCCGATATAGGCTGTCGCCAGCATCGCGCCGGTTATGACGATCTGCCTTGAGACGAACTGCGCGAAGCTGACATAGCCCAGAAGTGCGGAGACAATCGTCGTCGCCCCCAGGAAATAAAAGAGAAAGCGCAAGGTCGCGGGCCATGGACGCGGCTCTCCATCCTTGTCGGCAAATGGCTTGACGGAGCCGATGAGGATCAGCAGCACGCCGACGGTAATCGCGGCGATCAGACTCTTCAGGATGGTGACGGAAAGCGGCGAACTCAGCGTGTCGCTGACAACCCCCATCAGAAAATCGACCCCGACCACCAATGCCATGGCGGTCAGTAACCAGATCAGAATTCGAGCCGGGCGCGATTCGATCGGAAGCAGCCGCCACGCGGGCATATCGGGCGAGAGCACCGCATGGCTGAGGCGATTGACGAAGAAGGAAACGAAAATGACCACGCTGACGCCGTTGAGGAACACCCCGATATCGCCGCGCAGCACGTTGAAATAGTTGTAGAGACCGATCGTGGAATTCAGGAACACACTGACCGCGATGCTCGGCAGCAGGGTCGACCAGAAGGCAACCGAGAGCCGGCTGAGATAGGAAGGCTCCTCGATCGCCGGGTTGCGGTCGACCAAACTGCGGAAGAGGCGCTTGCCGCCAAATTGCAGGATGGCCGCGGCCAAAAGCGCCAGGAAGGTGGCCGTCAGCACCGCTTGGTGTTTGAACTGGACGACAAATCGCAACCAGGACGAAACGGCCCTATAAAGCGTGCCAAGTTCCTGCTGGGCCGCCGACCCGACTTCACCGCTGAACGCTTCACGGAGCTGATAGCGCCTAGTGAGCATATTGGTGAAAAGATCGCGCCGCAGCGTCGCGATCTGGTTGACCAGTCCGTTGACCCGGACCGATAGATCCTCCGCATTGCCAAGAAGGACGTTGATTTCCGCCTTTTCGGTGGCGAGCGCCTGGCGCTCCTTCGCCACCAGCTCCGGCTCCGGCGGTTGCCCCTCCCCGGGTGGTGGGCCAAGCTGTTCGATGCGTGAGTTGATTTCGCTCAGGCGAGGACGAAAGGCGAGACCGCTGTCCAGCAGCGCCTTGTCGATCGTTTCCAGCTCCGCGCGCGCCTTGACGAGACCCTCTTCATTCTCGTCGCTTGCATTTATCTCCTTCTCGATAACGTCGACTTTTACCGTGAGCATGTCGATCGCCTGCCGTTGCGTATCGACGACACCCCCGGCCGTGGCGTCGGTGTCCGCCCCCACAGCAGCCGGTTGCTGCGCGTTCGCGACGAGAGGGTAGCTTGCGGCCATCGACGCCAGCAGAACCAGGAGGGCAAGGCGTCGCAAAATATCGAACAACATGCTGTTTGGGCGTCTCACGAGCTAGCGAACCGGGTGGTACGAGGTTCGACAGTGATAAAGACGGCGCGGCAAGCGGGCAAGCCAACTTGGGAACACATCGGACGGCCGCTGCTCACGGGCCCGCCAAGGCAATGGTGAATGGTGAAGAGACACTTGGCTGCCGTGAGCAGCAAGCATTTTCACCATTCACCGTTCGCTCATTTCCTGAACGTCACCCACTCCTCCAGCGGTGCACGGCCGGTGCGGAAGGTGCTTTCCGGCTTCGACGTGTCTTCATGGCCGAGCGCCATGCCGCAGACGACGATTTCCTCGTCGGGAATATCGAGGATCGGCCTGATCTGGCGATGGTAGGGCGCGAATGCCGCCTGCGGGCAGGTGTGCAGGCCCCTCGCCCGCGCCGCGATCATGATGTTTTGCAGGAACATCCCGTAATCGACCCATGATCCCATATTCAGCCGCCGATCGATGGTGAAGATCATGCCGACCGGTGCATCGAAGAAGATGAAGTTGCGGTCGTGCTGCGCACGCATGCGCTCGACCTCGCGACGTCCGATGCCGAGCACGCTGTAGAGGCCGAAGCCGTTCTCCCGACGCCGTTGCAGATACGGTTCGAAGAACTGATCCGGATAATATTTGTATTCGTCCCAGACGGCTTTCTCGGCGCGAATGCCGGAATTGAGAATCGCGTCGGCAATTCGCTGCTTGGTTTCACCGGTTGTGACGTAGACTTTCCAGGGCTGCATGTTGGTGCCGGACGGCGCGCGCGCCGCTACCTGCAGTATGTCCCGGATTGTCCTCTCATCCACCGGCGTCGGCAGAAACGCCCGCACCGAACGGCGAGAGAGAATGGCCTCGTCGGCAGTCTCGCTGATGTCGCCAGAAGTGGCCACGGTTCCTCGTGACAGCATGGAAGTTCCTTTCCGATGCGGCTGCAAACCAGAAGCCATTCGCCGCAGTGCAGCATTTGCACCAGCCAGCCGCATGTCGCAAGCTATACCTGAGCTGCATGAAATGAAGCTTGATTTTTTCACGCACTGGGCACACGATGAAATTCCAGAAAGAATTTTCATGCCCGCTTCCCTTCTTCGCCAGAGTTCCGCCGAAAGCCAGCCCGTCAGCGCTGACATGCTGCTGGCCCGCGACGTGCGGGCGCTGCGCAAGTCGCGCGGATTGACACTATCGGAGATTGCGCTGCGGCTGGGGCGCTCGGTCGGCTGGATGAGCCAGGTCGAGCGCGGACTCTCCCGGCCGTCCATCGGCGACTTGCGAGCGCTTGCCGACGTGTTCGGTGTGCCGGTCAGCCTGTTCTTCGGCCATGAGGTGCCAGACGAGACCGAACGTGGCGTTGTCGTGCGCGCGGGTCGCCGTCGCCTGCTCGGGACAAGCGAATCCGGACTTATCGAGGAGCTTCTTTCACCGGACCTCGGCGGCAGCTTCGAGATGCTGCGTTCCGAATTCGCGCCCGGCGCGGAGTTGAAGTCCCCGGCGATGCGCCCGACCGAGGAGGCAGGCTACGTGGTTTCCGGCCGCTTCGACATCGAGATTGACGGAAATTGGCATCGGCTGACCGAGGGTGACAGCTTCCGCTTCGGCGGCAAGCGGTTTCGCTGGAAAAATCCGGGCGCCGAGCCTGCGGTGGTGATCTGGGTGGTCTCGCCGCCCGTCTATTGAGCGGTACGACCGGCTGGAACGGAGAGCGGTTTCCGGAAGCCGATAGCTCGGCAACGAACAGTGAGGAGGAACGAATGACGGCAATTCCATCCACAGCGCGCGTGGTGGTCATCGGCGGCGGTGCGGTAGGTGTTTCCTCCCTCTACCATCTGGCCAAGGCCGGCTGGACCGATTGCGTGCTTCTTGAGAAGAACGAGCTGACCTCCGGCTCCACCTGGCATGCCGCCGGCAACGTGCCGACCTTCTCATCGTCGTGGTCGCTGATGAATGTCCAGCGCTACTCGACTGAACTCTATCGCCGATTGGCGAAGGAGGTCGACTACCCGATGAATTATCACGTCACCGGGTCGCTGCGGCTTGCCCATAGCAAGGAGCGCATGCGCGAATTCCAGCGGGTCAAGGGCATGGGTCGCTATCAGGGCATGGAAATCGACGTGGTCGGCGTCGATGACATCGCCGGCCGCTATCCCTTCATCGACACGCACGACCTGCAAGGAGCACTATACGATCCGAGCGACGGCGACACCGATCCGGCGCAGCTCACCCAGGCGCTGGCCAAGGGCGCGCGCGACCTCGGCGCCAAAATAGTCCGCTTCTGCCCGGTGACTGCCGCCCGCCGCGAAAATGGCGAGTGGGTTCTGACGACACCGCACGGCGAAATCCGCTGCGAATATGTCGTCAACGCCGCCGGCTATCGCGCACAGGAAGTCGGCCGCCTGTTCGGCCGCGAGGTGCCGATGATGGTGATGAGCCATCAATATATTCTCTTTGAGGAAATTCCCGAGCTTGCCGCCTGGTCCAGGGAGAACGGCAGGAAGCTGCCGCTGCTGCGTGACGTCGATACTTCCTGGTATCTGCGCCAGGAAAAGAACGGCATGAACCTCGGCCCCTATGAAAGGAACTGCCGCGCCCACTGGGCCACGCCCGACGACCCCATGCCGGAGGATTTTTCTTTCCAGCTCTACCCCGACGATCTGGAGCGGCTCGAATGGTATTTGAACGATGCGGTCGCCCGGGTGCCGATTCTCGGCACGGCCGGCCTCTCGAAAATCATCAACGGCCCCATCCCCTACGCGCCGGACGGCAATCCGCTGATCGGCCCGATGCCCGGAGTGCCCAACGCCTTCGAGGCCTGCGTCTTCACCTTCGGTATCGCCCAGGCCGGCGGCGCCGGCAAGGTCCTGGCCGAATGGGTGACGGAGGGCCGAACCGAATGGGACATGTGGTCCTGCGATCCGCGCCGGTTCACAAGCTTCGCGTCGGATCACGACTATTGTGTTGCCAAGGGCATGGAAGTCTACGGCAACGAATATGCGATCCATTTCCCCCACCACGCCTGGCCGGCCGGCCGCAACCGCAAGCTCTCGCCGATCCATGACCGTATCGCGGCGCTTGGCGCGCAGTTCGATGCCTATAATGGCTGGGAGCGCGCCACCTGGTATGCGGCGCCTGGGGACGACACCTGGGAATCTTCCACACAGACCTTCACCCGAACCGGGCCCTGGGAACAGCGCATTCGCGAGGAATGCGTGGCGGTGCGCGACGCCGTCGGCATTCTCGACCTTCCGGGCTTCTCGCGCTTCCGGCTGCAAGGTCCCGGCGCGCGCGACTGGCTGTCGTCTATGATTACAGGCACCGTGCCAAAACCGGGACGGATCGGTCTGGCTTATTTCGCCGACGACCAAGGCCGCATCGTCACCGAAATGTCGATCATGGCGCTGGATGAGGATTTCTTCTTCCTGATCACCGCGGCCGCCGCCGAGTGGCATGATTTCGAGTGGCTTCAGAAGCATTTGCCGCAACAGACTCAAATCGCGTTGAAAAACATGACCGAGGCATTTTCGTGCCAGATCCTTTCCGGCCCGAATTCGCGCGCCATTCTGGCCGAAGTCACGGATGCCGACCTGTCGCAACCCTGGCTGTCGCACCAATCGGTGCAGATCGCCGGGCGCTGGTGCCAGCTCGTTCGCGTGTCTTTCGCTGGCGAGCTTGGCTGGGAAATCCACACCAAGGTGGACGATACGGCGACCATCTTCGACGCTGTCTGGCAGGCCGGCCAGAAGCACGGCCTGAGGCCGTTCGGCATGTTCGCTCTCGATAGCCTGAGGCTGGAGAAAGGCTACCGCGCCTGGAAGCAGGACCTTTCCACCGACTACACGGTGCTGCAAGGCGGGCTTGAGCGCTTTGTCAAATGGGAAAAGCCAGACTTTAAAGGCAAAGCCGCACTTGAACGCGAAAAGCAGCAGGGCGCGACCAAACGGTTTGTGACGCTGGTGGTCGAAGCTGGGGACTGCGACGCGCCTTATATGTCGACGATCCGTCATGACGGGAAGATCGTCGGCGAGACGACATCCGGCGGCTGGGGCTACCGGGTGAACAAGTCGATCGCGCTCGGCATGTTGCGCGCCGATCTCGCCGTTCCGGGGACCGAAGTCGAAGTCGAGATTTTCGGCGAGGCTTTCCCGGCGGTGGTGCAGGAAGACAAGCCGCTCTGGGACCCGCAGAATGAAAGGCTGAGGGCATGAGCAACCCGGCCGCAAATTCCATTCCCTCCAAGGCCCGCGCCGTCATCGTAGGTGGCGGCGTCTCGGGCTGTTCGGTGGCCTATCATCTGGCCAAGCTCGGCTGGACCGACATCGTGCTTTTGGAACGCAAGCAGCTTACCTGCGGCACCACCTGGCATGCCGCCGGGCTGATCGGCCAGTTGCGCGGCTCGCAGAACATGACGCGGCTCGCCAAATATTCCGCCGATCTTTACGTAAAGCTCGAGGAAGAAACCGGCGTCGCCACCGGCATGCGCCAGGTCGGCTCGATCACCGTGGCGCTGACCGAGGAACGCAAGCACGAAATCTACCGGCAGGCGACGGTGGCGCGGGCCTTCGATGTCGATGTCCGTGAAATTTCCCCGAGCGAAGTCAAGGAGATGTATCCGCATCTCAATGTGTCGGACGTCGTCGGCGCGGTACACCTTCCGCTGGATGGCCAATGCGATCCGGCCAACATCGCCATGGCGCTGGCCAAGGGCGCACGCCAGCGCGGCGCAAAAATCATCGAGGGCGTCAAAGTTACCGGCGTCCAGCGCAAGGACGGCCGTGTTACCGGCGTTTCCTGGACGCAAGGCGGGGACCAGGGCACGATCGAGACCGACATCGTCATCAATTGCGCAGGCATGTGGGCGCGCGAGTTCGGCGCCATGTCGGGCGTAACTGTGCCGCTGCACGCCTGCGAGCATTTCTATCTCGTCACGGAAGCCATTCCCGGCCTGTCGCGCCTGCCGGTTCTGCGCGTGCCGGATGAATGCGCATACTACAAGGAAGATGCCGGCAAGATGATGCTCGGTGCCTTCGAACCCAAGGCCAAGCCGTGGGGCATGGAGGGCATCCGCGAGGACTTCTGCTTCGACCAGTTGCCGGAGGATTTCGCCCATTTCGAACCGATCCTGGAAATGGGCGTAAATCGCATGCCGATGCTGGCTACCGCCGGCATTCACACCTTCTTCAACGGACCGGAAAGCTTCACGCCCGACGATCGCTACTATCTCGGCGAAGCTCCTGAACTGAAGGGCTACTGGGTCGCCGCAGGCTATAATTCCATCGGCATCGTCTCCTCCGGCGGCGCCGGCATGGCGCTGGCGCAATGGATCAACGACGGCGAAGCGCCCTTCGACCTGTGGGAGGTGGATATTCGCCGCGCCCAACCGTTCCAGAAGAACCGCAGCTATTTGAAGGAGCGCGTGTCCGAAACGCTCGGCCTGCTCTACGCTGACCATTTTCCCTATCGCCAGATGGCCACCTCGCGCGGCGTGCGCCGCTCGCCGATCCACGAGCATCTGAAGGCACGCGGCGCCGTTTTCGGCGAAGTCGCCGGCTGGGAACGCGCCAATTGGTTCGCACGGCCAGACCAGGAACGCGAATATCGCTATTCATGGAAGCGACAGAACTGGTTCGGCAACAATCGCGACGAGCACCTCGCGGTCCGCAACCATGTCGGCCTGTTCGACATGACCTCTTTCGGCAAGATCAGGATCGAGGGCCGCGATGCACTGAGCTTCCTGCAACGCCTCTGCGCCAATGATCTCGATGTCGCGCCGGGCAGGATCGTCTATACGCAGATGCTGAACAATCGCGGCGGCATCGAGAGCGATCTTACCATCTCCCGCCTGTCGGAAACGGCCTTCCTGGCCGTTGTGCCGGGAGCAACCCTGCAGCGCGATCTGGCATGGTTGAGAAAGCACCTTGTCGACGAATTCGTGGTCATCACCGATGTTACCGCCGCCGAATCGGTACTCTGTCTGATGGGACCGAAATCGCGCGACTTGATTCAACGCGTGAGTCCGAACGATTTTTCGAACGAAAACAACCCATTCGGAACGTTTCAGGAAGTCGAGATCGGGTTTGGGCTGGCCCGCGCCCACCGCGTCACCTATGTCGGCGAACTCGGCTGGGAAATTTACGTATCCACCGATCAGGCAGCGCATGTGTTCGAAGCGATCGAGGAGGCGGGCGCGGAGCTCGGGCTGAAGCTCTGCGGCCTGCACACGCTGGATTCCTGCCGCATCGAAAAAGCCTACCGTCATTTCGGCCACGACATCACCGACGAGGATCACGTGCTCGAAGCCGGGCTCGGTTTTTCTGTGAAGACCGGAAAAGGCGACTTCATCGGCCGCGATGCGGTGCTGCGCAAGAAGGAGGCCGGCCTGTCACGCCGGCTCGTGCAGTTTCGGCTGACCGATCCCGAGCCGCTGCTGTTCCACAATGAGGCGATCGTTCGCGACGGCAAAATCGTCGGCACGATCACCTCGGGCAATTACGGCCACCATCTCGGCGGCGCGGTCGGCCTTGGCTACGTCCCTGCAAAAGGCGAAAGCGAGGCGGACATGCTTTCTTCGTCCTACGAGATTGAGATTGCGGGCGAGCGGTTCAAGGCGGAGGCCTCGCTGAAGCCCATGTATGACCCGAAATCCGAAAGGGTGCGAATCTAGCCCTCGCCCCATCGGCCAGAAACCGCTAAATGTCGGACCGAACGGGCAAATCCGGATTTTGACATGGCCGAAGCAAGACGGGTCTGGTGGGGCGACTTCAAGACGACGGAGTTTTCGACGATCGATCCGGAGGCGACGATTGCCGTGCTCCCGGTGGCCGCCATCGAGCAGCATGGTCCGCATCTGCCGGTTTCCACCGACACGGCCATCATGCACGGCATGTTGGACGAGGTCATCGCGCGATTACCCGCCAATCTCGATATACGGATCCTCCCGGTCCAGGCAGTCGGGAAATCCGACGAGCATCTCTATGCGCCCGGAACGCTCACTCTGCCGCCCGCGACGCTGATCGAGGCCTGGACGGAACTCGGCGCGTCCATTGCGCGAGCCGGCGTGAAAAAGCTGGTCGTCGTCAATTCGCATGGCGGCAATGAGGAGATCATCGGCATCATCACGCGAAACCTGCGGGTGCGGTTCAATATGCTCGCGGTCAAGACAAGCTGGGAGAGATTCGGCCGGCCGGATGGGCTGTTCAGCGAGCTTGAACTGCGCCGCGGCATCCATGGCGGCGATGTGGAAACCTCATTGATGCTGCACTTCAGGCCTGACCTCGTCGATATGGGCAAGGCCGAGGATTTCGCCTCGAACGTGACCAAAGCCGAGCGTGAATTCGATCTGCTGCGGCATCAAAGCCCCCACGCCTTCGCCTGGATCGCCACCGACCTCAACCCGAATGGCGTCGTCGGCAACGCCGCCGCCGCAACAGCCGAGAAAGGCCGGCTGACAGCCGCGCATATGGCAGAGGGGTTCGTGCGTCTGCTCAAGGACGTGCGCAAGGCAAAGCCTGCCGACTGGCTGACCTGAGCCGCCTGATTAAAGATCGATCTTCAGTGCAAACGGCGTTCCTTCGAAAGCTTCGGCACCGCGTCCGATAGCCTTGATTGCCTCTACCATGCGTCCGCCGCGCCCGAGAACCCGGTCCGCCATCGCGACGAGGAGCGGATTGGGCGTCGCCGATGGCGACATCTGCCTCAAAGTGGTGGCCAGTTCCGCCTCGTCCCGCTTCGGCGAAAGCGCCGATGCGATGATATAGGCGCTGGCCGTCGAGCGGCTGATGCCGGCATAGCAATTGATCACCAGGGGGCGCGTTCGATCCCAACGCGCCGCAAACTTCAGCAAGTGGCGCACGTGCTCCTCACCGGGCGAGGTCATGCCCTCCTGCGGCTCGGCGATATCGTGCATGGCCATGAGGAGATGGTCGTGCTCCAAAATTGCCGATGGCCGCGTCATCGGCGTGCCGGCGTTCAGCAGGGAAACGAGTTGCCGTGCCCCGACGCGAACCACCGTCTCGTCCAGTTTGGACAGCGGACAGACATAAATCACGATGAGGTCTCCTTGTGGTTCGCGCCACGCATGGCTGCCCAGGTCGACAGAGCGATTTCAAGGCGCTGCCATTCGCTTTCCGCCGCCGGCAGGCCGATTCGAAGCGCTGAAGAATTCCAAGCGAATTTTCGCAGCAGTATGCCCCGGCTGCCAAGTTCTGCAAACAGGCTCGCGGCATCATTCGAGACAATGAAGCGGAACAGGCTGGTGCCGCCGACAACCGGGATGCCGAAACGGCCAAGCAGTTCATCGAGCCGTGCGGCCTCCCCCGCGAGCCGGCTTCGCATTGCGTCTCGCCATTCGGTATCGCCAAGCGCCTTGATGCCATATTCCAGCGCCGGCCCCGCCACCGCCCATGGCCCGAGTTCGGCCTCCAGTTTTTGCGTGATCGAGACCGCCGCAACGGCAAAACCAAGGCGCAGTCCGGCAAGCCCGTAGAATTTTCCGAAGGAGCGCAGCACGACGATGCCGCCGTCCGCAATATCCCCATCGAGACGCTCGTCCATCGGGCCGACATCCATGAACGCCTCGTCGACGGCCAGCAAACCGCCCTTGCCTTTCAGCACACGCGCCAGATCGAGAAGCTTTTCGCGGCCAATGATCCGCCCGTCGGGATTGTTCGGATTGACGACTATCGCCAGATCGGCCGCGTAAAGTGCTTCGAAATTATCGACCTCCGCCACCGCGTGTCCGGCGATTGCCGCAGCGCGCGCATGCTCGGCATAGGTCGGCCCGAGCACAAAAGCCCGGCCCGGCTTCACCAGCGAGGCGACGCGGGGCAGAAGAATCTGCGTACCGGGGGCGGCAGTCACATGTTCCGCCGAAGGCGCGCCATAGGCGAGCGCCGCAACGCCTGTCAGTTCGCGCACGCGCGCTGCTTCCGGGAGCCGTCGCAACGCGGTGGCCGGCAGATCGAAAAGCGGATAAGAGTGCGGATTGATCCCGGTCGAAAGATCGATCCAGGGTAGCGGCGCGTGAGGAAACAGCGCGGCTGCCCGGGCAAGACTGCCGCCGTGATCGCTCACCGCTGCCATCCAACTCCTGTTCTCAAGCGCCATGTTCGTTCTGCTCGCCTTCTTGTCGCTTCTTGCGGAACTGGGTCTCGGTTATCCGGATCGGCTCGTGCGCGCAATCGGCCATCCGGTGATCTGGATCGGCAAGTTCATCTCTTTCCTCGACCACCACCTAAATCGCGCCACCCATACCGACAATTGGCGCCGCATTTCGGGCGTGGCGGCGCTGGTCGCGCTGGTTGCCGTGCCGGCAAGCATTGGATTTTTCCTAGAAACGATCCTTGCATCGTTACCGCTCGGCATAGTCGCAACCGCCATCCTTGCCAGCAGCCTGCTTGCCCAGCGCAGCCTTGCCAGTCATGTCAAAGCCGTCGCCGACGCGCTGGAGAGCGGCGGATTGCCGGGCGGCAGACAGGCGGTATCGCAGATCGTCGGTCGTGATCCCGACCAGCTTGACGAGGCAGGCGTCTCGCGCGCGGCGATCGAAAGCCTGGCCGAAAACTTCTCCGACGGCATCGTTGCGCCGGCATTCTGGCTCGGCGCCGGTGGGCTGACCGCCGGGCTCGCCTACAAGGCCGCCAACACCGCCGACAGCATGATCGGCCACCGCACCCCGCGCCATGAGGCGTTCGGCTGGGCTGCGGCGCGCTTCGACGATCTCGTCAACCTGCCGGCTTCGCGGCTGACGGCGGTGCTTCTGGTTGTCGCCGCCATCATCTTGCCGGGCGCAAACCCTGCGGGGGCCTGGCGCGCGATCCGGCGCGATGCCCGGAAACATCGCTCCCCCAACGCCGGTTGGCCGGAAGCCGCGATGGCCGGAGCCCTCGGCCTCTCCCTTGCCGGCCCCCGCATCTATGGCGGCGTCACCGTGGACGACGCCACGATGGGCGACGGAAAGCGCGAGGCGAATGCCGCCGACATCCGGCAGGCACTTCGGCTCTACTGGACAGCCGACATGCTGTTGATCGCACTGTTCGGCATAGCTGCGGGCGCAGGCGCGATATTCGGCTGAAAGAACCCCGGCTAGAACTCTATTCCCTGCTGCGCCTTCACGCCCGCCGAGAAATGGTGCTTCACGGCTCCCATTTCGGTGACGAGGTCCGCCGCATCGATCAATGATTGCTTGGCATTTCGGCCGGTGACCACGACATGCAGCCCCTCGCGGCGGCCCCGCAAGGTCGAGACAACCTTGTCCAGGTCGAGATAATCGTAGCGCAGCGCGATGTTCAATTCGTCGAGCACAACGAGGCTGATCGTCGGATCGGTCATCAGTTCGACGGCCTTGCCCCACGCCGCCGCTGCAGCAGCGACATCGCGCTCGATGTCCTGGGTTTCCCAGGTAAAGCCCTCGCCCATCGTGTGCCATACGAGCTTGTCGCCGAAGGCGGCGAAGGCATCCTTTTCGCCGGTGTGCCAGGCGCCCTTTATGAACTGGACGACACCGACGCGCCGGCCATGGCCGAGCATGCGCAGCGCGAGGCCGAAAGCCGCCGTCGATTTGCCCTTGCCAGGACCGGTATTGACGATCAGCAAACCCTTCTCGACCGTCTTGCCGGCAACTTCCGCATCCTGAACCGCCTTGCGCTTGACCATCTTGGCCTTGTGGCGCTCGGCTTCCTTTTCGTCGATATTCTTCATGTCATTTCACCTGAAGCGGCAGCCCCGCCACCATGAACGATACGGAGTTTGCGCGCGCCGCAACCCGCTGGTTGAGGCGGCCGGCGGCGTCGCGGAATTTGCGCGCCAGAGCATTGTCCGGAACGATCCCGAGGCCGACTTCATTGGCGACGACGAACCAAGGCCCCCGAGGTGCCGCCAGCGCGCTTTCCAGCCGCTCGCATTCTTGCTCGAGATCGTGCCCGGCAAGCAGATGGTTGGTGAGCCACAGAGTCAGGCAATCCACCAGCAGCGGGCGGCCATCCGGCACGTCACCGATCGCACCCACAAGATCGAGCGGTGCGTCGATGGTGATCCAGCCCTCCGCGCGCTGCGCCCGATGCATGGCGATACGCTCGGCCATCTCATCGTCAAGGCTCTGCGCCGTGGCTATGTAGATCCACGGCGCGGGATAGGCGGCAACCAGCCGCTCGGCTTGCGCGCTCTTGCCGGAGCGGGCGCCGCCAAGCAGGAAGGTCAGCTTGGCCTCAGGCAAAACTGTCGCGCCAATTGGCGGCCGCGCCTGAGAAGCGAGCGCGGAAAACCCCGACCGCAGCCCCCAGCACCACCCAGAAGATCAGGTTGGTCACCGTCACGGCGACGACGAACTGGTGGTGCAGATCGACGGGAACCGGCGATTCATGGCTGTCGGGCTGCGGCGCGCCGATGATATGCGGCGCGATCATCAACGCCACGCCGATAAGCGACAGCACCATCGATGACCGGAAGGCGATCAGCCACAGGCCGGCGGCCGTGGCGGCGACCGTGCCGATCCACCAGGCCTGGCGGGCCGCAAGATCGGCCGCAGGCATGGCCGGCAATTCCGGTGGCAGGCCGAGACCCGGCGCCAGTGTGAACACGGCAAAACCGGCAAAGCCCCAGAAAATCCCCCGACGCCAGTTGGCGATGCCGCCCGTCAGTTCCGAAGCCGCAACCAGAACCAGGGCAAAGCCGATGCCGGTGACGATATTGGCAAGCGCGGTGAAGGCAAAGCGCTCGAAGCCGTCGGCCGGAGCCCAGCCCTCCCCGTCATGCTCATGAGCGGGTGTGGCCGCATCATGCGAATGCCCAGCTTCCGCTGCCTCAGGCGAAACGGCGCCATGGTCATGCCCACCGCCGGCATTTTCGAAAGTTTCGGCCTTCAGAATCAGGGGAACGGTGGCATAGGCCTGCATGGCCGTCATGATCAGTCCGGACAATAGGCCGGCGAGCGCCGCGATGAACACGACGTTACGAAACAATGTCATGGGAGCGATCTTTCGTTAGTGGCAGGGAAACGCCATCGAGTGGCGATAGTCGTGGCCGGCATTATGGACCGCTTCCATATGCGAAAAGCCGACGAAGCCGATAACGAAGACGCCGAGCAGGCCGGCAAGCGCAAGCTGCATGGCGCGCGAAGCAAAACCTGTTGTGGCGAGAGACGAAGACGTCGCGTTCATTTCATGTCCTTTCACCCTCCACCCGAGGGCATTGAGATATGTCATGTCGCCGGCAGGTCTCCTGGCTCGCGGATCACCGCCCTTCCCCGCCTTCCCGAGAACCCCAGTGGCATTGGAGAGAGCTAGCCGCGCACAGTTGCGGGGGCAGCTGCGGTTTTGGGCATTTCTGCCCGTGCCGCATTCCCTATTGATTCCTTTCGGAACCGACGACGCCCGGAACTATACGGACAAAGCCGTCGGTCGGCAAACCCTATTCCGGCATCTACGAGCCTGAATCCGCCGGTTAAGCGGCGTCCCATTCGGGCGCAAAGCTGTCGTTGCAAATACGGCTGCCTTGGCGCGAAAGAGCGGAGATGGCGCTCATTTCGTTCTCCGAGAGAGCGAAGTCGAATATCGCCATGTTTTCCTCAAGGCGCTCCCTCTTTGTCGTGCGCGGGATCGCCACCACACCCTGCTGCTGAATGTGCCAGCGCAGCACGACCTGGCCCGGGCTTTTACCGTGGCGGCTGGCCGCGGAGCCAATGGCCTGTTCCTCGAACAGGCCACCGCCGCGATAGAGCGGACAATAGGACACCATGGCCATGCCGGCCCCCCGGCATGCGCTCAAAATCTTGGATTGGTCGAGATAGGGGTGATATTCGACCTGATTGGCTACGAGCGGCGCGTCCGAAAGGGAAAGCGCCTGCGCAAGCAGAGCCGTCGGAAAATTGGACACGCCGATATGGCGGGCGAGTCCTGAGCGTTTGACGGCATTCAGCGCCCTGATCGATCCTTCCAGCGGAATTTGCGGATTCGGCCAGTGAATCATCAGGAGATCGACCCGATCGAGTCCCAACCGCTTCAGGCTGGTTTCGGCCGAGCGCTCGAGGTCGCCCGCCCTGATGTCCGTCCACCAGACCTTGGTCGTCACGAACACATCGTCGCGGGGAATGCCGGACGCGCGCAGACCCGCGCCCACATCGGCTTCGTTTCGGTAAATGCTCGCCGTGTCGATATGGCGGTACCCGACCGACAGCGCGTGCGATACGATTTCGGTGCAAAGCTCGCCCTTCAGCGTCCATGTGCCAACGCCAAGTGAGGGGATCATCGCGCCATTGGCAGCGACGCTGTGCATGGCCGGCTCCGATTTCATACTTTCGACCTCATCATCCATGCTAACGGTTGCACGACGCTCGACCAATCGCAACAGCACGCACCCGTATGGATTCGCAAACCCAATCATCCGATCAGCCCAAGACCAGGATCGGCCGCATCGCAGCGCTCGATGTCGCGCGCGGTGCCGCGTTGCTGGCCATGGCGATTTATCACTTTGCCTGGGACCTGGAGTTTTTCGGCTATTCCGATCCAGGCACGACCGCCGCAGGCGGTTGGAAATTCTTTGCGCGTTGCATCGCCACCAGCTTCCTCTTCCTTGTCGGCGTCAGCCTGTTTCTCGCCCATAGCAACGGGATTCGATGGAAAGCTTTCTGTCGACGGTTCGCGATGGTGGCGGGAGCGGCCCTTGCCATATCAATCGTTACCCGCCTCGCGGTGCCGGGCGGCTTCATCTTTTTCGGCATACTGCATCAGATCGCGCTGGCGAGCCTGCTCGGGCTTCTGTTCCTGCGCCTCCCGGCAGCTCTTACCCTCGGCATCGCGGCGTTGGTGATTGCCGCGCCCCATTTCCTGCGAAACGCCTTCTTCGACCATCCCGCCTGGTGGTGGGTCGGCCTGTCGTCGAGCAATCCGCGCTCGAACGACTACGTTCCGCTGTTTCCATGGTTCGCCGCAGTGCTCGCCGGCATTGCGCTGGCAAAGCTCACCTCATACGCCGGCCTCGCCGCACGTTTGGCGGAGGTGAAATTCGGCGGCTGGTCGCGCCCGCTGATCTTCGCCGGGCGCCACAGCCTCGCGGTCTATCTGATCCACCAACCGGTGCTGATTGCCAGCGTGTGGCTGGCATCCCAGGTCTTTCCCGCCGATGTGCCGACGCCCGAGGTGCGGTTTCGCAATTCCTGTGAGGCCACCTGCGAACAGAGCCGCGACACCGAGTTCTGCACGCGCTATTGTGTTTGCATGCTGGAGGAACTGGAGAAGGACGCGGGGCTCGACAAGCTTTTCAAGGGGGACGAAACGCCCGAACTGCGCGCCAGGATCGAAACCAGCGCGGGGCTCTGCACGACGCGAACCGACGACGCAATCGGCTTCCAGTCGGAGGAGAAAGCGGACAACAAGCTTTTAGGCGATCTCCCTGGTCCCGCTCTGCAAGGAGGAGTGCAGTGACTGACATTGAGACGAGCCAAAGCCGAATTCCGTGGCCGCCGATTCTTTATCTGACGGCTATCGCCATCAGCGTCGGGCTCGGCCTGCTCTTGCCGTTGCCCTGGATTTCGCGACCACTCTCCGACATTCTGTTTGCCGCCGGCGGCCTCGTCATTCTCGCGGCCATAGGCCTTTACGTTTCCGCCATCAGCTCCATGCGCCGCGCCGGAACGACGGTGCGGCCTGACCAGCCCGCCACGCACCTGGTAACGACTGGCGCCTTCGGGCTCACCCGCAATCCCATCTATCTTGCCAATACGCTGGTTATGGCCGGCATCGGCCTGCTTGCCGGCAACATCTGGTTTCTGATCCTGGCCTTCCTCGCCAGCGCCGCAACCAAAAAGCTCGCCATCGAGGGCGAGGAGAAATATCTGGAAACCCATTTCGGCAAGAAATACCGCGACTATGCCAAAAAGGTGCGCCGCTGGCTGTAACCGCATAGTCATGACGCCGGAAATTCGAAAACCGACCCGGCGGTGAGGCCGGCCGATTGGAGTTGGTCCCGCCTTCCGGAAGGCTATCCTTAAGTAGTCACGCCAAGCTCGACCAGCCGCTCGACGCAGGATTCCTCGGCACGGTCCAGTTCGGCAAGCGTCTCTTCCAGGTCGCGGCGCTTCTGACGCAAGTCCTCGCGCTTCTCCTCGATACGCTTGATCATCAGGTTAAGCTGCCCGACTTCACCAGGCGGTTCCTTATACATCTGGATGATTTCGCGAATCTCGCTGATCGAGAAGCCGAGTCGCTTGCCGCGCATGATTTGCCGCACCAGATGCCGATCGCTCGGCCGGAAGAGGCGCGTGCGGCCACGCCGCACCGGCTGGATGAGACCCTCGTCTTCATAGAAGCGCAGGGTCCGCGTCGAGATATCGAACTCGCGGGTCAGTTCGGTAATCGAATAGTATTCCCGCATTCTCGCTCCGTGGACAAATCCCGATATGGCGCATCGGTCCCCGACGGGAACCGGTCGGTTAGTTCGATGCTCGTTCAAGTGAGTCGTCTTGCTCGCCTCGCGGACGCGCAGCGACAAACACAGGATTTTGCCGGCATTTACGTAAAAGTCAATTACAGACAGCGACTATCAGCATCAAAGTGCGCCGAACCACCATGTGGCGAGCCCCAGAAACGCGAAGAAGCCGACAACATCTGTCACCGCCGTTACGAAAACCGCCGAAGCGACGGCCGGATCCGCCCCGAGCCTGTCCAGCAGAAGCGGTATCAATATGCCGCCGAGGGCAGCCACGAACATGTTTATGACCATGGCGGCTGCGATGATGCCGCCCAAAGTGGGGTCCTGAAACCAGCCGGCGGCGACAATGCCGATGAGGCAGGCGAAGATCAGCCCGTTGAGCAGGCCAACGCCCATTTCACGGCGGATGATGCGGCCGGCATTATAAATGTCCAGGTCGCGCGTCGCCAACGCCCGCACGGTCACCGTCATGGTTTGCGAGGCCGCATTGCCGCCCATGCCTGCCACGATCGGCATCAGCACCGCCAAAGCCACGATCTTCTCGATCGTTCCCTCGAACAAGCCGATGACAGACGCCGCGATGAACGCGGTTACCAGATTGACCAGCAGCCACGGCACGCGCGAGCGCGAGGCTGAAAGCACGCTGTCGGAGAGTTCCTCGTCGCCGACGCCGCCCATGCGCAGAAGGTCCTCCTCCGCCTCCTGCTGGATCACGTCGACGACATCGTCGATGGTGAGCACGCCCACCAATCGCTCGTTCTCGTCGACCACGGCCGCCGACAACAGGTCATATTGTTCGAACTCGTAAGCCGCCTCCTCCTGGTCCATGCTGGCGGGGATGGCGTGGCGGGTCTCATGCATGACATCTTCGACCTTGACCGTGCGCTTGGAGCGCAGCACGCGATCGAGATCGACGGCGCCGAGAAGCTTGAAGGTCGGATCGATGACGAAAATCTGGCTGAACCGGTCGGGAAGATTCTTGTCGTCGCGCATGTAGTCGATGGTCTGGCCGATGGTCCAGAACGGCGGTACCGCGACGAACTCGGTCTGCATGCGCCGGCCTGCGGTTTCTTCCGGATAGTCCAGCGAGCGGCGCAGCCTGATTCGTTCCGTGAACGGCAGCTGCGCAAGAATCTCGTCCTGATCTTCCTGGTCGAGATCCTCGAGAATGTAGACGGCGTCGTCGGAATCGAGTTCCTGCACCGCTTGCGCGATCTGCGCGTTGGGCAGGTTGTCGACGATGTCGAGACGAATCGCCTCGTCGACCTCGGTCAGCGCCGAGAAATCGAAATCGCTGCCCATCAGATCGACGAGCGCGCGCCGCTGTTCAGGCAACAGAACTTCGAGGAGATCGCCAAGTTCCGACTGATGGAGACTACCGACCTCCTGCTTCAGCGTCAGCGTATCGCGATCGGCGATCGCCGCTCCGACCTGAGCAAGGAACGACGCGCGGATGACGCCATCCGCATCGTAGATGTCAGCGGCGGGTTGGGGAGCCCCGGAGCCCGGCGAATGTTTGTCCTGGCCTTCCAAATTCGCCTCTTGCACTGGAGCATCGTCCCGAACCGAAGGTCAACGCAGCAAATTGCAGACCTTCAGCAAGACCATGCATCAAAACAACTCAAGAGCATTGGCTCCGGCTAGAGCGCCGTGCGTCCGGGACGCACAAAGGACGCTCCAGCACTTTAAGTCCGCGCAAATCGCTTTGTTCAAGTGATTCCACTTGAACGCGTTTGCGCCAGGCCGGGCCGGTCATGCTCCAGAACGTGATTCCAAACCGAGGGTCGGTGCAGCAGAGTTGCAGACTTTCCCGTCAAAACCACGCGTCGAACCGATTTCTTAAGCTTGAGGGCGGGCTAAGCCCAGCACATAAGCTCAAAAAGCATCCGATATCTGGCATGAACAGATGTCGATTCACAGCCTTGCAGCGAGGCGTTGCACATCTTCGTCTCGACATGTGGCGAAGAAGCCATTCCGAATGCCGCACCGATGGCTCATGCGAGCCATCGCGAACTCAGACAAAGAAAATTTATTCAGTGATTGAAAAGTTCGTTGGTGCGGTCGAGAAGACTCGAACTTCCACGGGTTGCCCCACAGCGACCTCAACGCTGCGCGTCTACCAATTCCGCCACGACCGCACGTCACGAAAAGACCGGTCGGAACCGGCCAGCGGCATTTAGCAAATCGCTTCCTGCGAAACAAGGGCATCCAGCGGAATATTCGGCGGTTGCGTGAAGACCAAATGAAGCCGTGGATCATCGCTTGGGAGACCACCCGAGCCAAGCCGCTCTCGCCCTGTTTTCGGAGAGCATCAACGCCGATCGGCTCTGGCTCGAATCCGCGGGAACGGCATAAGAAACTGGACCTTTCCCGCGCTCGCGGCCATATGTTGGCTACCCGAGGACGCTGGCCTGCGACCCAGCGCCCCGGCATCGCATTCGGGCTCGTTCGGTGTTTCCGACGAACACGCGAATGCACCAGAGCAAGGAACGACAACCCAGCCATGACGCAGCGCAGCCAGATAGAGACATCATTCCTGCCAGTTCCCGGGTCGCCCTCGGTGGAATGGCGAATCGAGCCGGGTTTGACTGCCTATGAGCATGCGCTTGCCTTCATGGAAGCACGCGTTGCCGCGATCCGCGATGGCTCGGCCGCGGAGATGGTCTGGCTGGTCGAACACCCTCCGCTCTATACTGCCGGCACCAGCGCACGTTTGGACGATCTCGTGGACCCGGATCGCTTTCCCGTGTTCAACGCCGGCCGCGGCGGCGAATACACCTATCACGGGCCTGGCCAGCGGGTCGCCTATGTCATGCTCGACCTGAAACGTCGCCGCGAGGATGTTCGCGCCTTCGTCGCCGCGCTGGAGGCATGGATCATCGCAACCCTCGATCGCTTCAACATTCGAGGCGAACGCCGCGAGGACCGGGTCGGCGTCTGGGTCGTGCGGTCGGACCGCCCGCCCATGCCCGACGGCTCGCCTGCCGAAGACAAGATCGCCGCAATCGGCATCCGGCTACGACGCTGGGTGAGCTTTCATGGCATCGCAATCAATGTCGAGCCCGACCTTACCCATTTCAGCGGCATCGTGCCCTGCGGCGTCTCCGATCACGGCGTGACCAGCCTTGTCGATCTTGGACTGCCGGTCACCATGGCCGACCTGGACAACGCGCTGAAACAGTCGTTCGAAGCCGTCTTCGGCCCCGCTGCCGCCATGCCGGCCGAAAGCCGCCGCAAGGCAGGCTGATCCTGCAAATTCAACGCGCAACTCACATCGCGCCGATCCACATCGCCATAGTGACAAGAAACGTGCTCATGCAAACCAACGAGGCTACATCCTGAACGAAATCGGTCATTTGATTTCTCCTGTATTCAGTATGTTCGTAATTTGTTCCATTTTTGTTCGTGCGTCAAGCCGCCACTGCTCACCCGGCGAGAAAATGCTCACGCGCGGCTCACAAGGTTAATCGTCAATTAAGTCGTGGATGAAGCGTCTTTGACGGCGCCTCGTCAGATCTGAACGACCTTGCCTTCCGACAGCGTCACGCGTCGATCCATGCGGGCCGCAAGTTCGTGATTGTGGGTGGCGATCAGCGCCGCCAGCCCCGACTGCCTGACCAGAGCAGCCAGAGCATCGAACACATAAGACGCGGTGACCGGATCGAGATTGCCGGTCGGTTCGTCGGCAAGCAGCACCAGCGGCGCATTGGCGACAGCACGTGCGATCGCCACGCGCTGCTGCTCGCCGCCGGACAGTTCCGAGGGGCGGTGATGCGCGCGTTTGCCGATCTGCATATAGTCGAGGAGTTGTACCGCTCGCGCGCTGGCTTCGGCGGTCGGCAGCCCCTTAACCAGTTGCGGCATCATGATGTTTTCGAGCGCGGAGAATTCCGGCAGGAGGTGATGGAACTGATAGACGAAGCCGATGTCATTGCGCCTGATTGCGGTGCGCTCGTCGTCCGAGAGCCGGCCGCAGGCCCGGCCTGAAAGGATCACGTCGCCGGCATCGGGACGCTCGAGCAGCCCGGCCGTGTGAAGCAGCGTTGATTTTCCAGCGCCCGAAGGCGCCACCAGCGCCACCATTTCACCCCGCCGCAGCGAAAAATCAGCGCCGTTGAGAATGGTGAGCGTGCGCGAGCCCTGCACATAGTGGCGTTCGACGCTCTTCAACTCGATGATCGTATCGCCCGTCTTCATTATTCGTACCGCAGCGCCTCGACCGGATCGAGCCTGGCCGCGCGCCAGGCGGGGAAGAGCGTGGCCAGGAAGGACAGCGCCAGCGCCATCAGGACGACGCTGAGCGTCTCGCCGGGGTCCATTTTCGCCGGCAGCTTGCTCAAGAAATAAAGCTCCGGATTGAACAGCACCGTGCCCGAAATCCAGGAGAAGAACTGCCGGATGGACTCGACATTGAGGCAGATGACAATGCCGAGGATGACGCCCGCCAGCGTTCCAGTCACGCCGATGGCCGCGCCGGTCATCAGGAATATACGCATCACCGCGCCACGGGTCGCACCCATGGTGCGCAGGATGGCGATGTCGCGGCCCTTGTCCTTGACCAGCATGATCAGGCCGGAAATGATATTGAGCGCGGCGACGAGCACGATCAGCGTCAGGATCATGAACATCACATTGCGCTCGACCTGAAGCGCGGAGAAGAAGGTCTGGTTGCGCTGGCGCCAGTCCGACAGGAAAACCGGCCGCTGCGCCGCAGCCTCCACGGCTGGCTTCAGGCTGTCGACCGCGTCCGGATTTTCAACGAATATCTCGATCGTTTGGGCGCGATTTTCGAGGTTGAAATAAAGCTGTGCTTCGGCGAGCGGCATGAAGACGATGGAGGAATCATATTCCGACATGCCGACTTCGAATATTGCCGTCACCGGATAGGTCTTGACGCGCGGCGTGGTGCCGATCGGGGTGATGTCGCCCTCGGGCGAGACCAGCGTGATCAGATCGCCAAGCGCCAACCCCATATTGTCGGCCATGCGCTGGCCGATCGCCACGCCCTCGCCTGTGTCGAAGCCGACCAGCGAGCCCTGCCTGATGTTGTTGGCAACAAGCGAAATTTTGGCGAGATCGTCGCCACGCATCCCACGCACAAGCGCACCCGTGCCCGGCCCCACCTCACCCTGCGCCAGCACCTGTCCGTCGATCAGCGGAATGGCGTATTTCACCCCGGCCACGCCATTGATGCGGCCGGCGACGGCGGCATAGTCGTCAAGAGGGGTGTCGATCGGCTGAGCGACGATATGGCCGTTGATGCCGAGAATGCGCGACAGGAGTTCGGCGCGGAAGCCGTTCATCACCGCCATGACGACGATCAGCGTCGCCACTCCCAGCATGATGCCGGCAAACGAGATCGAGGCGATCACCGAAATGACGGTTTCCTTGCGCCGCGACCGCAGATAGCGCCAGGCAACCATGCGTTCAAACACGGAAAATGGTCCGGCGCCGCCCGCCGGTTTGGCGGCAACATCGTTCATCAGGCGGCCCCGAACCGTATTGCGGCTTCGGCGATGGGCAAGGTTTCACGCTCGCCTGTGCGGCGGTTCTTGATCTCGACCTCTCCGGACGCCGCCCCGCGCGGTCCGACGATCAATTGCCAAGGCAGACCGATCAGATCGGCGGTGGCGAATTTGCCGCCCGGTCGCTGGTCGGTGTCGTCATAGAGGACGTCGCGCCCAGCGGCAGTCAGTGCACTGTAGAGCTCTTCGCAGATGCGGTCACATTCGCCGTCACCGGTCTTCATATTGATGATGCCGATGTCGAAGGGCGCCACCGACTCCGGCCAGATAATGCCGTTCTCGTCATGCGAGGCCTCGATAATGGCAGCGATCAGCCGAGTCGGGCCGATGCCGTAGGAGCCCATGGAAACAAAATGGTCCTTGCCGTCGGCACCGGTGACCTTGGCGCCCATCGGTCGTGAATATTTTTCGCCGAAATGGAAGATGTGACCGACCTCGATGCCGCGCGCGGAAAGCCGGTCCGTTTCACCGATGGCATCCCAGGCGGCCTCGTCATGCATCTCGTCTGTCGCCGCATAAGGCGTGGTCCAGTCCCTGACGATGCCGCCGATTTCCGCGTCGTTGGAGAAGTCCGTGTCTTCGCCAGGCACCGGCAGCGCCAGGAAGTCGCGGTGACAATAAACCTGGCTCTCGCCGGTCTCGGCCAGGATAATGAACTCGTGGCTGAGATCGCCGCCGATCGGACCGGTGTCGGCTCGCATCGGAATGGCCTGCAACCCCATGCGCGTGAATGTGCGCAGGTAGGACACGAACATGCGGTTGTAAGCCGCTTTGGCGCCTTCGAAATCGATGTCGAAGGAATAGGCGTCCTTCATCAGGAACTCGCGCGACCGCATTACGCCGAAGCGGGGCCGCCGCTCGTCGCGAAACTTCCACTGGATGTGATAGAGATTGAGCGGCAGATCCTTGTAGGTCTTCACGTAGGAGCGGAAAATCTCGGTGACCATCTCCTCGTTGGTCGGGCCGAACAGCATGTCGCGCTTGTTGCGGTCCTTGATGCGCAGCATCTCGTCGCCATAATCGTCATAGCGACCGCTCTCGCGCCACAGATCGGCCGATTGAATGGTCGGCATGAGAATTTCCAGGGCGCCGGCGCGGTCCTGCTCCTCGCGCACGATGCGACAGACCTTGTCAAGAACGCGCTTGCCCAGCGGCAGCCATGAGAAGCTTCCCGCAGCCTGCTGGCGGATCATGCCGGCGCGCAGCATCAATCGATGCGAAACGATTTCGGCCTCGCGCGGATTCTCTTTCAGGATGGGAAGGAAGTAGCGCGACAGACGCATGGAAAATTCCGTCAAAGAGGTGGCAGGGAAGGCGCCGGAATCAGCGACAACGCAGTGCTGACTGCCGGCACTTCATAGCCACTTCATGACCGAATGAAAACCCGGACCCAAGGTCGCTGGTTGCCGCATCCTGCCTCTTAACTGGCCAGTCATGCGATTGGCTGCAATTTAGGCAGCGGCTGCATCTATATTGTGCACTGCATCACATATTGATCTGGCCCAACGCAAAATTCCTAGTGACAATTTATCGCGTCTTGGTCTAGTGTGCTCCGATAACTGAGAGGGCAGAGGAAAATCTGTCTTCCTGCGCGGTCAAAGTCTTGGGAGGATGCGATCTAGGCGCGATAATCCGCAGCCGCCGGTAACGGAAAGCAGATCGGACGCGTTCAATTGCAAGGCCTCGTGCCTTGCATTTTTTTTGTGCAATCAAGAACTTTGCACGACATCTTGCCGCAATCGCCGAAGCCGCTTCGAGTTCCTACGTCCGATGCGTAAGGACGCGGTCGCGACTGGCGCGCTGGCCTCGATGAGGCCCGATTTCAGGTTGGCCGAGCCGGAGGCTGCTCGATCAGTTCATCTCAGGCAAGAAGCTCGGAATGTCGTCGAACCCGTAACCGGCGACCACCGTGACATAATAGAAGGCGCCGAAAATAATGATCGCGGCGATTGTCGTGCGGATGACGGTTTTCAGCATATGAGGCCGCCCGGGCGCGCTCGCCACGGTGCCAAGCGTCACGTCGTCGTTCTCGTCCTGGGTCTTCAGACCGAACGGCAAGGCGACGAACAGCACGGTCCACCAAATGATGAAGAAAATCGCGGCGGCCGAAATCCAGCCCATGACTTAAACCTGCTCCAATTCGACCAGCGTTCCCAAGAAATCCTTGGGATGCAGAAAAAGCACCGGCTTGCCATGGGCGCCGGTCTTGGGATTGCCGTCGCCGAGGATGCGCGCGCCGGTCGCCTGCAACCGATCCCGGGCTGCGGCGATATCCTCGACCTCGTAACAGACGTGATGCATGCCGCCGGACGGGTTCTTTTCCAGGAACGCCGCGATGGGAGAGCCCTCGCCCAGCGGCTCCATCAGCTCGATCTTGCTGTTGCCGGTATCGATGAACACCACGGTCACGCCATGTTCGGGCAATGCCTGCGGGTCGCTCAGCTTCGCCCCCAGCGCATCGCGGTAGATGGCGCTCGCCGCTTCCAGATCGGGCACGGCGATTGCGACATGATTCAGGCGACCGAGCATTTCGGCAACTCCTGTCAGCGCGTCACGAACACCGTGACGAGCGGTTTCTTGCCCCAGGCATCGTTGGCTTCCGAGCGCACTGCCCGGCGCACGGCCTCCTGCACGAGGTCCAGGTCTTTTCGGCGCGCACGTGGTATGGAGTCGACCGCGCCGATTGCCGCATCCAGCATCAGATCCTCGATATCGTCGCCAGCGTTGTCGAGCCGCGCCACGCCAATCGACACGATGTCGGGGTCGCCGGCCAGTTCATACCGTTCGTCCAGCACGACATTGACCGCCACATGCCCGGCAAATGAAAGCTTGCGGCGTTCGCGAATCCCCATCACTTCGTCGTTGCCGATCAGCTTGCCATCCTTGTAGACGCGACCGAACGGCACCTGATCGATGATCTCGGCGCCGCCAGGCGCCAGGCGCAGCATGTCGCCATCGCGCACCTGTGCGACTTCCGGCACCCCGGCCGCCGATGCCAGCGCGCCATGGGCGACGAGGTGAGCCGCCTCCCCATGGACTGGAACGCAAATTCGTGGGCGCGTCCATTCATACATGCGGCGCAACTCGCTGCGGCGCGGATGGCCCGACACATGCACCAGCGCGTCGCTGTCCTCGATGATCTTGATGCCCTGGTCGATCAGCAGATTCTTGATTTCGAGAATGGCCTTCTCGTTGCCCGGAATGGTACGCGACGAATAGACCACGATATCGCCCGGCGAGAGCGCCACCGTCTTCATCTCGTCACGCGCCAGCTTGGCAAGGGCCGCGCGCGGCTCGCCCTGGCTGCCGGTGCAGATGATCACAAGGTGCTCGCGCGGAATGTAACCGTAGTCGTCTTCGGAAACGAACTCCGGCAGGCCGTCCATATAGCCGAGCTCGCTCGCCACATCGATGACCCGCTTCAATGAGCGGCCAAGCACCAGCACCTGGCGTCCGGTGTCGCGCGCAGCCTCGGCGATCGAACGGATACGCCCGACATTGGAAGAAAACGTCGTGACCGCGACACGGCCGGGCGCCCTCTCGATGACGCCGCGCAAACCCTGACCGACTGCCTGCTCCGACGGCGAATCTCCGTCGCGCAGCGCGTTGGTCGAATCGCAGACCAATGCCAGCACCCCCTTGTCGCCAAGCGCACGAAACCGCGCCTCATCCGTCATCGGGCCGATTTCCGGCGCCGGATCGATCTTCCAGTCGCCTGTATGGATCACCGTGCCGAGCGGCGAGGTGATGGCCAGCGAGACCGGCTCCGGGATCGAATGGCTGACCGGCACCGCTTCGATGCTGAACGGGCCGACCTCGAATGTTTCGCCCGCGCGGTAGATTGTCACCGGCACCTTCGCGGCGCCATTTTCCGACTGCCGCTTGGCCTCAAGCAGGCCGGCGGAAAACGGCGTCATCCACACCGGGGCCTTCAGCCGCGGCCACAGATCGAGCAGCGCGCCATAATGGTCCTCATGGGCGTGGGTAATGATGATGCCGCGCAGATTATGCAGTTCCTCTTCGATGAACCGCGTGTCAGGCAAAACCAGATCGACGCCCGGCAATGTCGGATCCGGAAAGGTGACGCCGACATCGACGATGATCCATTCGCGCTGATTGGCAGGGCCATAACCGTAGAGGGCGAAATTCATGCCGATCTCGCCAACGCCGCCTAGTGGTGCGAATACGAGTTCAGCTTCCCTGGATTTCGCCATTACCTTACCTTTCAGACTGCGCCTGCCGACGCGACCGCGCCGAAATGCACGTCGCCGGCTGCGATTTTCAGCAGTGCGCCCGTGTCGTCGCGAATGACGAAGCGGCAATCCTCGTCGATGGTTTCGAACACGCCGCGCACCACATTGCCGTCGACCCTTACCGCGACCTGGCCGCCGAGACCGGCGGCGCGAGACAGCCAACGCTCGCGGATAAGCGCTACACCGCGCCCCTCGTTCCATGCGCGCATGTTTTGGCTCCACGCATCCGACAGGGCCAGGAACAGCGTCTCGGCATTGCATGCAGCGCCAAGCGCGCTGAGTGAAGTCGCCGGATAAGGAACGTCTTGCGGATGCGCGACCACATTGACACCGATGCCGATCGCCAGCGCGCTGTGCTCGTCGTCGAGTTGTGACGATTCAAGCAGTATGCCCGCAAGCTTGGCGCCATCGGCCAACACGTCGTTAGGCCATTTCAGTTCGAAACGATTGCCGCGCGCGCCACTGCCACCATCCGGCGCGATGGAGATGCGGCCTCCAGGAACGGCTGCATCGAGCGCGTCAGCCAGCGCCAGCCCCGCGACGAAGCCGAGCGTGGCTGCCGTCTTGAGATCGCGGCCGACGATCAGAAGCAGGGTCGCTGCGAGATTGCCTTCCGGCGTCGCCCAGGCGCGCCCGCGCCGCCCGCGCCCGCTCTCCTGCTTTTTCGACACGATCCACAATCTGCCTGGATCGCCTTCGCGAGCACGCTCCAGGGCAATGGCATTGGTCGATCCGACACTATCACGGGCTTCGAGCCGAAAACCTTCGGACGTGGATGTCGGAGCCAGCGAAAATGCCATGCCGTCAGAAGAACGTCTTGGCGGCGGCCTCAGCCACGCGCCCGATCGGACCGCCGATAAACACGTAGAACAACACGAAAATACCCGACAGACCAAGCACCAGGCGCAACTCGCCGGCCATCGGCTGGAAGCCCTCGACAGGTTCGTCAAACCACATGATCTTGATGATACGCAGATAATAATAGGCCGCAACCACCGACATCAGCACGCCGATGACGGCCAGGCCATAGAGCCCGGCGTTGATCGCGGCGAGGAACACGTACCATTTTGCCCAGAAGCCGGCGAGTGGAGGAATGCCCGCCAGCGAAAACATCAAGAGGGTCAGCACCGTTGCCATCATCGGATTGGTTCCGGCAAGCCCCGTCAGATCGCCGATCTGCTCGACATTGCCGTCCTTGCGCCGCATCGCGAGAATGAAGGCAAAAGTGCCGAGCGTCATGACGAGATAGATCAGCATGTAGATGGCCACACCGCGGATGCCCGCTTCGGTGTTCGCCGCAAGGCCGACCAACGCAAAGCCCACATGGCCGATCGAGGAATAGGCCATCATGCGCTTGATGTTCCGCTGGCCGATTGCCGCAAACGAGCCAAGCGCCATCGAGCCGATCGACACGAAGACGATGATCTGCTGCCAGTCCGGGCCGATCGGCTCGAACGGCGTCATGGTCACCCGGACCATTAGCGCCATCGCCGCCATCTTTGGCGCCGATGCGAAGAACGCGGTCACCGGCGTCGGCGCGCCCTCGTAAACGTCCGGTGTCCACATGTGAAAAGGAACCGCCGAGATCTTGAACGCAACGCCGGCGAGTACCAGCACGAGGCCGAAGACGAGGCCGAGTTGACGCTCGGCGCCCGTCAGCGCGCTTGCTATGGCGTCGAAGCCGGTATGGCCGGTGTAGCCGTAGACCAGCGTGATGCCATAAAGCAGGATGCCCGACGACAGCGCGCTGAGGACGAAATATTTAAGCCCCGCCTCGGTCGAGCGCGCGCTGTCGCGATTGATCGCCGCGACCACATAAAGGGCGAGCGACTGCAATTCCAGGCCGAGATAGAGCGTCATCATATCATTGGCCGAAATCATCAGCATCATGCCGCCGGTGGCAAGCAGGACCAGCACCGGATACTCGAACCGGTCGAACTTCTCCGCCTTTGCGAAGCCCACCGACATGACCAGCGTGACCGCGGAGCCAATCAGCATCAGGACTTTCATGAAGGTCGAGAACGGATCGGCGACAAGCGCACCATCGAACGCCTTGCCCTGCCCCGCGAACAAAAGCATCCACGCGCCGGCGCCTGCAAGCACGGCGACGGCAAGGCCGTTGACGATGTCGTTTGCCCGCGTTCCGGAAAACACGCCGATCATCAGCAGCGCCATGGCACTGGCCGCGATGATCAGTTCCGGCGAAAGCAGCACGAGGCTCGAAGCGAGTTCCGGCGTCATTTACCTGTTCCTGTCAATTCGCGACCGCGGCCTGCGCCACGTCGAGCGATACGGTGATGTTGTCGATCAACGCCTTGACCGAGGCGGCGGTCGCGTCGAAGACCGGAGCCGGGTAGACGCCGAAGAAGATGGTGAATACGACCAGCGGATAGATGACCGCCTTCTCGCGCGTCGACAGGTCGAGCATGCCCTTCAGGCTTTCCTTCGTCAGCGCGCCGAACACCACCTTGCGGTAGAGCCACAGCGCATAGCTGGCCGACAGGATCACGCCGGTCGTGGCAAACAGCGCCACCCAGGTATTGACCTTGAACGCGCCGAGCAGCGTCAGGAACTCGCCGACGAAACCGCTGGTGCCCGGCAGGCCGACATTGGCCATGGTGAATATCAGGAAAATCACCGCGTATTTCGGCATATTGTTGACCAGTCCGCCATAGGCGGCGATCTCGCGGGTGTGCATGCGGTCGTAGATGACGCCCACGCACAGGAAGAGCGCGCTGGAGACCAGCCCATGGGACAGCATCTGGAAGATCGCGCCCTGGATGCCCTCCTGATTGAGCGCGAAGATGCCCATGGTGACATAGCCCATATGCGCGACCGACGAATAGGCGATCAGCTTCTTCATGTCCTCCTGCATCAACGCCACCAGCGAGGTATAGATGATGGCGATGACTGAGAGCGCGAACACCAGCGGCTGGAAATAGAGCGACGCATCGGGGAACATCGGCAGTGAGAAGCGCAGGAAGCCGTAGCCGCCCATCTTGAGCAGCACGCCCGCCAGAATGACCGACCCGGCGGTCGGCGCTTCGACGTGAGCATCAGGCAGCCAGGTGTGCACCGGCCACATCGGCATCTTCACCGCGAAAGAGGCGAAGAAGGCCAACCATAGCCAGGTCTGCATGGACGTCGGGAAGTCGTGCGTCAGCAGCGTCGGTATGTCGGTCGTGCCGGACTGCCAGAACATCGCCATGATGGCGAGCAGCATCAGCACCGAGCCAAGCAGCGTGTAGAGGAAGAATTTGAAGCTGGCGTAGACCCGGCGCTTGCCGCCCCACACGCCGATGATGATGAACATCGGGATCAGGCCGCCCTCGAAGAACACATAGAACAGCACGATGTCGAGCGCGCAGAACACGCCGATCATCAGCGTTTCCAGGACGAGGAACGAAATCATGTATTCCTTGACGCGGATCTGGATCGCCTCGCGGCTTGCCAGGATACAGAGCGGCATCAGGAACGTCGTCAGGATGACGAACAGCATGGAAATGCCATCGACGCCCATGTGGTAGGAAATACCGCTGTCCAGCCAGTCGGTCTTTTCGACCATCTGGAAGCCGACTTCGTTGTTGTCGAAGTCCGCCCAGATGAACAGCGACAGCAGGAAGGTGAACACCGTCGTCAGCAGGGCGACGTTGCGGATATTGCGCTTCGAGCCCTCGCCGTCGTCACGGATCAGCAGGATCAAGAACGCGCCGACCAGCGGCAGAAAGGTGACCGTGGAAAGAATTGGCCAGTCGGTCATCAGAATGAGCCCCCGAGCATCATCCAGCTGAGGAACGCGGCAACGCCGATCAGCATGACGAAAGCGTAGTGATAGAGATATCCGGACTGGAAGCGCACAGCCCGATTGGTGACGTCGATGACGCGCGCCGAAATGCCGTCGGGGCCCAGGCCGTCGATGAACCAGCCGTCACCCTTCTTCCACAGGAAGTTGCCGAGCCACTTGGCCGTGCGCACGAAAATCAGGTCGTACAACTCGTCGAAATACCACTTGTTGAGCAGGAAGGCGTAGAGCCCGCGATGCTGCGCGGCGAGGTTCCTCGGCGTTTCCGGCGAGCGGATATAGAAGTGCCAGGCGACGAAGAAACCGATGAGCATGGCAACGAAGGGCGCAAGCTTCACCCACAACGGCACATCGTGGAAATCGTGCAGTATGTGGTTGTCAGGCAAGGTGAACAGCGCCGTCTTCCAGAACGCCTCATAAGCTTCACCGATGAATTGCTCATGGAAGACCACGCCGGCAAACAGGGCGCCAGCGGCGAGGAGGATCAGCGGCACCAGCATCACGGGCGGCGATTCATGCACATGATGCATCACGTCGGCCGTTGCGCGCGGCTGGCCGTGGAACGTCATGAATATCAGGCGCCACGAATAGAAGCTGGTGAAGACGGCGGCGATCACCAGTGCGGTGAAGGCGAAGCCCGCGACCGCATTGTGGCCGACAAAGGCGCCCTCGATGATCGCGTCCTTGGAGAAGAAGCCGGCCGTGCCGATGATGGTTGCGGGAACGCCGACGCCGGTCAGCGCCAGCGTGCCGATGATCATCATCCAGTAGGTGACCGGGATAAGCCTGCGCAGCCCGCCCATCTTGCGCATGTCCTGCTCGTCGGAAACCGCATGGATGACCGAGCCCGAGCCGAGGAACAGCAGCGCCTTGAAGAAGGCATGGGTGAACAGGTGGAAAATCGCTGCCGAATAGAAGCCCATGCCGAGCGCCACGAACATGTAGCCGAGCTGTGAGCAGGTCGAATAGGCGATGACGCGCTTGATGTCGTTCTGGACCAGACCGACGGTCGCGGCGAAGAAGGCGGTGAACGCGCCAATGAACGTCACGACGGTCAGAGCCGTGTGCGACAATTCGAAGATCGGCGAAAGCCGTGCCAGCATGAAGACGCCGGCCGTCACCATCGTGGCGGCGTGGATCAGCGCCGACACCGGCGTCGGACCCTCCATGGCGTCGGGCAGCCAGGTGTGCAGCGGCACCTGCGCCGACTTGCCCATCGCGCCCATGAACAGAAGCAGGCACACCACCGTCAGGGCGGCAGTCCGATCAAGCTCGTAGCCGAGGAAGTTGATCACCGCGGGAGCAGCCTCTTGCGCGCCCTCGGCCGGAATATAGGTGGCGGCGGTTGCAAAGATCGCGCTGAAGTCGACACTGCCGAACAGAATGAACACGCCGAAGATGCCGAGGATGAAGCCGAAATCGCCAACGCGGTTGACGACGAAAGCCTTGATCGCCGCCGCATTGGCGGACGGCTTCTTGTACCAGAAACCGATCAGCAGATAGGAGGCGAGGCCGACCCCTTCCCAGCCGACGAACATCTGGATGAGATTGTCCGACGTCACCAGAAGCAGCATGGCAAAGGTAAACAGCGACAGATAGGCGAAGAAGCGCGGCCGGTGCGGGTCATGGTGCATGTAGCCGATGGAATAGATATGCACCAGCGCCGACACGGTATTGACCACGACCAGCATGACGACCGTTAGCGTGTCGATCCTCAAGGCCCAATCAGCCTGCAAGCCGCCTGAATCGAGGAAGCGCAGAACGGGTATGCTGAAGGCCTCGGCCGAGCCGAAACCTACCGAGAAGAAGGCGATCCAGGACAATACCGCCGAAACGACCAGCAGGCCCGAAGTGATGTACTCGGATGCCTTGGCGCCAAGTGCGGTGCCGAACAGGCCGGCGGCCAGAAAACCCAGAAGCGGGAGGAAGACGATGGCGTGATACATTGGCTTGTCCCGTCAACCCTTCATCATGTTGACGTCGTCGGCGGCGATCGAGCCGCGATTGCGGAAGAAGACGACGAGAATGGCGAGGCCGATGGCGGATTCGGCCGCCGCGACCGTCAGCACGAACAGCGCGAAGACCTGTCCGACGAGGTCGCCGAGAACCGCGGAGAACGCCACGAAGTTGATGTTGACGGCAAGCAGGATCAGCTCGATCGACATCAGCATGATGATGACGTTTCTGCGGTTGAGGAAAATACCGAACACGCCGACCGTGAACAGGATGGCCGAGACGGTGAGATAGTGTGCGATGCCGACTTCCATCGTCAGACCCCCTTGCCCGTTTCGACTTTCTTGACTTCGATGGAGGTCGCCGGCTTGCGGGCGACCTGCGCCGGAACGTTCTGGCGCTTGATATTTGTCTTGTGGCGCAGCGTCAGCACGATCGCACCGATCATGGCCACCAGCAGCACCAGTCCGGCGACCTGGAACTGGAAAATGTAGTCAGTATAGAGAATATCCCCGATTGCTGCCGTATTGTGCCGCGTGGCGATGTCAGGCGTCGGCTTGGCCACCGCCCCGCCGAGCGCCGGCGAAAAGGCATATCCGGCGCCAACCACTATCAGCTCGGCAGCCAGGATCAGCCCCACCATCGCCCCTATCGGTGCGTATTGCAGCGCGCCCGACTTGAGCTCCGCGAAGTCGACGTCGAGCATCATGACCACGAACAGGAACAGCACCGCCACCGCGCCGACATAGACCACCAGCAGGATCATCGCCAGGAACTCGGCGCCTGTGAGCAGGAACAGGGCTGCCGCGTTGAAAAAGGTCAGGATGAGATAGAGAACCGAATGCACAGGATTGCGCGCGGAAATGACCATGAAGGCCGACGCCACCGCAACAAAGGCAAAGAGGTAGAAAAAGGCTGCCTCTAATCCACTCAGCATGGGTTCCCCCGGGTTTCCTTGTCGAGCCGCGGACAATTCGTCCGGCTCGTCTTTGCCTGCCGCCGCTTTCGGCGGGCAAGGCCGCGTGTTCCTTAGACGAGCCGTTCCCGGTCGTCCATGAGTGATCGACTAGCGGTAGGGCGCATCCAAAGAGATGTTGCGCGCGAGTTCGCGCTCCCACCGGTCGCCATTGGCCAGAAGCTTGTCCTTGTCGTAGTAGAGCTCCTCGCGCGTTTCGGTCGCGAATTCGAAATTCGGACCTTCGACGATCGCATCGACCGGGCAGGCTTCCTGGCAGAAGCCGCAATAGATGCACTTCACCATATCGATGTCGTAGCGCACCGTGCGGCGGGTGCCGTCATTGCGGCGCGGGCCGGCCTCGATGGTGATTGCCTGCGCCGGGCAGATCGCCTCGCACAGCTTGCAGGCGATGCAGCGCTCTTCGCCGTTCGGATAGCGGCGCAGCGCATGCTCGCCGCGAAAGCGCGGGCTGACCGGGCCCTTCTCATAGGGATAGTTCAGCGTCGGTTTTGGCGCAAAGAACTGCCGCATCGACAGCGCAAGCGCCTCGATGAACTCTTTCAACAACAGAGATTTGGCCGCCTGGGCTAGAGCTGACATCGTCAATCTCCGATCACGTAAGGGGCTACGAAGTAGCCGATGGCCGGCAAAAGCGCGAACTGGCTGAGGCCGGTTATATTGAGGACACGTTTCGTCTCCGGCAGATCGACGCGGGCCGCCAACATCCGCAGCAGCACGAAGTCGGCTGCCGCGAGCGCCAGCCCCGCCAATGCACCGATGACACCGGAATTCGTCATGCCATCCCCGTCAGTTTCAGGAAGGCGGCGGTCGCCACGACCATGAACAGGGAAATCGGCAGGAACACCTTCCAGCCCAACCGCATCAGCTGGTCGTAGCGGTAGCGCGGCACGATCGCCTTCACCATGGCGAACATGAAGAAGACGAAGCAGACTTTGAGCACAAACCAGATGACGCCAGGAACCCAGGTAAAGGGTGCGAAATCGAGCGGCGGCAACCACCCGCCAAGGAACAGGATGGTGGTGAACGCGCACATCAGGACGATGGCGACGTACTCACCAAGGAAGAACAGCAGGAACGGCGTCGACGAATATTCGATCATGTGGCCGGCGACGAGCTCCGACTCCGCTTCCACCAGATCGAAGGGCGGCCGGTTGGTCTCGGCCAGTGCCGAGATGAAGAAGATGATGAACATCGGGAACAGGCCGAGCCAATGCCAGTCCAGGAAGCTGTTGGGCAGGCCCATCATGGTGCCGAGGCCGTCGCGCTGCGCCAGCACGATGTCGGTGAGGTTGAGCGAACCGACAAGCAGGAGCACGGTGACGATGACGAAGCCGATGGAGACTTCGTACGACACCATCTGCGCTGCCGAGCGAAGCGCGCCGAGGAATGGGTATTTCGAGTTCGAGGCCCAACCGCCCATGATCACGCCATAGACCTCGAGCGAGGAGATGGCGAACAGATAGAGGATGCCGACATTGATGTTGGCGACCGCCCATCCCTCGCTGACCGGGATGACCGCCCAGCAGGCCAGCGCCAGCACTGCCGAAACCAGCGGCGCCAGCAGGAACACGCCCTTGTTGGCGCCCGAAGGAATGACGGGTTCCTTGAACACGAATTTGAAAAGGTCCGCGAAGGACTGCAGCAGACCCCATGGACCGACCACGTTCGGCCCTCGCCTGAGCTGCACGGCGGCCCAGATCTTGCGGTCGGCGTAAAGGATATAAGCCACGAAGATCAGCAGGATGACGATCAACGCCACCGACTTCAGCAGGATGATCAGCGCGGGCAGCACGTAGAATGAAAAGAAAGTATCCATGACCGTCCTACTCGGCTGCCTGTTTGAAGCCGCCCTTTGCCAGGGCCGAACATTCGGCCATGACGGCGGACGCCCGCGCAATCGGGTTCGTCAGGTAGAAATCCTTGACCGGAGACACGAAAGCCTCCTTGCCCAATACCCCGCCCAGCCTGGTCACATTGGCGACGTCGGCCGGATTTCCTGATGCAATCTCGTCGACTTCGGCCAGATGCGGGTAGTCCGCGTAAAGTTTCGCGCGCAGTTGCGGCAGCGAATCGAACGGCAGTCTGTGGCCGAGGACGTCCGAGAGCGCCCTGAAGATCGCCCATTCTTCCTTGGCCTCGCCCGGCGCAAACCCGGCGCGGTTGGTCTGCTGCACCCGGCCTTCCGTATTCACATAGGTGCCGGACTTTTCAGTATAGGCAGCGCCTGGAAGGATAACGTCGGCTCGATGCGCGCCGGCATCGCCATGCGTGCCGATATAGACCACGAAAGCCTTGCCGGTGGCGCTCATGTCGATCTCGTCGGCCCCGAGCAGGAATAGCACGTCGGTCGCGCCGAGCATGCCCGCGACATCCTTGCCGCCCTCGCCCGGCACAAAGCCGACATCGAGGGCGCCAACGCGCGCTGCGGCGGTGTGCAGAACGGCAAAGCCATTCCACTCCGATGTCACGGCAGAAACGGCGCCGGCAAGCTTGGCAGCCTGGCCGAGCACCGCCGCGCCATCAGGGCGCGCCAGAGCGCCCTGCCCCACGATGATGAGCGGGCGCGCGGCTTCTTTGAGCACCGAGAAGAAACTGCCCCTGCCTTCCACCAGTTCCCTGAGCGTGTCGGGGCCCGCGCCAAGCAATTCGTAGTCGTAGCGAAGGTCGCCCACATCGCCGATGACAGCTATCGGCAAAGCGCCACCTGATCGCGAGTGCTTGCGGATCCGGGCGTTGAGCACCGAGGCCTCGAAACGTGGATTGGCGCCGATGATCAGGATAGCGTCGGCTTGTTCAATGCCTTCGATGGTCGGATTGAAGATGTAGCTGGCACGTCCGAGCGCCGGATCGAGTGCCGCGCCATCCTGCCTGCAATCGATATTGGCCGAGCCCAGCGAGGCCATCAGCGCCTTCAGCGCATAGATTTCCTCGACCGCCGCCAGATCGCCGGCGATCGCGCCGATCCGATCGCCAGACGTTTTTGCAACCGCATCCTTGATCGCGGCGAAAGCCTCGGCCCAGCTTGCAGGCTGCAGCTTGCCGTTGCGGCGAACGTAGGGCCGATCGAGGCGCTGCGTGCGCAAGCCGTCCCAGATGAAACGGGTCTTGTCGGAAATCCACTCCTCGTTCACCTGCTCGTTGACGCGCGGCATGATGCGCATCACTTCCCGCCCGCGCGAATCGACACGGATCGCCGATCCGACCGCGTCCATCACGTCGATGGATTCGGTCTTGGTCAGTTCCCACGGCCGGGCCTGAAAGGCATACGGTTTGGAGGTGAGCGCACCGACCGGGCAAAGATCGATGACATTGCCCTGCAATTCGGACGTCATTGCGCTTTCGAGATAGGTGGTGATTTCGGCATCCTCGCCGCGGCCGATCAGGCCGAGTTCGGAGATGCCGGCCACCTCCGTGGTAAAACGGACACAGCGCGTGCAATGGATGCAGCGCGTCATGATCGTCTTGACCAGCGGGCCGATATATTTGTCCTCGACCGCGCGCTTGTTCTCCTGGTAGCGCGAGGAATCCACGCCATAGGCCATCGCCTGATCCTGGAGGTCGCACTCGCCTCCCTGGTCGCAGATCGGGCAATCGAGCGGATGGTTGATGAGCAAAAACTCCATCACGCCTTCGCGCGCCTTCTTGACCATCGGCGTGGTGGTGAAGATTTCCGGCGTCTCGCCGTTCGGACCGGGACGCAGGTCGCGCACGCCCATGGCGCAGGAGGCAACCGGCTTGGGCGGCCCGCCCTTCACCTCGATCAGGCACATGCGGCAATTGCCGGCGATCGACAGGCGTTCGTGAAAACAGAAGCGCGGCACTTCAGCGCCGGCCTCTTCCGCTGCCTGGAGGAGCGTGTAGTGATCGGGGACCTCGATCTCCAACCCGTCGACCTTGAGCTTAGCCATAGTGTCTCAAACCCCTGCGGTGCGTCCGCAATTCTCCAGCCGGGTTTTGCTCCGGCCGGTCCAGTTCAGTGTTTCGTCTTTTCCGTCGCCAGCCGCGCCGCCTGGGCCACCCAGCCATCGCGATCGATGCGGCCCTGAAGACCCAGATAGTCGTCAAGCCAACCGGCCTCGCGCGCGCCCCACGCCGCGATCTGCGAATGGGTCCAGACACCAAGCCCGTTCAGCACCTGTTCGAGCTTGGGGCCGATGCCCGAAATCGCCTTCAGATCGTCGGGTGCATCGGGTCGGTCGATCGACGTCGGACGGCTGAATCCGGCGCCCGCTTCCCGTTTCACGACCTTCAGCGCCGGCCGCGACCTTTTCGCGCTCATGGCCGCCTTGGGTGCCGCTACCCCGGCTTCGTCGGCCAATGAAGAGAAGACCTGCTGCGATGCCTGCGCCATGCCCGCCATCGCGCCCATCCACACACCGATGGTCTGGCTTGCAAGGCCAAGACCAAGCGCTGTCATTGCCGCAGCACCGGCAAGCGGATGCGCGATCAGGTTGACGGCGCTGGCCATGTCGCTCGGCATGTCGAATGTCGGGTCGTTCTTCATCTCACTTCCAGGCGATTGCTACAAACGCTACTCGGCGGCCATCAGCACTGGGCTCGCCCGGTGCGCGTTACGGGTAAATTCATCGATGCGCCGCTCGATCTCCGGTCGGAAGTGCCGGATCAGGCCCTGGATCGGCCAGGCAGCGGCGTCGCCCAGAGCGCAGATGGTGTGGCCTTCCACCTGCTTGGTGACGTCGAGCAGCATGTCGATTTCACGTTTCTGCGCCTCGCCGCGCACCAGCCGCTCCATCACCCGCCACATCCAGCCGGTGCCTTCGCGGCACGGTGTGCACTGGCCGCAGCTCTCATGCTTGTAGAAGTAGGCCAGCCGCGCGATTGCCTTCACGATGTCGGTGGACTTGTCCATGACGATGACGGCGGCCGTGCCAAGTCCCGACTTCAGGTCGCGCAGCGCGTCGAAGTCCATCGGCGCATCCTTGATCTGCGCGGCCGGCACCAACGGCACCGATGAGCCTCCCGGAATGACCGCCAGAAGATTGTCCCAGCCGCCGCGAATGCCGCCGCAATGCCTGTCGATCAGTTCGCGGAACGGGATCGACATCGCCTCTTCGACGGTACACGGATTGTTGACGTGGCCCGATATGCAAAAAAGCTTCGTGCCGACATTGTTCGGCCTTCCGAACGACGAGAACCAGGCCGCGCCCCGGCGCAGAATCGTCGGCGCCACGGCGATCGACTCGACATTGTTGACCGTGGTCGGGCAGCCATAGAGACCGACATTGGCGGGAAAAGGCGGCTTCAGGCGCGGCTGGCCTTTCTTGCCCTCGAGGCTCTCCAGGAGCGCGGTTTCCTCGCCGCAGATATAGGCTCCGGCGCCGTGATGCACGTAGACCTCGAAATCGTAGCCGTTCTTGTTGCCCTTGCCGATCAGACCGGCATCATAGGCCTCGTCGATTGCCCGTTGCAGCGCCTCGCGCTCGCGAATGAACTCGCCGCGCACATAGATATACGCCGCAACCGCGCCCATCGCGAAGCCGGCAAGCAGGCAGCCCTCGATCAGCGTGTGGGGATCATGCCGCAGGATGTCGCGGTCCTTGCAGGTGCCCGGCTCCGATTCATCGGCATTGACCACCAGATAGGAGGGGCGGCCGTCGCTCTGCTTCGGCATGAACGACCATTTGAGGCCGGTCGGGAATCCCGCGCCGCCGCGTCCACGCAGCCCCGAGGCTTTCATCTCGTTGATGATCCAGTCGCGGCCCTTGGCGATCAGTCCGGCGGTGCCATCCCAATGGCCGCGCGCCATGGCACCCTTCAACGACTTGTCGAAGCGGCCGTAAATATTGTTGAAGATGCGGTCTTTGTCCTGAAGCATTTTTCGTCCCTCAGACCGGTTTCTTGCCGAAGACGCGGATATATTCGGCAACGCCGCCCTTGGCGAGTACCTTGGCCTGCTTGTTCCAGTCCTCGCGTTCGATGCGGCCCTTGAAATTCAGGTAATTGTCGACCCACTCGCGCTCGGCCTTTTTCCAACTGGCCACCTGAGCGAAGGTGAAGATGCCGAGCGAGTGCAAGATGGCCTCGTTCTTCGGTCCGATACCCGAAATCAGCTTGAGATCGTCGATCGTCTCCGGCCGCTCGATCCCCGCGGGCCGATTCTTGTCGGTCAGCGATGGCTTGGCCGGCTCGATTTTCTTGGAGGCCGCACCCACCGGCTCGCCCTTCAGTCGCTCGGGCGCCTTGTAGGCGCTTACCGGCTCGCTCTTGGCCGCAGCGCCCTTGCGCTGCTTGGAAACCGCCTCCACGGCAGGCTCCGCCTTGTTGGCGGCTAAAGTGTCGACAACGGGTGCGGAAGCACTTGTCGACTTCTCTGCCTTCGTACCCGACTTGACCGGAGACGGCGACTTCACCGCGTTGTTGGTTTCCGCCGCGTGGGTTTTCGGCTTGGCGGCCCGAGACGGCGGAAGCGAGGTGCCCTCATCTGCCGACGCGGCCGCAAGTGCCGCTTTCCTATCACGGGTGGATTTCAGCACCGCGTTTTCGTCAAGCAGCGAAGTCAGTCCGGACCGCGGCGCGGAATAGACGCGGTCCACCTGCGGACCAGGGATCACGCTACCGCCCTTGCCCGCCTCGAAGAGATCAATGATCTCGGCCAGGCGCTCCGGCGTCAAATCCTCATAGGCGTCTTTGAAGATCATCACCATCGGCGCGTTCACGCATGCGCCCTGGCACTCCACCTCTTCCCACGAAAGAGTGCCGGTATCATTGGTGTGGAACTGCTCGGGATGAATCTTGCTGCGACAGACCTCGATCAGGTCGCCCGCGCCGCGCAACATGCATGGCGTGGTGCCACAGACCTGAACATGCGCGCGCGTGCCGACGGGCTGCAACTGAAACTGCGTGTAGAAGGTCGCGACCTCCAGCACCCGGATCAGCGGCATGTCGAGCATCTCGGCGACATGTTCGATCGCCGCTTTCGTCACCCAACCTTCTTGCTCCTGCGCAAGCATGAGCAGCGGGATCACCGCCGATTGCTCGCGGCCTTCCGGATATTTCTTGATCCAGGTCTTGGCCTCGGCGCTCATCGCAGCATTGAAGGCAAAAGCTGCGGGCTGGACTTCGGCGGCGGCTAGTCTGCGAACTGTCATTTTTTCCTCAGGTCCCGCTCGTCAATGCTGTGTCGCCGACGTGCCGACAAGCCTCTCCAGCCGTTCGATCCAAAACGGGCTGCGGCTGGCGACCATGTCGTAGCCGAAGCGCCGGGACTTCTTGATCTGGTCGAGTTCATCGAGCGAATGGATTTCCCTGGCTTTGCCTTTCCCCAGCCAGAACACGCGAAGCTTCAAAGCTTCGAGGACGTGGCGCGTCACCTCGTGAGCGCTATCCGAACCGTGCTCTTCATAGACGAAGGCGGTGTCCAGGCCCAACAGTCGAGATGCGCCGGAAAAGGCCGCGATTTCAGCACCTTCCACGTCGAGCTTGACGACGAACTTCTCCAATCCGTCGAAATCGGGCATGGCGGAGATGTCGTCCACGGTTATTGTTTCGCAATCGAGGATGGGCACCGCCTCTGTCGAGGGTGCGACGGTGGACCGCGCTTCATGCTTGGCCCCGTAGATGCGCACATGCTCGCCGCTGGTCGCGCCGATCGCCTTGTTCAATGCCGAGAACCGTTCGCCATTGATCTGACGGTTGTCCTCCAGGTAGCGGAACGTATCGGAAGCGGCTTCCACTGCGACGCAAGGCTTGGAGCCTGCCCGCTTTCCGCTCGCCAGTATCGACCAGAAGCCATGATTGGCGCCGCCGTCGATGAAGCCGTAGCCGACGTCGCGCGAATCCGCCAGAAGGGCACGTATCGACGGCTCATACGGATAATTCGGAGCAAGCAGCGTCGACCAGTACGCATCGCAATAGCGCACACGCATGCGGCTGTCAGAGTCCAGCGCGAACACCATGGCTCGAGTGCTGGGCAGCAGGCCGCGGGTTGCGCGGGCAATGTAGGAGAAGCCGAAATTGTGAAACGGCATCAACGCTTGCAAAGCCATCCGCAGGAAATGGATCGCAACGCGCTCGCCGGCCCGCGCGCCTTCCACGCGGCCGGTTTGCGCATCGATCACGATATCGCTTTGGACGGCCCTGAGCATCAGCGATCGACCTCGCCGAAGACGATGTCGAGAGAGCCGAGGACGGCGGAGACGTCGGCCAGCATGTGGCCCTTGCACATGAAATCCATGGCCTGGAGATGCGCGAAACCCGGCGCCCGCAGCTTGCAGCGATAGGGCTTGTTGGTGCCGTCGGAAACGAGGTAGACGCCAAACTCGCCCTTCGGCGCCTCGACGGCGGCATAAACCTCGCCCGCCGGCACATGGAAGCCTTCGGTGTAGAGCTTGAAATGGTGGATCAAGGCTTCCATCGACCGCTTCATGGCGGCGCGCTTGGGCGGAACCACCTTGCCGTCAAGGTTCGACACGGGACCGGCGCCCTCCTTGCCGAGAAGCAGGTCGACGCACTGTCGCATGATCTTCGCCGACTGCCGCATTTCCTCCATGCGGATCAGATAGCGATCATAGCAGTCGCCGTTCTTGCCGACCGGAATGTCGAAGTCGAGTTCGGCGTAGCATTCGTAGGGCTGGCTCTTGCGCAGATCCCAGGCCGCGCCCGAGCCGCGCACCATCACGCCCGAAAAGCCCCAGGCCCATGCGTCCTCGAGCGAAACGACACCGATATCGGCATTTCGCTGCTTGAAGATGCGGTTGTCGGCAAGCAGAACGTCGATATCGTCGAGCGTCTTGTAGAACGGGTCGATCCACTTGCCGATGTCCTCGACAAGCTGCTGCGGCAGATCCTGATGCACGCCGCCGGGGCGGAAATAGGCGGCATGCATGCGCGAGCCGGACGCACGCTCATAGAACACCATCAGCTTTTCGCGCTCTTCGAAACCCCAGAGCGGCGGTGTCAGCGCGCCAACGTCCATGGCCTGGGTCGTCACGTTGAGCAGATGCGACAGGATGCGGCCGATCTCGGAATAGAGAACGCGGATCAGCTGGCCGCGCTTCGGTACCTCGATGTCGAGCAGACGCTCGACGGCCAGCGCAAAAGCATGCTCCTGGTTCATCGGCGCGACATAATCGAGCCGATCCAGATAGGGCACCGCCTGCAGATAGGTCTTGTGCTCCATCAGCTTTTCGGTGCCGCGATGCAGCAGTCCGATATGCGGATCGACGCGCTCGACGATCTCGCCGTCCAGCTCCAGCACGAGGCGCAAAACGCCGTGTGCCGCCGGATGCTGCGGGCCGAAATTGATGTTGAAATTGCGGACGGAGGTTTCAGCCATGGAATGCGCTTTCAGCGAGCCAATAGCGAATAGGCAATAGCGAATAGGGAAGAAGGATCATTGTCATTGCTTTTGTTGCAGACTTCGAATCAAGGAACGCAACATCCTGCCAATTTCCTCACACTGTTCGGTCAAGGACGCGGCCACTTCGCCATTCATCAATCCGACACGTGAGGACAGGATCAAATGCGTTTCTAACTCTTTTAGCGACCCTTGCGCGACGCGAAGAAATTGGATGAACGATCCGGTATGCTCGCGTCCATGTCCTTCGGCGATATTGGCTGCGATGGACGCTGCGGCACGTCTGATCTGGGAAGTCATTCCATAGGCTTCACTATTTGGAAACGACTTGGTTTCGGCATAGCACGTGACCGCCAAATCAATCGCATTCTTCCAGACAATAAGGTCTCTGTAAGAGTTGATCGTCGTCGTTCTGCCTCCTTTTCCTCTATTCGCTACTCTCTACTCGCTATTTTTTACTGCTTCGCCTTTTCATCGCCCGGCAGAACGTAGTCCGTCCCTTCCCATGGCGACAGAAAGTCGAAATTTCGGAATTCCTGCTTGAGCTCCACCGGCTCGTAGACGACCCGCTTGGCCTCGTCGTCGTAACGCACCTCGACGAAACCGGTCAGCGGAAAATCCTTCCGCAGTGGATGACCTTCGAAACCGTAGTCCGTCAGCAAGCGGCGAAGATCCGGATGACCTGAAAACAGGATGCCATAGAGATCATAAGCTTCGCGCTCGAACCAGTCGGCGCCGGGATAGACACTGGTGATCGATGGCACCGGCGTCTCGCCGTCGGTCATGACCTTGAGCCGAATGCGCAGGTTCTGGCGCGGCGACAGAAGATGATAGACGACATCGAATCGCTTCTCTCGCGCCGGATAGTCGGCGCCGCAAATATCGATCATCGACACGAACTGGCAGCGCACGTCATCGCGCAGGAATCCTGCGACATCGACGATATTGCCGGCCTCGACCGGCACCGTGAGTTCGCCATAGGCAAGCACCGGCATGCCGATCTTGCCGTCAAGCTTTTCGGCAAGATAGCTTGCGAGATCCATGAGGGCTTCACTCATTGGGTTCACCGCTCGATCGTGCCGGTGCGGCGAATCTTCTTCTGCAGCAGAAGAATGCCGTAGAGCAGCGCCTCGGCGGTGGGCGGACAGCCGGGCACATAGATGTCGACCGGCACGACGCGGTCGCAGCCGCGCACCACCGAATAGGAATAATGATAGTAGCCGCCGCCATTGGCGCACGAGCCCATCGAAATGACGTAGCGCGGCTCCGGCATCTGGTCGTAGACCTTGCGCAGGGCCGGCGCCATCTTGTTGGTCAGCGTCCCGGCGACGATCATCACGTCGGACTGGCGCGGAGAGGCGCGCGGCGCGATGCCGAACCGCTCGGCATCATAGCGCGGCATGGAAATGTGCATCATCTCCACAGCGCAGCAGGCAAGCCCGAACGTCATCCACATCAGCGAGCCGGTGCGCGCCCAGGTGATGAGCGCCTCGGACGAGGTGACGAGAAAGCCCTTGTCGGAGAGTTCGCCATTGATGTCGCGGAAAAACGGATCATCCGCGCCGACCGGCTTGCCGGTGTTCGGATCGATGATGCCCCTGGGCTTTTCGGCAACAAGGGCGCGAGGCATGTCGGTCAATCCCATTCCAGCGCCCCCTTCTTCCACTCGTAGATGAAGCCGATGGTCAGAACGGCGAGGAAGACCATCATCGACCAGAAGCCGAGCATGCCGACCTCGCCGAAGGAAACTGCCCACGGAAACAGGAACGCGACCTCAAGATCGAAGATGATGAAAAGAATCGCCACGAGATAGTAGCGGATGTCGAACTTCATGCGCGCGTCATCGAACGAGTTGAAGCCGCATTCATAAGCCGACAGCTTCTCCGGATCGGGATTGCGATAGGCGATGATGAAGGGCGCGACGACCAGAGCAAGGCCGACCACCAGCGCGACCCCGACAAAGATCACGATAGGAAGGTATGAACTCAGCAGCTCGTTCATTCTCCAAACTTTCCGTTGGCTATCGACCGTGCTCCATATTAGCATCCAGTCGAGCCGGCGAACCCGCGACAGTTTGGCCCTGTCAAGCGGTGCCGAAAAACCATGTTGCAACGCGGCGAAGGGTTAGCGCAGCCAACTCTGCGAAGCAAGTCAAACCTTGCCAGGCAAGCCGCTGCACCAATGGCTTTTCCCGAAATTGCCCCGCTGCTACGGGCACTTGAATTCCTTCCTATCTAACTCCACTTTTTCTCCTGACAGTTTTTATTGCAAATATTGATAAACTGACCTCCCGAACCTTCGTGCTTACCTTGGGTCATCCGCATTGACGTTCTTTCGGCTCGTTTCACAATGAGGGAAAAGCTTTCCGCCGCAACCGCCCGGCGCGTGGCGCTTGCGGCGCAGGGCTTTGCCGATCCGCGGCCTGCGGCACTGATCGGCCGGCGCCATCTTTCGCGAGTGATTTCGCGCATCGGCCTGCTGCAGATCGATTCGGTGAGCGCGGTCGTGCGCGCGCACTACATGCCGTTGTTTTCGCGGCTGGGTCCCTATCCGCTCTCCGTTCTGGACGATGCGGCAATGTCGAGAAAGCGCTCTCTGTTCGAATACTGGGCGCATGAGGCGTCCTACCTGCCCGTCGCAACCCAGCCCCTGATGCGCTGGCGTATGGAGCGCGCTCGAAACGGTGAGGAGATGTATGGTGGCCTCGCGAAATGGGGCCGCGCGCGAACGGATTATATTGAAGACATCTATCGCCAGGTGGTTTCGCGTGGCGCGACTGCGGCTTCCGAGCTTGACGGCCAGAAGGGCGCCGGCGGCTGGTGGGGATGGAGCGACGCCAAGCACGCTTTCGAGTGGCTGTTCTGGGCGGGCCGCCTCACCACCGCCTCGCGGCGCGGCTTCGAACGCGTTTATGACCTGCCCGAACGCGTGTTGCCTCCCTCCATCCTTGCGCTGCCGACGCCGCAGCCCGCCGAAGCGCACCGCGAACTGCTGCGCATTGCCGCCCGCGCCCACGGCATCGTCACGGCACCATGCCTGCGCGATTATTTTCGGCTTTCGTCTGCCGACATGAAAGGTCGGATCGGGGAACTGGTGGAAGCCGGAGAGCTGTTGCCGGTGCGCGTGGAAGGATGGCACAGACAGGCCTACCTTCATGCCGGCGCGCGCATCCCGCGCAAGGTGGAAGCACGCGCGCTGCTCGCTCCTTTCGACCCGTTGGTCTTCGAGCGGTCGCGCACGGAGGCGCTGTTCGGCTTTCGCTATCGCATCGAAATCTACACGCCGGCGCAAAAGCGCCAATACGGCTACTATGTGCTGCCGTTCCTGCTCGGCGACAGGCTGGTTGCGCGCATCGACGTCAAGGCGGATCGGCCCATGGGCGTGTTGCGGGTGCTTGCCGCCTATGCCGAGCCATTCGCGCCCGCCCATACGGCGGAAGCTCTATGCGAGGAGCTTCGGCTGATGAAGGATTGGCTTGGCCTTGAGCGCATCGAGATCGTGCCCGCCGGCGATCTCGGTCCGGCGCTGGCCGACATAATCATGTCGCAGCGGCGCGTTGACACGCTGATGCGCTAACGCCTAAGTTCAGCCAAGACGGTCCCCTCTCCGCAAAGGGAGGGGCTAAGAGGGAATGCGGTGCGAAACCGGAAGGCTTCCAATCCGCAGCTGTCCCCGCAACTGTAAGCGAATAGCCGAAGGCCGACAGCCACTGGGAATGTCCCGGGAAGGCGGCACGAGGCGACGACCCGCGAGCCAGGAGACCTGCCGTCAGCATGAAATCCGACAGTCCGGCGGGTGCCCCGGGCAAGGAGAACGCCGAGTGAAAATCGACGGTAACCCCGCGGCGCGGGCCGAATACGCCGACAATGGCAATGGTGCCGGCGTCACCGTGGTGGTCTGTTCTTCCTGCCGCGACGAGCAAGGGTCCGACGTTCGCCCTACCGCCGGCGAACGCCTCGGCGTGGCGACCGCACAGGCCGCTGATCGAACCGACATCCGCGTCACGCAGGTTCAATGCCTGGGCAATTGCAAGCGGCGCCTGAGCGCGGCGATTCTGCGGGACGGCTCCTGGAGCTATGTCTTCGGCGACCTGACACCCGACAGCGGCCCGGACCTGATTGCCGGAGCCAGCCTCTTTGCGGCCTCGACCGATGGCGTCCTGCCATGGCGCGGCCGGCCTGACAGTCTCAAGCGCGGTCTCGTCGCGCGCATCCCTCCCCTCGATCTGTTGAAGGACCCCTCATGACCACGTCCGCGACCCGTGTTCCCTGCACCGTCGTCACCGGCTTTCTCGGCTCGGGCAAGACGACGCTCATCCGCCATATCCTGCAGAACGCAAACGGGAAGCGTCTCGCGCTCATCGTCAACGAATTCGGTGACATCGGCATTGACGGTGAAATCCTGAAGGGCTGCGGCGTCGACACCTGCCCTGAGGAAAACATCCTGGAACTCGCCAATGGCTGCCTCTGCTGCACGGTCGCCGATGACTTCGTGCCGGCCCTCGACCGAATTCTCGCGCTGGAACCGAAGGTCGACCACATCATCATCGAAACGTCCGGCCTCGCCTTGCCCAAGCCGCTTGTTCAGGCGTTCCAATGGCCCTCGGTCCGTAGCCGCGTCACCGTGGATGGCGTGGTGGCCGTGGTCGACGGCCCGGCTCTGGCAGACGGCAAGGTCGCGTCCGATCTGGATGCGCTGCAAGCGCAACGAAGCGCCGACGATTCCATCGATCACGACGATCCGGTCGAGGAGGTATTCGAGGACCAGCTTGCCTGCGCCGACCTCGTGATCCTGTCGAAGAAGGATTTGCTCGACGAAGCGGGCAGCGCGCGCGCCACCACGCTTATCGGCGAACATCTCGGCCGCGCGGTGAAGGTGGTGCCGACCGCGCAGGGCGCGATTGACCCGTCGGTGATGCTCGGCCTCGGGCTTGCCGTGGAAGACGACATCGAGAACCGCAAGACCCATCATGACGGAATGCTCGACCACGAGCACGACGACTTCGACAGTTTCATCGTCGAACTGCCGGCGATTACCGACCCGGACGATCTCGCCACGCGGGTGACGGCTGCGGCCGAAGAAGAAAACGTCCTGCGGGTGAAGGGTTTCGTCGATGTCAGCGGCAAGCCGATGCGGCTTCTGGTTCAGGCGGTGGGCCCGCGCGTCAGCCATTATTATGACCGCGCCTGGACCCCGGCGGACGACCGCCGCTCGCGTCTTGTCGTGATCGGGTTGAAAGGTCTCAATCGGCAAGCCATCGAGCGCATCCTGGTGAACTGAGGTAGACTGGAGATGCTTCCTCTTTCTCCTCGTCCGGTCGCTTCCCGGCTACCGTCTCCCCAGTGGGGAGAAGAGGAAGCCATCGCCGCTGCGTCTCCTCTCCCCTCGGGAAGAGGTGGCAAGCGCAGCGAGCTGGTGAGGGGGCGATCTCCAATTTCCGACGGGCGAATTTCGCCATGCACATATTAACCACGGCATCCGCCTCCCTCGACGATTTGGTCGAGCCGGTCGATTTGCGGCAGGCGCCGGCGGATATCGTGGCGCTCTCCTTCACCGACAGCGATCTGGCGGGGCTGGCAGCGGCGTGGAGGGTCAATGCCGACACACTGCCGTCGATGCGGCTGGCCGCGCTTCGCGACCTGCGCCATCCCATGTCGGTCGATCTGTGGATCGACAGTGTCGCAAGCCACGCGAAGGTGATCCTGGTCCGCATTCTCGGCGGCTACGACTGGTGGCGCTATGGTTGCGACCGGCTCGCCGCCATCTGCCGCGAGAACGACATCCGCCTCGCGCTACTGCCCGGCGAATGCCGCGACCAGGATCTGCGGCTGATCGAGTGCTCTACCCTGCCCCGCGACCAATTGGACGATCTACTCGATTATTTCCGTGAGGGCGGTCCTGCCAATATGAGCGGCGTCATGCGCAAGTTGGCGGCGCTTGCCGGCAGCGAGGTGGCGCCGGTCGCGCCGGTAAATGTCCCCAAGGCCGGCTTCTACGACCCGGAATCCGGCGTCGTGACCGCACCTCTGGCCTCCCCCCGATTGGCGGTCGGCGCGCCGGTCGTTCCCATTCTCTTTTATCGCTCCATGTTGCTTGCCGCCGATGTGGCGCCTATCGACGCGCTTGTCGAAGCGCTGCGCGAGCGCGGCATGGCGCCAGTGCCGATCTTCGTCTCCAGCCTGAAGGATCCGGCCTCGCTCGGTTTCGTCGAACCGGCACTCAGGTCTCTTTCGCCGAGCGTCATCGTTACCGCCACGGCGTTTGCCACAGGCGCCGAGCCCGGCGTGGAAACGGTGTTCGACCGCGCCAGCGTGCCGGTCTTCCAGGTCATCACCGCCACAACCCGCCGCGAAGCCTGGGCGACGAACCAGCGCGGACTTGCGCCCGCGGACCTTGCCATGCATGTCGTCATGCCCGAGCTTGACGGTCGCATCATGGCAGGTGCGGTCTCCTTCAAGGCCGAAACGCAAGCGGACAACGCCTTGGCATTCAAGGCCTTCGCCAATCGGCCCGAGCCTGACCGCATCGCGCGGGCCGCCGACCGCCTTGCAGCCTTCATCCGCCTGCAGAAAGAACCGCGCGCCACGCGAAAGATCGCGATCCTCATTCCGGACTATCCGAGCGCCCCCGGCCGCATCGGCTACGCGGTTGGCCTCGACGTGCCCTCGAGCGTGCTCGCCATGCTGCACGACCTGAAGGCCGAAGGCTACTTTGTTGAAAAGATTCCGGAAAGCTCTCGTGATCTTTTGACGGCACTGGATGCTTCCGATCACGCGCTTGCCTTGGACGACTATCGTACGTTCGCCCTAAAGCTTCCCACGAACGCAATCGATGCCGTAAACGCGGCATGGGGCGACGCAGTTCGGGACACGCAGCAATCCACCTTTCGCTTTCGCGCGGCGACTTTCGGCAACGTCACCGTCGCCCTTGCACCTGATCGCGGGCGCTCGGCGGATCGCCGCGCCGACTATCACGATCCATCGCTGCCGCCGCGTCATGCGCTGCTCGCCTTCGGCCTTTGGCTGCAAAAGGGTATCGGTTGCCACGCGCTGGTGCATGTCGGCGCGCATGGCACGCTGGAATGGCTACCGGGCAAGACAGTTGCGTTGAGCGGTGAATGTTTTCCAGAAATCGTCACCGGCGCGCTGCCGGTGATCTATCCATTCATCGTCAGCAATCCCGGCGAGGCGGCGCAGGCCAAGCGTCGCATTTCCGCTGTCACCCTCGGTCACCTGCCGCCACCACTAACGCAGGCCGGGCTTGATGAGAATCAGCAGAAACTGGAGCGGCTGGTCGACGAATATGCTCAGGCCGACGGGCTCGATCGGCGCCGTCGCGACCGGTTGGCGCGACTGATCGTCGAAACCGCCGCCAGCACTGGCTTAGCCACCGAGGCCGGCGTGGCGGGCACCGATGCGCCCGACGAAGCGCTGCGCCGCATCGACGCCTGGCTTTGCGACCTCAAGGATTTCACCATCAAGGACGGCCTGCATATATATGGCCGCGCGGCAACCGACGAGCCGGACCCGATGCGCCGCGGCAGTGCCGAGAGCGAACGCAGCGCACTCATTGCCGCGCTCGACGGCTGTCATATCCATGCCGGACCCGCCGGGGCGCCTGCTCGGGGTCGCACCGACGTTCTGCCGACCGGCCGCAACCTGTTCACTGCAGACCCGCGCACCATGCCGACGCCGACCGCGTTCGACCTCGGCCGCGCCGCAGCCGAAGAGGTGCTGCGCCGCTACCTTCAAGACCATGGCGATTGGCCGCGCTCTCTGGTCATCGATCTCTGGGGCAGCGCCTCGCTGCGCACCGGCGGCGAGGAAATTGCGCAGGGGCTGTTCCTGATGGGGTGCCGTCCGCAATGGGATGCATCGACGGGACGCGTCACCGGCATCGAAGTGCTGCCGCCGGCAGCGGTCGGGCGGCCGCGCGTCGATGTCACCTGGCGCATTTCGGGCCTCTTCCGCGACATGTTTCCGACCCAGATCGCTCTCATCGACGCGGCCGTGAAAGCCATTGCCGCACGCGAAGAAGACGAGTCGGAAAACCCTCTCGCGGCGGATATGCGCGCAACCGGCAAGGCGCCTTCGCGCATTTTCGGCTCCTCGCCCGGCACATATGGCGCCGGACTGGAGGACCTGCTCTCGAGCGGCGGATGGGCCAATCGGGAAGAATTCGGCCACGCATATCTCAATGCCACCTCGCACGCCTATGGCGGTGCCGAAGGCGAAGGCATTTCGGCGCCAGGCGCGTTTGCGGCGCGCATTGCCGAGGCGGATCTGCTGGTCCACACGGGCGACGATCCCGGCCGCGACATCCTGGAGGGCTCGGCCGATGTCGCCTTCATCGGCGGCTTTTCCGCAGCCGTCGCAGCGCTGGGAAAAAATGCCGACGTCATCGTCCTCGACACCACCGATCCGGCAAACCCGCGACCGCGCTCGATAACCGAGGCCGTGTCACGCGTGGTCCGCGCCCGCGCCGTCAATCCGCGCTTCATCGCGGGCCAGATGCGGCACGGCCCGCGCGGCGCCTCCGAATTTGCCGAAACCGTCGACAGGCTTGTCGGTTTCGCCGAAACGACAGAAGCGATTCCCGGCGCATTGATCGAGGCCGTTCACGACGCCTATCTGGGCGACGAGGCAGTCCGCGCCTTCCTGCTGCAGGAAAATCCGGCGGCGGCCAAGGCTATAGCGCAGCGCTTGGCCTCCGCGCGCCGTCGCGGGCTTTGGCACCCGCTGCGCAACTCGATAGACGATGACCTGGCGCGCCTGATTGCAGAGGCCGAGGCGTTGGAGGAAGCAGCGTGAGCGCCTTTTCCCGACGTGGCGCCTGTCCGGCCTTGTCCCGCCCGATGCATACCGGCGATGGGCTCCTGGTGCGCCTCAATCCCGTCGCTGGAGGACTTTCCCCCAATATCCTGATTGGACTCGGCGAATCGGCTCTCCGCCACGGCAACGGCATTGTGGAGGTGACGGCGCGCGGCAGCCTGCAGATTCGCGGATTGACGGCGCAAAGCGCATCATTGCTGGCTGCGGAGGTCGATATGCTGGGCATTGCGGTCCGGACCGGTGTTCCGGCCGAAACCGGACCACTGGCCGGGCTCGACCCGCAGGAGATCAGCAATCCCGTTGCGCTCGTCGAGCGTATCCGCCAAGCCATCGAGACGTCCGGTCTCGAAAATAAGTTAGGCCCGAAGGTTTCCGTGGTCGTTGATGGCGGCGGCCAACTGACCATGAACACCGTGCAAGCCGATGTCAGGCTTGTCGCGCTCGCCGATCGAAGCTGGTTGCTTGCCGTTGCCGGCGACGCGAGTACCGCTGCCTGCCTTGGCACGCTCAATGAGGATGACGCCTGCGACGCAGCTCTCGCGATCTTGCGGGCCATCGCAGAGCGGGGGCACGAGGCCCGCGCCCGCGATCTCTCGTCGGCGCAGATGCGAGCGATGGCTGAGTGCCCGCCCCGGCTTGATGAATCAAGAAATAAGCATCCGGCACTAACCTCGTCTTCTCCAATCGGAATTCTCGCCGGCGCGCACGGAAAACCTGTTGTCGGCGTTGGTCTGCCCTTCGGCAGCGTGCATGCAAATGCGCTTATAAGTCTATGCCGCCAGGCCACATCGTTGGGCGCCGTGGAAATCCGGCTCGCGCAGCAACGGGCACTGCTCGTGCTCGGCCTTTCAAGCACCGCCTGCGCCGAATTTCAGCGGATCGCGGCGTCTTTGGGCTTCATCGTCGATGCCGATGATCCACGCCGTATGATCATGGCCTGTCCCGGCGCACCGGCATGCGCCTCGGGCCATATCGCGGCCCGCAATATCGCCGAGGAAATCGCTCGTGGATCCGGCGACATGCTCGACGCCGCGTTTTTCCTTCACGTCTCCGGTTGCGCGAAAGGCTGCGCCCATCCGGGCACTGCCCCGTTTACCCTCATCGGCGGCGAAAATGGGCGCGTCGGGCTCGTTTTCTCCGCAACAGCCAGAAGCGCTCCAATAGTAGATGCACCCAGCGAGACGCTGGTGTCCGGCCTTAGCCGGATGGCCGCTGCACTTCGCAAGGAACGCCGCTCCGGCGAAACCCCGACAACCTGTCTCGCGCGCCTCGGCAGTGCCCGGATCGCCGCGTTTTTTCAGCAAGGTGACAATGTCCGCATATGATTACATCCACGACGGCGACGCGATCTACGAGCGCTCCTTCGCCATCATTCGCGCCGAAGCCGACCTTACCCGCTTCTCCGCTGCCGAGGCGGACGTCGCCGTGCGCATGATTCACGCTTGCGGCATGGTTGAGGCGGCTGACAAATTTGAATTCGGGCCCGGCTTCGTGGAAGCTGCCAGCACGGCGCTGAAGGCTGGCGCGCCGATCTTCTGCGATGCCGAAATGGTCGCGCGCGGCGTGACCCGAGCCCGCCTGCCCGCCGACAATGAAGTGATCTGCACCCTGCGCGACGAGCGGACGCCCGCCCTGGCCAGAAAGATCGGCAACACCCGCTCGGCCGCCGCCATCAAGCTCTGGGAGGACCGCATGGCGGGGTCGGTCGTGGCCATCGGCAATGCGCCCACGGCCCTCTTCTATCTGCTTGAATTGCTGCGTGATGGCGCCCCGAAGCCCGCAGCCATCATCGGCATGCCGGTCGGCTTCGTGGGTGCGGCCGAGTCCAAGGACGCGCTGGCTGAAAACTCCTACGGCGTGCCCTACGCCATCGTGCGCGGCCGCCTCGGCGGCAGCGCCATGACAGCCGCCGCTATCAATGCGCTGGCGAGGCCTGGCCTATGAGCATCCAGCCCAAAGGCCGCCTGATCGGCGTCGGCACCGGCCCCGGCGACCCCGAATTGCTGACGCTGAAAGCGGTGCGGGCGCTGCGCGAGGCCGATGTGCTCGCGCATTTCGCCAAGCGCGGCAGTAACGGAAATGCGCGCGCCACCATTTCCGAGCATCTGAAGCCTGATATCATCGAGTTGCCGCTGCTCTATCCGGTTACCACTGAAATCGACAGGAGCCACGCCGACTATAAATCGGCGATCAGCGCTTTTTACGAGGAGTCGGCCCGCGCTGTTGCCGCACATCTGGAGGCGGGCCGGACTGTCGCCGTGCTTAGCGAGGGCGACCCGCTGTTCTACGGGTCCTACATGCATCTGCATGTCCGCCTGTCGCAGCATTTCCCGACCGAAGTGATCCCCGGCGTTACGGCCATGTCGGGCTGCTGGTCGCAGACCGGCCTGCCGATCGTGCAAGGCGACGATGTGCTGAGCGTGCTGCCCGGCACGATGAGCGAATTCGAGATGACGCGCCGGCTGGCCGACACCGACGCGGCGGTAATCATGAAGGTTGGCCGCAACCTGCCCAAAATTCGCCGCGCGCTGCGAGCATCCGGCAAGCTCGACCGCGCCGTCTATGTCGAGCGCGGCACGATGGAAAACACCGCGGCCATGAAGCTTTCCGACAAACGCGACGACAGCGCCCCCTATTTCGCCATCGTGCTGGTACCCGGCTGGGAGGGGCGGCCATGAGCGGACAGCTCTTCGTCATCGGGCTCGGACCCGGTAATGCCAGCCAGGTCACACCGGAGGCCAGCCATGCGGTGGCCGAGGCCGAATTCTTCTTCGGCTACGGGCCTTATGTCGACCGGCTGGAATTGCGGCCGGACCAGACCCGCATCGCCTCCGACAATCGGGAGGAATTGTCGCGAGCCAATGCAGCGCTGCAAAGGGCAGCGGAGGGTGCGAAAGTCGCTGTGGTCTCGGGGGGGGATCCGGGCGTCTTTGCCATGGCCGCCGCGGTCTGCGAGGCGATCGAAAAAGGCCCTGTCGAATGGCGCGACATCGATCTGACGATTATCCCCGGCGTCACTGCGATGCTGGCGGTTGCGGCCCGCATCGGCGCGCCGCTCGGCCATGATTTCTGCACCATTTCGCTTTCGGACAATCTGAAACCCTGGGCGGTGATCGAGCGCCGGCTGGAAGCGGCGGCCAGCGCAGGCTTCGTGATCGCGCTTTACAATCCGATCAGCAAGGCGCGGCCCTGGCAGCTCGGCAGCGCCTTCGAAATATTGCGGCGGCATTTGCCGGGTGACACGCCGGTCATTTTCGGCCGTGCTGCCGGTCGGCCCGACGAACGAATCGAGATCGTAAAGCTTGAGCAAGCCGATCCGGCGAAAGCCGACATGGCCACCTGCGTCATGATCGGCTCGCCCGAGACCAGCATTGTCGAGCGCGCCCACAAGCCTCCGCTGGTCTACACACCGCGCTTTTCGACGGAATCCAGCCAATGATCGATCCAGTCCAGAAGCTCCGCGACGCTGGCTGCTGCTGGAACCTCCGGCAGTTGCGGCCGGCGCAACAGAACGACCTCGATGCCGAGCTCGCGCGCAGCGGCGATCTTGCCGTAAGTGGCTGCCCCGCCGCTGTTTTTTGCCACAACCACATCTATGCGCTGGCTGGTCAGAAGTTCTTGTTCATCTTCCTCGCGAAACGGCCCGCGCGCCAGGATATAGGTGGCGGTCGGCAAATTCAGCGGCGGTTCGACTGGATCGACGCTGCGAATGACATAGGCGTGCTGCGGCGCAGCCTCGAAATCCGCGATCTCCTGCCTTCCGAGCGCCAGGAATACCCGGCGCGGCTTTTCCCCGAGCGCCGCGACCGCGCCCGCGCCGTTCTCGACCAGCGTCCAGCGGTCGCCTGGCACCGGCATCCAGGCCGGGCGCCGCAGGGCAACTATGGAGACGCCCGCGACGGAAGCCACCTCCGCGGCATTGCGCGAAATGCCGGCCGCGTAAGGATGCGTGGCGTCAACCAGCAGATCAATGCGCTCGTCGCTGAGATAGCGGGCAAGCCCCTGTGCGCCGCCAAAACCGCCGCGACGTACCGGCACCGGCAGCACGACTGGATCGACGGTACGGCCGGCGAGCGACAGCGTCACCGCAACATCGGTGCGACCGGCCAGCCTTCCGGCAAGCTGCCGGGCCTCAGTGGTTCCGCCAAGTATCAGAATCCGGTGTGCCATCATGCCTGCTGAGCGCGAATCCGCCGAGGCCGGACGCTGGCTCAGCATCATCGGCATCGGTGAAGACGGTGTAGAAGGTCTTGGCCACGAGGCCAAGCGCCGCATTGCGGAAGCCGAAACGGTTTTTGGTGGCAGGCGGCATCTGGCGCTGGTGGAACAGCTTGTGCATGGCGCAGTCCAGCCTTGGCCGTCGCCATTCGATGCCGGCATGGGCGCCGTGCTGGAGTTGCGGGGGCGACGCGTCTGCGTGCTCGCCTCCGGCGATCCTTTCTGTCACGGCGTCGGCGCAACTCTGGCGAGCCACGTGCCGGCCAACGAGATGCATGTCGTGCCCGCGCCATCTTCGTTCAGCCTTGCTGCTGCGCGTCTCGGCTGGTCTCTCGCCGACGTGCAGACGATTTCGCTGCACGGCAAGCCGATCGACCTGATCTGCCCGCTGCTACATCCAAGGGCCCGCATCCTGGCGCTGACCTCGGATGGCGACGGCCCGGCCGCCATCGCGCACCTCCTGTCCGAACTCGGCTTCGGCCCGTCGCGGCTGACCATCCTGGAAGCGCTCGGCGGCCCTTCGGAGCGGCTGGTCTCAGTACGCGCGGTGACTTTCTCGGAGAAAAACATCAATCCGCTCAACGTTCTGGCAATCGAAGTGGAATCAACGCCTGAAGCGCGGATCCTGCCGCTCACGACGGGCATGGCTGACGATCTGTTCGAGCATGACGGCCAGGTCACCAAGCGCGAAGTGCGCGCCGTGACGCTTTCCACGCTCGCACCGCGGCGCGGCGAATTGCTGTGGGACGTCGGTGCTGGCTCCGGCTCGATCGCCATTGAATGGATGCTCTGCGATCCATCGCTGCGCGCGATCGCGATCGAGGCTTCGCCTGAGCGCGCCGCCCGCATCGGCCGCAATGCGGCTTCCTGCGGCGTGCCGGGTCTCCTCATAGTCGAAGGCAGCGCTCCCGAGGCTCTTTCCGGGCTTCAAAAACCTGACGCGATCTTCGTCGGCGGTGGCGGCACGGATCAGGGTGTCATGGATGCGGCAATCGACGCCCTGCCCTCGGGCGGGCGGCTGGTCGCAAATGCCGTGACGCTCGAAATGGAGGTGCTGCTGCTTGCCTTGCACGCCAGACTGGGCGGCGAACTCACCCGCATGGCGGTTTCGCGCGCCGCGCCCATCGGCTCCATGCAGGGTTGGCGCCCTGCCATGCCGGTCACGCAATGGTCGTGGGTGAAGCCATGATCTTCGCGGGCATCGGCAGCCGCAAGGGCGTAAGCGAACAGCAGGTGCTGAGCGCCATAAGCGCGGCGCTCGCCGAATACCGGCTCGATCTGTCGAGCCTGGGCGGTTTGGCGACCGCCAGCCTGAAACGCGACGAGACCGCTATCCATTCGGCGGCGCGGCAGCTCGGGCTTCCTCTCATCATCGTCGACGACACCGATTTGGCGCGTGCGGGAACCGAGACGCCCAGCCGCTCGGAACTTTCATTGACGCTGACCGGAGTAGCGTCGGTCTCGGAAGCGGCAGCGCTTGCCGCCGCCGGCGAAGGGGCGCGCCTGCTCGGGCCTCGCCTCCTTCTCGATTCGGTTACCTGCGCGCTCGCCATCAGTGGAGAGGTCGAATGACGGTCCATTTCATCGGGGCGGGTCCAGGTGCGGCAGACCTCATCACCGTTCGCGGCCGCGATCTTCTGGCGCGCTGCCCGGTCTGCCTCTATGCCGGTTCGATCGTGCCGGCCGAAATGCTCTTCTATTGCGGCCCGGATACCAGGCTTGTCGATACCGCGCCCTTGTCGCTCGATGAGATCGAGGCGGAGTATGTAGCCGCCCACGCAGCCGGAAAGGACGTGGCGCGGCTCCATTCGGGCGACCTGTCGGTCTGGAGCGCGGTCGCCGAACAGATTCGCCGGCTTACGCGCCATGGCATCCCCTACACGATGACGCCCGGCGTTCCGGCCTTCGCCGCGGCTGCGGCAGCACTTGGCCGCGAACTGACTATTCCCGAACTTGCCCAGTCGCTGGTGCTCACCCGCGTCTCTGGCCGCGCCTCACCGATGCCGCCGGGTGAAACCCTCTCCGCCTTTGGCAAGACGGGCTCCACGCTCGCCATCCATCTGGCGATCCACGCCATCGACGAAATCGTCGCCGAACTGACGCCGCTTTATGGCGCCGATTGTCCGGTAGCGATCGTCTTCCACGCTTCCTGGCCGGACGAGCGCGTGATTCGCGGCACCTTGGCGACTATCGCCTCCGAACTCGCTGCGGACCCGATCGAGCGCACCGCCATTATTTTCGTCGGGCGAAGCCTCGCCGCACAGGACTTCCGCGAAAGCTCGCTTTACGACGCCTATTATCAACGCCGCTTCCGAGGGCGCGGCCTGTGAAACGAAATCAATGATGCTCGAAAAAGCCCTCGCCCGCCTGAACCATCAGCCGCCGCAGCTTGAGCCCGGCCATGTCTGGCTGGCTGGCGCCGGTCCGGGCGACCCTGGCTGCCTGACGCTCGACGTGCTTGCCGCACTCGCCCAGGCCGATGCCGTGGTGCATGATGCGCTCGTTTCGCCCGCTGTCGTCGCGGTAGCCGAAGGCGCCGAGCTTTTCTACGCCGGCAAGCGCGGCGGCAGACCTTCCATGAAGCAGGAAGACATCAATGCCCTTCTGCTGCGGCTGGCGCGGGAAAAGCGGCGCGTTCTGCGTCTCAAGGGCGGCGACCCTTACGTTTTCGGGCGCGGAGGCGAGGAAGCGTTGGCGCTGGCGCGCGAAGGAATACCGGTGCGTGTCCTGCCCGGCCTGACTTCGGCGTTCGGCGCCATGGCGGTAAACGGCATTCCGGCCACGATGCGCGGTATCAACAAGGCGATCATTCTGGCCACCGGCCACACCGCCGACGATGACGACCTCGACTGGGCCGCCCTTGCCCGCACCGGCCAGCCGATCGTCGTCTACATGGGCATGAAGACGCTGCCGGTCATTGCCGCCGCCCTGTTGGAAGGCGGGCGCGCGGCAGATACGCCGGTCGCCATCATCGAGGCGGCGACGACGCCGCAGGAACGCGTGCTCATCGCAACACTGGGCAACATCGTGGTTCAGGCCGCCGCCCAGGAGATCTCGTCGCCGGCGCTGATCGTGGTAGGCGACATCGTCTCCGTGCGGGCCGAACTCATGGGTGGCTCATGACGGCGCGCGGCCTCATCATCGGCGCACCACGCTCCGGCTCCGGCAAGACCAGTGTCACCATCGGCATGCTGCGCGCACTGACCCGCCGCGGCATCCGCGCTCGCGGAGCAAAGTCGGGTCCCGACTATATCGATCCCGGCTTTCACCACGTCGCAACGGGCCTGCCGGGGGTCAATCTCGACAGTTGGGCAATGTCGCCTCCATTGCTCAATGCGCTCGCCGCGAGTGCGGCATCGGACGCCGACCTGCTCGTCGTCGAAAGCGCAATGGGTCTGTTTGACGGTATTCCAGGCACCCTCGGCCGTTCCGGTTCCGCCGCCGATCTGGCCCGCCTCTATGATCTGCCGGTGCTTCTGGTGCTCGACGTGTCAGGCCAGTCCCAGACGGCGGCCGCAATCGCCAAGGGTTTTGCCACTTACGACTCGGATGTACGCATCGCTGGCGTCGTCCTGAACCGTCTTGGCAGCGAGCGGCACCGCCGTCTCGCCGGAGAGGCGGTCGAGAAGATCGGCCTGCCCGTCGTCGGCGCCATCTTGCGCGACCCTTCATTGACCCTGCCCGAACGTCACCTCGGCCTCGTCCAGGCTTCTGAACATGCCGACATGATCGCCCACCTCGACCGCCTTGCCGACATGGCCGAGCGCTCGCTCGATCTCGACGCCATCGTTTCGCTGATGGCGCCGCTCGCCCCCTCGGACGCGGATTTTTCCGACGCGCTCAACCCGCCCGGACAACGCATTGCACTTGCCAACGACGCCGCCTTTACCTTCCTTTATCCGCATATCGCCATGCACTGGCGCAATGAAGGCGCTGAACTCGTGCCGTTCTCGCCGCTCGCCAATGAAGCGCCGCGCGATGATTGCGATGTCTGCTGGCTACCGGGCGGCTATCCGGAACTCCACGCCGGAAAGCTGGCTTCGGCCGGCAATTTCCGGGCTGGAATGCAGGAATTCGCCACGACACGCCCGGTCCATGGCGAGTGCGGCGGCTTCATGGTGCTTGGCGAGGCGCTTGAGGATGCCGACGGCGTAAGGCATGAAATGCTCGGGCTGCTCGGCCATTCGACAAGCTTTGCCAAGCGCAGGATGAATCTCGGCTATCGCCAGGCGAGGCTTCTTTCCAACTGCCCGCTCGGGCGCGCCAGCGATGTCATACGCGGCCATGAATTCCACTACGCGCAAATAACCACGCCCGGAAATGATGAGAAGCTGACCGACCTCGCTGACGGTCAGGGCAATCCGCTCGGCGCGGCCGGCGGGCGGCGCGGGCATGTCACCGGCACTTTCTTCCATGCCATCGCCAGAGGTTAGAACCTTTCAGGATTATACGGATGCAGTTCTGTTTGTTCGATGGCGTGGCGATCCGCCAGGAGGGCGGTGCCGGCCGATGTGGGCTATCGGCCAAGTCCGGCCGACGCCGCGGGCGCCCCGCCAGCGGCAAATCCTGCGGGCCAGATGACCCTGAAAGGCTCTAACGCATGAACTCCCTGACAGGCCGCAGCCTTGCCCGCGATGTCGCCTTCTGCCTCATCTTCTTCACACGCCTGCCGCTTCCGGCCGTCGATCTGAAGGAGGCGAAACTGGCGGCGTCGATTTGGGCCGCGCCAGTGGTCGGGCTGGTCGTCGCCATCATCGGCGCGCTTGTCTACGCCATCGCTACCTTTCTCGGCCTGCCGCCGGCGCCCTCTGCTGTCCTGGCGGTCGCAGCCACCCTGCTCGCGACCGGCTGTCTGCATGAGGACGGTCTTTCAGACACCGCCGACGGTTTCGGCGGTGGCACCACTCGCGAGCGCAAGCTGGAGATCATGCGCGACAGCCGCATCGGCACATATGGCGCCTGCGCGCTCTTATTCTCCATCCTGCTGCGCTGGTCGGCCCTCTCCAGCATTGCCGGCCCTGCCGAAGTCGCTTCAGCCCTCATTGCCGCGCATGTCGCCTCCCGTGCGCTAATCCCGGCCTTCATGCGTTTCCTGCCCGCTGCCCGCCTTGACGGGCTGTCGGCGAATGCCGGCCTCATTTCGGCCAATGCCTCCAATGGCGCGCTGGCGCTTGGGCTGATTTCGCTGCTTGTTCTCGGCCTGCCCGGCATGTTTGCGGCTGCCCTTTGCCTCGGTCTGGCCTTCGCACTGTTTCGTGGCCTCTGCCTGCGTCAGATCGGCGGCCACACTGGAGACACTGTTGGTGCCATGCAGCAGATCGGCGAAATCACCCTGCTGCTTGCCGCTTCCGTTATTTTTTCCTGATCCCCGGAGATTTTACCCCATGAGCTTCAATTCCCTTGATGAACTGCGTGAAGCCTGCCGCGCGCTGCCTTCCGGCAGTGAAAAGGCAGCCGGGGCCGTCGCCCGGCGACAGGACACGCTGACCAAGCCTCAGGGCAGCCTCGGCCGCTTGGAAAAGCTGGTTGCCTGGCTGGCGCGCTGGCAGGAGCGAGACACGCCCAAACTCGAAAACGTGAAGGTGATCGTCTTTGCCGGCTCCCACGGTGTCACCGCGCAGGGCGTGTCGGCATTTCCCTCAGAGGTCACTGCCCAGATGGTGGCGAATTTTGCCAGCGGCGGCGCCGCCATCAACCAGTTGGCGCGGATCGCTGGCGCGCAACTGGATGTGTTGCCCCTCGACATCGAACGCCCGACGGGTGATTTCACCCAAAACGAAGCCATGAACGAAACCGAATTTCTGGCAGCGGTCCGTGCCGGCCATCAGTCGGTCACTCGCGATATCGATTTGGTCTGCTTCGGCGAAATGGGCATAGGCAACACCACGCCGGCGGCCGCGATCGCGGCCGCACTGTTCGGCGGCGGAGCCGAACGTTGGACGGGGCGCGGCACCGGGATCGACGATGCGGGTCTTCGACGGAAGATCGCGGCCATCGACAAGGGGCTGGCGCTGCACGTGGCCAGGCTGGACGATCCGTTGAAGGTCGCAGCCGCTCTTGGCGGCCGCGAACTGGCTGCCATCCTTGGTGCGACGCTTGCAGCGCGGCAACTGTGCGTGCCGGTGCTGCTCGATGGATTTGTCTGTACAGCCGCCGCCGCCCCATTAGCGAAACTTCACCCAACCGGACTTGCGCACGCGCAGGCTGCGCATGTTTCGGCCGAAGCCGGCCATCGGGCGCTTCTCGGTGCCCTCGAACTGCCGCCGTTGCTCGATCTCGGCATGCGTCTCGGCGAAGGTTCCGGCGCCTGCCTGGCAGTCAACATCCTTCGCTCGGCATTGGAATGCCACACGGGTATGGCGAGCTTTGCGGAGGCCGGCGTCTCCGAAAACTGAACCGCATTCAGCCCGGGAAGCGTTGGAACCAATAACGCCGGCAGTCGTTTCGGCACCACCGTACCCAAAAGGATTTTCGATAATGGCATCCGCATTTTCAAAGCTTCGCGACGACATCGAGGACGATCTTGAAACGCAGATCGTCAAGCTTCGGCGGGAAGTCTCCTCGCTCAGGAAGTCGCTCTCCAAGCGCGGAGCCGCAGCCTATGAGGATACGCGCGACGGCGCATCGGATCTCTACGAAGACATAATGGCCCGCGTGAGCGATGCCCTTCCTCACCTTGCCAAGCGCTCGCGCGCAGTCAAGCGGGCGGCACGGGACAATCCGGTGGCGGCAACCGTTGTCGGAATTGCCGTCGTCGGCTTGCTGCTGGGTTTGCTCTCGCGCCGCTGACAGGCGCGCAGGAATACCAAAACCGCCGCGCCTCGCGGCGGTTTCATTTTATAGGTAGCATTGAACGTTTTTGCGGCTTCGGCGGCTGTAGGCGCTGCGATCTCCGCATTGGCTGCCGTCGATCATCAGGTCGTATGGACATTGGCAATCGCCCGCCTGAGGTGCCCGCGACGGCTTGCGGCCACCGCTCAACAAGCGCTTCAACGGCGAGAGCACGGACGTTTTCACGACGTCCTCGCGCGGGCGCGGCGTGCTTCCGGATTGCCGTTCCTTGGCTCCCAGATAGTCGCCATGGATCCAGCCCTTTTTGCCCTGAAACGAAACAAGCCGCCATTTTCCGTCCCGAACGATGAGCTTGACCGCTTCGCCGGCCTTCAGCGTGTCCACGACCGGCGCGCTCGTGCTCGCAGTCGCCCGCATATTTACCCGCTCGCTCGTGTAGAACCAATCACCCGTTTTGCCAGGCACCACGCGTTGCGGTCGCACAATGGAGCTGGTGGTCATATGGGTCGGCTTCGGCGCCGGCGCGGTGACTTTCACCGGCGTTTTGGACGACTTCGACGTCGCCGCACTGCGCTGAACGGCGGCGGCCGGCCGCTGGACGCTCTGATGCCTGCGCTGAGCCGGGGGGTCCTGCGTCATCGCCCAGATACCCGCGCCAACCGCGCCAATGACCAACCATCTCAATTTTGGAAGCGTGAAACCAGCCATGCCGCGAGATTGCCGCAAAGGCCTTAAAACGCAGTTGACGAGGCTTTGCGCCTCTACGGACTCGCATCACCTCACGCAAGGCGCAAGGATGTACGGATTTCATGCTAAGTCATTGAAAAGATTGGTGGGTGTGCACAGGATCGAACTGTGGACCCGCTGATTAAGAGTCAGCTGCTCTACCAACTGAGCTACACACCCACACCACCGGCGTGCCGGTGTTGGCGCGGATATAGCGACAGCTTTCGACCCTGTCCAGTCCTCGATTTCGCATTCTGCATAAAGATCAACCGGTTTACCGCTCAGGCAAACAGTTGGCCTTCGCCCACCTTCACGGCATGCCCGCCGATTCGCGCCGATATCATCCGCCCGCCCTTCACGTCGATTTCCAGCCTGATGCGTGACGGGCGGCCCATTTCCATTCCCTGCTCGATCCATAGCCGCGTCGGCCCCTCGGGCAGTTGATCGAAGTGCATGATTGCGCCGGAAAAAGCCGCCGCCGCCGAGCCGGTGGCCGGGTCTTCATAGGATGGATTGCCCGCCACGAACATGCGGGCGTGAAAGGCATTGTCGCGATCATGCGTGTCGCGGGTGTAGACATAGACGTTCGCGGCGCTGCCACCGGTGCCTGTCGGCGCGAATTCCTGCCAGGCTGCACTATCGAGTCTGGCGCGCGCCGCCACACCAAGATTGGCAACCGGCACTGTAAGATACGGCACGCCCGCCGACCACAAGCCGACACGGTGATTCTCGAAACCGATTTCATCGGCATCGAGACCAAGCACGGCGCCGACCACTTCCGGCTCGACGGTCAGCTTGAGCTGCCGTGGCAGTTCAACCAGATCGAATTCCGCGAATGGCCCGGATGCGTTCCTCGAGATCGCGCAGCGCACAAGGCCGATATTCTCCTCGAGCACGAATATTTCGTCGGCGTCCTCGCCTCCGGCAAGCTCCGACAGCGCGATCGCCGTGCCGACGGTCGGATGACCGGCGAACGGCATCTCGTAATCGGGCGTGAAGATGCGCACGCGGGCCTTGTGCTTGGGATCTGCCGGCGCATCGACGAACGCCGTCTCCGAAAGGTTGAATTCACGCGCAATACGCTGCATCGCGGCCGCATCGAGGCCCTCGGCTTCCAGCACGATCGCCAGCGGATTGCCTGTAAGCGGGTCCTGCGTGAACACATCATAGAGGAGATATTTGCGGCCCTTCATCGCCAGGTTCCTCGGCCCGATTCCAAAGATGAGCGAAATTTAACTTGTAATCCCTTCCCTTGGATACGAATTGTCGATGCACAGGGACGTTCGCAGGCATAAGGGGGCCATCATGGACCAACTTGTCAATCGGCCAGCGACGGAAACTCCAGCTTCTGTCGAAGCAGCGCTTAGCATCGACGGAAAAGACAATGCCCGCAAGCGCCGGCGCGGATGGGCCTTGGCGCTGGCAGGCTTGCTGCTCGTCGGCGTGGGCGCTGCCTATTTCTGGTCCGCAAGCTCCACTGCGGCGGTTGCCTACGCCACCACGCCGGCCGAAACCGGCAATCTTGTCGTCCAGGTTTCGGCGACCGGCACCCTGCAGCCGCTGACCCAGGTCGACATTTCCAGCGAGTTGTCGGGCGTCATCCGCTCGGTCGCAGTCCAGGAGAATCAGCCGGTGCGCAAAGGCGACGTGCTGGCGAAACTCGACACGACCCGGCTTTCCGCGCAGGTCGAGCGCGCCGAAGCTTCCGCCAAGGCGGCCGAGGCAAAGGTCATGGACGCCAAGACCACGCTCAAGGAAACCGCACAGGCGCTGACACGCGCACAGCAATTGTCGAAGCGCGGCATGCTGGCGGACCAGAACCTTGAAACGGCCGAGGCCGCGCGCGACCGCGCCGAGAGCGCGGTGGCGAGCGCCGACGCCAATCTGGCGATCGCCGTGGCCGAGCTCAAGCTGCAGCAGGCCGACCTCGAGAAAAGCACCATCTACGCGCCGATCGACGGCGTCGTTCTGACGCGCTCGGTCGATCCGGGCCAGACCGTCGCATCCTCGCTGCAAGCGCCGGTGCTCTTCGTCATCGCCGCCGATCTGCGGCAGATGGAGCTGAAAGCGGCAATCGACGAGGCCGACATTGGCTCGGTAGCGCCCGGCCAGAAGGCACGCTTCACCGTCGACGCTTTTCCCGACCGGCGCTTCGACGCCGAGATCCGCGATATTGCCTATGCGTCGGTAACCACCGAAGGCGTCGTCACCTACGACGCGCGCTTCGATGTCGACAATGCAGAAATGCTGCTGCGGCCCGGCATGACTGCGACCGTGTCCGTCGTCACCCGCGAGGCCAGCGGAGTCGTACTGGTGCCGAACACGGCCTTTCGTTATCGGCCCGCGGTAGAGCAGCCACGCCGCGGCTGGAGCCTTCAGAACCTGTTCATGCCTCGCTTCGGGCGATCCCGCCAGGGCCGGCAGGAAGCGCCCGCCGCGGATGGCTCGCGCACGCTCTATGTGCTGGAGGGCGGCGCTCCGCAAGCAGTCAAGGTCAAGGCCGGCGCAACCGATGGCGAGAACACCGAAATCCTCTCCGGCATCGCCGCCGGCGACCTTGTCGTGACCGGCATCCGCCAGGCACGGAACTGACGCCGATGACGCGGGAACCCCTGATCACCTTTGACAAGATCTGGAAAACCTACGGCCATGGCGAGGCCCGGGTGAACGCCCTTGCCGGCGTCGATCTTGCGATCGATCGCGGCGAGTTCGTTGCGATCATGGGCCCTTCCGGCTCCGGCAAATCGACTGCCATGAACATTATCGGCTGCCTCGATACGCCGACTTCGGGCAAATACGGTTTTCTCGGCGTCGATGCCGGCCGCCTGGATCGCAACCGGCGCGCGGTGCTGCGCAATCTCTATGTCGGCTTCGTGTTCCAAGGCTATAATCTACTGCCACGAACCACTGCCGCGGAAAATGTCGAGCTGCCGCTGATCTATCGCGGCATTGCAGCCGGTGAGCGGCGCGACCGCGCCATCGAGGCGCTGGAGCAGGTTGGCCTCCTCGGCCGACAGAACCACACGCCCGCCGAGCTTTCCGGCGGCCAGCAGCAGCGCGTGGCGATTGCCCGCGCCATCGTTGCAAAGCCGACGCTTCTGGTTGCCGATGAACCCACCGGCAATCTCGACACCGCCCGCAGCCATGAGATCATGGACCTGCTGACGCGGTTGAATGCCGAGCTTGGCCTGACCATCGTCATGGTCACGCATGAAGCCGACATCGCTGCCTATGCGCAGCGCACCATCGGCTTCCTCGATGGCCACATCGCCTCCGATACGATGACGCGCGAGGCCGCCTGATGCTATGGGAAACCATTAGACTTGCGCTGCGTTCGGTTCGCCGCAACGTGCTGCGTTCTTTCCTGACGCTGCTTGGCATCGTCATCGGGGTCGCGGCCGTCATCGCCATGATCACCATCGGCGGCGGTACGACCCAGAAGGTCAAGAACGACATTTCGAAGCTCGGCAGCAACCTGCTCGTGGTGCGCGCCGCCCGGCCGGACCGTGGCGGCTCCACCTCCTTCACGCCACGCAAGCTGGACGAGAAGGACCTTGTGGGCCTGAGGAAGGGACTGACCAACGCCAAGGCCGTGTCGGCCGCATCGCAAAAAAGCGTGCGCGTCGTCTATGCTGCGCAAAATATCGCCGCCGATGTGACGGGCACGGATACCGATTTCTTCATCGCGCGCGACTGGGACGTGTCCACCGGCCGCTTGTTCACGGAACAGGAGGTTCGCGGCGGAACCAATGTCTGCGTCATCGGCGAGACGGTGCGCCAGCAATTCTTCGGTGCGGGCGACCCCGACGGCATTTCCATCCGGGTCAACCGCATGAGTTGCCGGGTCGTCGGCGTGCTTCAGAGCAAGGGCACCTCCGGTTTCGGCCAGGATCAGGACAATGTGGTGATGATGCCGCTGCCCGCCTTCCAGCGGCGCATCGCCGGCAACCGCGACATCGACGCCATCTATGTCGCGGCGCAGGACGGCGTGCCTACCTCGACAGTGCAGGAGAGCATCGAAACGATCCTGCGCGAGACGCGGCGCATCGCAGCCGATGGCGAGGATAATTTCCAGGTGCGCGACATGACGCAGATTGCCGACGCCATGGCGAGCGCCACCGCGACGATGACCGGCATGTTGGGTGCAGTCGCCGCCGTCAGCCTGCTCGTCGGCGGCATCGGCATCATGAACATCATGCTGGTTTCGGTCACCGAGCGCACGCGAGAGATTGGCATACGGCTGGCCATCGGCGCGCATGAAAAGCACATCCTGATCCAGTTCCTGGTCGAAGCGACGGTGTTGTCGTTATTGGGCGGACTGATCGGGATCCTGCTTGGGCTTGCGCTGGCAGGCGCTGCCTCGCTCACGCTTGCGATACCATTCGCACCGAGCGTGGCCGTCATTGTGCTCGCCGTTGGTTTTTCGGCTCTGATCGGCATGGTCTTCGGCTTCTTCCCAGCGCTGCGCGGCGCGCGTCTCGACCCGATCGATGCCCTGCGGCACGAATAATGGCATGAGCGGGTGAAAGCTCATTCCGCTCCGGAAAAATGCCACTCGACCAACGGCCGCATATAGGGCTTCAGCCCGTCCGGCAGATCGTGCGGCCCGCCTATGATCACCGGCCCGTCGATCTCCGGTTCGGTCTCTTTCGCGACAAAGCCGCGAATCCGCTCCGCAATCTCTTCCGCATCCAGATCGAGGAAATAGCGGCGGAAGATCACCGTGCCGCCGTCAGCCGACATGACGTGATAGCGCCCGGCGCGCCGCGCCTGGCTGATGTCGAGGCCCGTTTCCTCGCCCACTTCGCGAATCATGTTCAGGTCGATGTCGGCGATCCCATCGACGAAATCCGTCGGTTCGAACGACCCGGCTGCAAAGTACACCGAGCCGGCATTGACCGTGTGGGAAGCCATGCGGATCGTAATCAGCGCATTGTCGCGCGATACCAGCATTGCCTGCGCGAAAGCGTGCTCCGCGCCCGGAATGGAAGGATTGCCGCGCCAATGCAGGAAGGTCGCGTAGCGTATGGCGTGGCAGCAGCCCCGCAATCTGCCGGCGGCATAGGAAAGCTCCGACAGAAGCACGACCGTGCCGTCGAATAGCGCCGGACGCTCGGTCTTTTCAGCCGACCAGTTGCGCTCGATTGCCTCCCGGTTGGCGATCTCGAACGGATGCGGCGCAGGGTCCAACCTGACCTCGACCGCATCCACCGGCAAGATGATATTACGCGGAATGTCGAAAGCCATGAATTACCTGATACGCAGCGACACTGCGACCGGGCAGTGGTCGGACGCCTTCGGCCGATCCCAGCCGGCGCGCGGGTAGCGTTCGACTTCCTGTCCGGGCGGAAAGACGGTGCGCCATGGCTGGCCGCCACGCACGATGTCGGGCACCGCTTCCGCATTCTCGCGGGCCAACGCCGGCGACAGAAGAATGTAGTCGAGCTGACATAGATGCCGCTCTTCGGGGCCGCGCGTGTGGTAGAGCGTCCAACGATCCATTTCGGGGCGGCGCTCGACGATGTTTTCGGCAAAACCGTCATCGAGCAGAATGTCGAGGCAGGATTCGGCCTCGTTCACCACCTCGAAGCTGTAGCCGGCGTGCGCACTGCCACCGATAACCACACGCTGGCGGTAGTCGTTGAAATCGCCGCAAATGACCCAGCGCTTGTCTCCCGCATGATCCTTGCCGAAGCGGTTCTCGATGATCCGTCGCACCGCTTTCGCCTCGGCGATGCGGATCGGCATCGTCGCATGGCGTCCGGGCACGCCGTTGCGCGCACTGCCCATGGACTTGAAATGCACCGAGTAGATGGTCAGCGGGCGGCCGCCGATCTTCACGTCGATCTCGAGGCAGTCGCGCCGGAATATGCGCTCGAAAGCTTCATTGCCGATTGCGGCGAGTTCCGGCGTATGCAGGCCGAACTCCTCGTAGGTAATATGCGCATGGCTGGTCATTCGCACGAATTCGATCGAGTCGCCGTCGGCCGTTTCAGTCCGCATCATCACCGCCACGTCGATGCCGCGCGTGTCGTTTCCTGAAGTCGTGTATTTCTGGCGATAGCCCTGCCCGATCATCTTGAACAGATAACCATATTCGAACGCCTGGAGCGCATCGATATTGTCGACTTCCTGCATGCACAGAATGTCGGCGCGGGTCTCGGCGATGGCGAGCGCCGACAATTGCCGCATGTCGTCCGCATGGGCGATGGCGCGCCCTTGTTCCAGAAACCTGTACTCGGCCTCGTCCCTGATCTGGAAGAGAGCCAGCGTCCGATCCTGATTGAGCTGATTGCGGAAACCGGAATAATCGAACCGGTTCATAAGGTTTTCGACGTTGAACGTGGCAAGGCGAAGCGACATGGAGGCGAGCATTGCCCCGATGTGCCGTCAAAAACAAGCCTGTCGCACCCGGAACCGGCGGGTTTTACCACCGTTCCCCTCAAAAGCCCAACCCGCCCATTTCCGGAAACCGGCGAGCGGAGTACTCTGTCTTTTTCATCCGGAAGGAAAAATGAAGACGACCTTGCCTTCATCCGTGCTGTCAGGCCTCGCGGCCCTCGCCGTCCTGGCTGCCTTGTTCTTGCCGACATCCGCCGGCGCCTTGCCCGGGCGGTTTTCAGCGTCTGCCGCTTCGTCGTCTCCCCTGCTGAATGTAGGGCAGCGACTGCTTTCCCACTGCGGCGTCGGCGAAAACTGCCTGATCGGCCACTCCGGGCCGCGCCACCTGCACGGATGGAGCTCCCCGCACCTTGCACTTCCGCGCAGTGAATACCGCCAGCCCGATGTCTATCTCGATCTGGGCGTACAATCGCCGCGCTATGCGGACCCCGACTACCGTATGGGCCGGCCCCGCTATGTCCAGCCGCCCAGTTCCTACAGGATCCGCGTCTCGCCTGCACATGTCGACTGGTGCTCCATGCGCTATCGTTCCTACCGCCCTAAGGACAACACGTTTCAGCCCTTCAACGGACCGAGGCGCCAGTGTTTGTCTCCCTATAGCTGACCGTAACCCGTTCAGCTCGACGATACTGGCTTAAAGCTTTCTTGAGGCTCCGCGCCTATAGCTGGCCACCAACCGAACAGGTGCACGCGCTTCCACTGGTGGCACGGACCCGGAGGAATTCTCGAATGGCGGACGCCAACGAAACCGACATGCGGCGTGAACACCGCCGACGCGTGCTGAAAGGCGCATCGATCCTTACCGGAATTTCGAATTCGGAAATCAAATGCGTCGTCCGCAACATGCACCAGAATGGCGCGGAACTCGATGTCCCCGTTGGCGCGCCGGTGCCAGCCGAATTCCTGCTCTATGTTCCGATAGACGGCATTGCCTATCGCTCCACCGTCGTCTGGCGGAAGGACAAGCGCATCGGCGTCAGCTTTTCCGGAAAGGAACCCAAGCCGAGCTGGCATTACGGCTGATATTTCCGCTGTTACAGACACTTAGCTCAGGATCAGGATTCAACATCTGAACAAAAAGCCGGCGGATCGCTCCGCCGGCTTTTGCATTGACCGCTTTTGTTGCGGCAATCGGAAAATTTGCGGACAGCCTCTTAGTTCTTCGCCTTGTCGACCAGCTTGTTCTTGGAAATCCACGGCATCATGCCGCGCAGCTTCTCGCCGACTTCCTCGATCTGATGGCTGTCGTTCATGCGGCGGATGCCCTTGAAGCGGGCAGCACCCGAACGGTATTCCTGCATCCATTCCGAGGTGAACTTGCCGGTCTGGATGTCCTTGAGCACCCGCTTCATCTCGGCCTTGGTCTCAGCGGTGATAATGCGCGGGCCAGAAACATACTCGCCCCATTCGGCAGTGTTCGAGATCGAGTAATTCATGTTGGCGATGCCGCCTTCATAGATCAGGTCGACGATCAGCTTCACTTCATGCAGGCACTCGAAATAGGCCATCTCCGGCGCGTATCCGGCTTCGACCAGCGTCTCGAAACCGGCGCGGATCAATTCGACCAGGCCGCCGCACAGCACCACCTGCTCGCCGAACAGGTCGGTTTCGCACTCTTCCTTGAAATTGGTCTCGATGATGCCGGAACGTCCGCCACCCACGCCGCAGGCATAGGAAAGGCCGAGGTCGAGCGCGTTGCCCGAGGCATCCTGATGAACGGCGACCAGGCACGGCACGCCGCCGCCCTTCTGGTATTCGCCGCGCACCGTGTGGCCGGGACCCTTCGGCGCCACCATGATGACGTCGACAGTCTTTTTCGGCTCGATCAGGCCGAAATGCACGTTGAGGCCGTGGGCGAAGGCGATCGCAGCGCCATCGCGGATGTTCGGCGCGATTTCGTCGCGGTAGATGTCCGCCTGCAGCTCGTCGGGCGTCGCCATCATCATCAGGTCGGCCCATTTGGCTGCCTCGGCAACGCTCATCACCTTGAGACCGTCGGCCTCGACCTTCTTGGCAGTGGCCGAGCCGGCTTTCAGGCCGATAGCGATTTCCTTGGCGCCCGAATCCTTGAGGTTGAGCGCATGCGCCCGGCCCTGGCTGCCATAGCCGATGATGGCGACCTTCTTTCCCTTGATGAGATTGAGATCGGCATCGCGATCATAGTAAACGCGCATTTTCTGGTCCTTCCCTTGCGTGGTTCAGAGGCGGCGTCAAATCGCCGGGGTTTTTGCTCCATAGAGAGCGAGAAACTGCCGCGTCGCCTGGGCCGCATCCCGGCCGATCTCAGCGTCAGTCATTTCAAGCCGGTCGCCGAGCAGCAACCTTATCTGCACGTCGCGGGCGACTAGTCCGAAAAACGTCCGGAACGCCTCTTCCGCGTCATCGAATGCGAGCAAGCCGGCGTCGCGGCCGGCCATTAGCACCGGCTTCAAACGCCTGCCCATCGCCAGACGTCCATTTTCCAGCACGATTGCGCCCAAATCCCGTTTGTCCGATCCCGCATGGCCGACCGCCACGCGATTGAGCGCGATCGAAGTCTCGCTCGAAATCACGCTCAGCCAATCCGACGCAAAGCGTTCGAGACTTGCGGTGAGCGACACCATGTCGAGCCGCGCTCGATCGACGGATGCGACACGCACCTTCGAGGCTTGCCACTGCACGGTCGCCGTCAACAGTCCGTCGCGGTCGCCGAACCATTTGTAGAGCGTTTCCTTCGAACAACTGGCCCGCCGCGCCACCGCCGTCATCGTCAGCTTGTCGCCCTCTTCGACCAGAAGCCGCAGCACCGCGTTGAGAACGTCCTTCTGGCGTTCCGTCAATTCTTCGCCCGCATCGCCGCCAAGCGCGCCCTGCGTGGAATTGTCCGGTCCTTGGCTGTGCTGGCTTAACAAGTCGGCTTCGCTCCGATCCGATCCGTACCGTACGTTACGGTTCGGAAAAATCAATGCCTAAATGCGTGCCGCTTTGCAAGTGCGAATTCCACGGTCGGCGCGGTTCGGCTCGAGAAATTTCTAGATCGCGACCTGCGTGCCGATCTCGATCACACGGCCCGTCGGTATCTGGAAATACTCAGTGGCGTCCGCAGCGGTCCGCGCCAGCCCTATGAACAGCTTATCCTGCCATAATGGCATGCCCGAATTGGGCGAAGCCTTCAACGAGCGCCGCGACACGAAGAACGAGGTTGTCATGATGTCGAACTTCCAGCCTTGCTTGCGGCAGATTGCCAGGGCCTTGGGGATGTTCGGGTGCTCCATGTAGCCGAAGGTCAGCGTCACGCGCATGAAGAGGTTGTTGAGAGTTTCCATCTTCACCCGTTCGTTGACGGGCACGTTCGGCTGTCGTGCGGTGACGACGGTCAGGATCACATTGCTTTCATGCAGCACCTTGTAGTGCTTGAGACTGTGCATCAAAGCCGTCGGGGTGCTTTGCGGATCGCTGGTCAGAAAGACTGCGGTGCCTGGAACAACTGCAGGCGGCTTTTCGGAGAGGTTTCCGACCAGAAAATCGAGCGGAATTTCGCTCTTGCGGGTCTTTTCAAATAGCAATCGAGCGCCGCGCACCCACGTCGACATGACAAGGATGATCGCCCCGGCGACCAGCAGCGAGGTCCAGCCGCCTTCAGAGACCTTGACGATATTGGCCGCGAAAAAGCCGACGTCGATCAAGGCGAACAAGCCTATCAGCACCACTACACGAGGGAGCGGCCAATTCCAAAGCCGTCGCATCACCACGGCAAGCAGCACAGTCGTCATCAGCATGTCGCCGGTAACCGAAATGCCGTAGGCGGACGCCAGATCGCTGGATTGCTGGAAGCCCACCACGAGCAGCATGACGCTGATGGCAAGCAGCATGTTGACGCGCGGCATATAGATCTGGCCGGATTGAGTTTCCGACGTGTGCTGGATTTCGAACCGCGGCAGCAGATTGAGTTGCACAGCCTGCCGCGCCAGTGAATACGCGCCGGAAATCACCGCCTGGCTGGCAATCACGGTAGCCGTGGTCGCCAGCACGACCATCGGCACAAGGGTCCAGCCGCCGTTCATTTCGAAGAATGGTTGCCCGATCGTTCCCTCATGGGCGAGCACATAGGCCCCTTGCCCGAAATAATTGAAGAGCAGGCAGGGAAAAACGATCGACAGCCACGCCAGAACGATCGGTCGTCTGCCGAAATGGCCAAGGTCCGCGTAAAGCGCTTCAGCGCCTGTCACGGCAAGAAAGATTGCACCGACAGTCACAAAAGCCACGCCGGGCGAATGGATCAGGAATGAGACGATATGGATCGGATTAAGCGCCCCCAGAATCGCGGGTGCATCCGCAATATGGATCAAGCCGGAAATGCCGATGGCGAGAAACCACAGGGCGGTGATCGGTCCAAAAACCGTCGCAACACGCCCCGTTCCGAAACGCTGGACGGCAAACAGCGCAGCAAGGATGAGAAGTGTCAGCGGAACCACGTAAGGTTCGAACGCCGGAGTGACGACCCTCATGCCCTCGACTGCCGACAGGACCGAAATGGCCGGCGTGATGATGGCATCGCCGAAGAACAGCGACGCCCCGCAGATTCCGACGCCGAGTATGAACAGCGAGGGTTTTTGAAAGCTGCCTTGCGCCAGCGCCATCAACGAAAGCGTGCCGCCCTCGCCCCGATTGTCGGCCCGCAGCACGAAAGCGATGTATTTTACCGTGACTATGATGGTCAGCGCCCAGACGATCAGCGAAAGCACGCCGAAAACCGCCTCTTGCGACGCGACGGCTCTGCCGGAGGCTGCGACCAGCGCCTCGCGAAAGGCGTAGATCGGGCTGGTGCCGATGTCGCCATAGACGACACCCAGCGCGCCAAGCATGAGCAATTTGGTATCTTGCGAGACCGGGCTCGCGGATGCCGACTGCTGCAAAAGTTCCGCCTCAGGGCCAGGGGTGGCATGGGGCATGGGCGACTCCGAATGAGGCGCGGTGCTCTACTCCCCTGGCGCGGCAATAGCAACAGATGTCTTGCGTCCGCTCAAGCGCGGACCAGCAACAATGCCTCAACGGCTCCAAAATCGAAACGCAGTTCAGCGGGAAAAACTGCCGGGTCTCGCGGCAGATTTCATGTGCCGAAACAGTCGTTTAAACGAGCGTGAACTATGCCGGCCAGCCGCAGGCCGCAAGAAATCGCCGCGTCGTAGCACTCATACCATATTCCAATGCGTCCGCAGTCAAACCGTGCCCGATCGACACTTCCGTTAGCCCTGGAATGCGCTTGACCAGGGCTGGCAGGTTGGCGACGACCAGATCGTGGCCGGCGTTCACGGCAAGCCCGGCGGCCAGTGCCGCGTCCGCGGTTTCTCCGAGCTTTTCCAGCTCCTTGCGCGCTTTTTCGGAATCGGAATGGTAGCTGCCATAAGGTCCGGTATAAAGCTCGATGCGGTCGGTGCCGGTATCGCGGGCCGCGGGCACCTGCGCCGGATCGGGGTCGGCAAACAGCGATACGCGAAATCCGCCCTTTTTCAGCCGGGCGACAATTGGCTTCAGAAATGACGCCTGCCCTATGAAATCCCATCCGTGATCCGACGTCGCTTGCGCCGGATCGTCGGGCACGAGCGTCACCTGATCGGGCTGGTGCTTCTCCACCAGCCGGAGAAATTCCTCCGTCGGATAGCCCTCGACATTGAACTCGGCCTGCGGAAACTCGTCATCGATCAAGGCCCTGATCTCGGCCAGGTCGGAAAAGCGCGTGTGCCGCTCGTCCGGCCGGGGATGCACCGTCAGCCCGTGAGCGCCTGCGGCGAGCGCGATGCGTCCGAGCCCCGTCACGCTCGGCCATGGCAGGTCTCGGCGATTGCGCAGCATGGCCACGGCATTGAGATTGACGGAAAGCTTGGCAGGCATGGGACGAACCTCGAACGATTGCGAGCAAGCCTCTATAGCGTCTTCGGCGGGAACAGACAGCGCATTTATGTGTTCCAGCCCAAACCCATTCGGAAGGACGCCTTGATGCACCCGCTGGAAGCCGTTCCCGCCATTCGCCGCATCGACACGGATCGCGACGATCTCTGCGCGCTTGAAGTCGTCGGCCATTTTACGTCGGCTGATCTGGAAAATGCCTATGGTCTGCTCGAGGGAGCCTATGCCGTCCACGAGAAAATCGATCTGTTTGTACGTATAACCCGTTACGAGGGCTTCGATTGGGGCGCCGCGTTCACCGACGTGACGGTTCGCGGCAAAACACAGGCGCTGCGGCACATCCGCAAATACGCGCTCGTCGGTGGCCCAGGCTGGCTGCGCACGATGGTCGGCATTTTCGGCCCTCTCACCTCCATCGAGACCCGGTATTTCAATGCGGACGAGGAAGCGGTTGCCTGGGAGTGGGTGGGTGGCAGACCGGTGTAGGCCTATGGACCGTCAATCCCTCTTTCGGTGGAGGGCATTACCCCGCGTTCCGTCATATTAGGTAGGTCACGCGCTGCCGCTAACATTGTAGGGCGGTGCATGACAGGCTTAAGCTTGGCTCACCGGTAGGCACGGCCCTCAATGGCCGCAGGCCGGAATATCATGCACATCAAGATTCATCGCTTGGGAGAACAGCCATGAAACGGCTTTCGATGACGGCTGCCATATTGGCAGTTGGCAGCCTTTTTGCGTTGTCCGGAGCAAACGCGGATGACGCTGCCCTGATCAAGAGCGCCGAATCAGCCGCACCCGCGGCGGTCGGTGCCGGAGCGACCATCTATGCCATGGAAGCGGACGGCAAGATGCGGACGCTTCGCGAAGGCAAGAACGGCTTCTGGTGCATGCCGGACAATACGACGACACCTGGTCCCGATCCGATGTGCGGCGACGCCAATGCCATGGAATGGGCGATGGCGTGGATCAGCAAGAAGGATCCGCCCAAGGACAAGGTCGGCTTCATCTACATGCTGGCGGGCGGCACCGACGGCAGCAACACCGACCCTTATGCGACCAAGCCGGAAGAGGGCAACAACTGGATCGAGACCGGCCCGCATGTCATGATCGTCAATGCGGGTGACCTCATGCAAGGCTATCCGACCGAGGCCAAGCCCGATACGACGCAGCCCTATGTCATGTGGCCGGGCACGCCCTATGCGCATCTGATGATCCCGGTCCACAAATAGCCGCCAGCATGGGCGGCAGCGTTTCGATTGAGCGGTTCCGATTTGGCGAACCGCTCCAGTTCTCGCTATGGGAAACCTGTACCCCCGAGGGCGTGGACCTAGGTCTTACCGCACCACCGTCAGCCGTTCGGCGGCGCGGGTGATTGCCGTATAGAGCCAGCGCTGCCGGGTCTCCTTGAAGGCGTAGCTCTCGTCGAAAAGCACGATCTCATTCCACTGTGAACCCTGCGCCTTGTGGACCGTCAGCGCATAGCCGTAGTCGAAATCGTCGAACCGTTTTTTCGTGCTCCAGGCGATCTCCGCGTCGGGGTCTTCGAAAGCGGCCTTGAGCAGCTTGATCTTGGCGACGCCGCGATCCGGATCGTCCTCTTCCGGCGAAACCAGGAGGTTGATGCCGGGCTTCACCGTCTCGCGCGACGATGTCATCACCTTCCAAAGCGAGCCGTTCAGCAGGCCCTTCGAAGGATCGTTGCGCAAACAGACCAGCTTGTCGCCGGCCTGCGGATAGCTGGCGGTAAAGCCTTTGAGCTCGCGCAGCCGCTGATTGTAGCGCTTGCGCGTGCGATTGGTGCCGACAAGCACCTGATCGGCATTGAGCACCAGTTCCTGAGTGACCTCTTCCTTGCCGATCACCCTGGCGGTTCCATAATCGCCGCGCATGAACTCCCGGCCCTCGCGCACGTCCAGCGCCAGGCGAATAATCGGATTGTCCCGCGCCTGCCGGTGGATTTCGGTGAGCAGATAGTCGGGCTCGTGCTCGGTAAAGAACCCGCCGCCGGAGATCGGCGGCAATTGCCCCGGATCCCCAAGCACGAGGATGGGCGTGCCGAACGACAGCAGGTCACGCCCCAATGCCTCGTCGACCATCGAGCATTCGTCAATGATGACCAGCGCCGCCTTCGAGATCGGGCTTTGCCGGTTCAGCGAAAATGTCGGCGACATAGATGTCTTGCCGGTGGCCTCGTCCTCCACCGCCTCTTCGCCGCGCGGCCGGTAGATCAGCGAATGGATGGTGCGCGCATTGACGGCGCCCTTGGATCGCAGCACCTGCGCTGCCTTGCCGGTAAAGGCTGCGAACTGCACCTGCCCGTCGACATGTTCGGCGAAATAGCGCGCCAGCGTCGTCTTGCCGGTACCGGCATAGCCAAACAGCCGGAAAACCTGCGGCTTGCCGCCTTTCAGCCAGCGCGCCACCGCCTGCAGGGCCGCATCCTGTTGAGGTGAAAATTCCATAGCCTTGGACTGACAGGATTCGCACGCGAAGGGCAAGATGTTTGGGCTGATTCGTTCAGGCTGGCGCTATCGCCATCATCGGCGCATATTTGATCGTATCATTGGTGCCATGAGCAGGAAATTCGACGCGATCATCATCGGCGCCGGTCAGGCGGGCCCGCCGCTTGCAGGCCGTCTTACTGAGGCCGGCATGACGGTAGCGCTGATCGAGCGCAAGCTCTTCGGCGGAACCTGCGTCAACACCGGATGCATACCGACCAAAACGCTGGTCGCCAGCGCCTATGCCGCGCGCCTCGCCCAACGAGCCGCCGATTATGGCGTGACGATCGGCGGCGCCGTCGGCGTCGACATGAAGGCGTTGAAGGCCCGCAAGGACGCGGTCGTCGGCAAAGCGCGCAAAGGCGTCGAGGACTGGCTGAAGGACATGGACAAGTGCACGGTCGTTCGAGGCCAGGCCTGTTTTCTGTCGCAGCGCGAAGTCGCAGTCGAAAACCAGGTGCTCGCTTCCGACCGCATTTTCATCAATGTCGGCGGCCGTGCTGCCGTGCCCGACACGCCCGGCATCGATCAGGTCGACTATCTCACCAACACGTCGATCCTCGAACTCGAAACTCTGCCACGGCATCTGGTCATCGTCGGTGGCAGCTATATCGGGCTTGAATTTGCCCAGATGTACCGCCGTTTTGGCAGCGAGGTGACGGTGGTCGAAAAGGGGCCTCGCCTGATCCAGCGCGAGGACCCGGACATCTCCGACGCGATCAAGGGCATTCTCGAAAACGAAGGCATTGCCATTCGCCTCGATGCCGAATGCATAGATTTCACGCCCAAGGGACGAGATATCGGCGTCGGCCTCTATTGCACGTCAGGCGAGCCCGAGGCTCTCGGCTCGCATGTGCTGTTGGCAGTCGGCCGGCAGCCCAACACCGACGATCTCGATCTCGACAAGGCAGGCGTCGAAACCGACAAGCGCGGCTATGTCACGGTCGATGACCAACTCCGCACCAATGTTGCCGGCATCTGGGCGCTCGGCGAATGCAATGGCCAAGGCGCCTTCACCCACACGTCCTACAATGATTTCGAGATCGTAGCCGCCAATATTCTGGACAATGATCCGCGCCGGGTCAGCAACAGGATAATGGCCTATGCGCTCTATATCGATCCGCCACTGGGCCGTGTCGGCATGACCGAAGCCGAGGCGCGAAAATCCGGCAAGCAGGTTCTCGTCGGCCAGCGCCCGATGAGCCGCGTCGGTCGCGCGGTGGAAAAAGGCGAGACGCAGGGCTTCATGAAAGTCCTCGTCGATGCTGACAACCGCGCCATTCTGGGTGCCGCCATACTCGGGACGGGCGGCGACGAGGCGATCCATTCCATTATCGACATGATGTATGCGAAGGCACCGTACACGACCGTCCAGCGTGCCATGCACATCCATCCGACGGTTTCGGAGCTCATCCCGACGATGCTTGGCGAACTCAAGCCTTTGAAATGAACCGAAGGCTCACTTCACCATCGGCCAGAGCGTTGCAGCCAGCAATATGCCCATGGCAATGTTGAACCACTTCAAACGCTGCGGATCGGCCAGAAATCCACGCAGCGCCATGCCGAAGCCGGCCCAGGTCGAAACGCTTGGCAGATTGACGATAGCAAAGCCGAGCGAAACGATCAGCACCGACAGCAGCGGCGCCGTTGGATCGGTGTAGAGCGCCATCGCGGTGATCGCCATCACCCACGCCTTGGGATTGACCCACTGAAAGGCGGAAGCTTCAAGGAATGTCATGGGCTTGGCGGCCGCGCCCGCGTCGTTGCCAAGCGTCCGCGACATCGCAATGCGCCAGGAGAGATAGAGAAGGTAGGCGCCACCTGCGATCTTCAGGGCGGAGTGCAACAACGGAAAGGCCGTCAGCACCGCCCCCAGTCCCAGCCCGACGCCAAGCAGCAGCGACAGGAAGCCGACGCCTATCCCCAGCATATGCGGGATGGTGCGCACGAAGCCGAAATTCACTCCGGAAGCCAGGAGCATGAAATTGTTCGGCCCCGGGGTTATCGAGGTCACGAAAGCATAGACGAACAGCGCAAGGAAAGTGTCGAAGGACATCGCCATATCCCGGGATCGGCTCACGTCGGCCGCGGTATTGCGGATAGAAATTTGCGGCAGGATTACATGGATTGCGGGCCGCGATTCATGGCGGCGACGCCGGTCCGGCAGACTTCCACCAGACCGAGCGGTTTCATGATGGCAATGAACTGCTCGATTTTTGACACTTTGCCGGTAATTTCGAAGATGAAATGCTCAGTGTTCGCATCGATGACATTGGCACGGAAAGCGCCAGCCAGGCGCAGCGCCTCGACGCGCGCGTCTCCGGTGCCCGATACCTTGATCAGCGCCAATTCGCGCGCCAGCGGCTTGTCCTGGCCAAGCTCGACAGCGCGCACGGAAAGATCGACCACCCGATGCACCGGCACGATGCGCTCCAGCTGGTGCTTGATCTGCTCCAGCACGTGCGGCGTGCCGTTGGTCACGATGGTGATGCGCGAAAGATGCTTCTCGTGCTCGGTTTCCGAAACCGTCAGGCTCTCGATGTTATAGCCTCGGCCTGAGAACAGACCGATGACGCGGGCAAGCACGCCCGGCTCGTTGTCGACAAGCACCGACAGCGTGTGATTTTCGGGCCGTTCCGTCTCCTTGGAGATGAAATAGGCCGAACCGGTCGGTTGAAGTTGTGCGTTCATACTGAATCCCGATCTCAAATTTCAGCGATAATGCCCTGATTCCACACGCATCCTAAGGACGCGGGCGCTATACCAGCTCCCGGCCCCTGGCATCGATCGCGTTGGCGACCGCCTCATCGGTGGCCTCGTCGGGCAGGAGCATTTCGTTGTGCGCCTTGCCGGAGGGGATCATCGGGAAGCAGTTGGCGAGTGCGGCGACCCGGCAATCGAAAATCACCGGCTTCTTCACCGAGATCATCTCCCTGATTGCATCGTCCAGGTCACCGGGCTTCTCGCAGCGCATGCCGTGCGCGCCATAGGCCTCGGCCATTTTGACGAAATCCGGCATCGCCTCGGTATAGGAATGCGACAGCCGGTTGCCGTGCAGGAGCTGCTGCCACTGGCGCACCATGCCCATATATTGGTTGTTCAGGATGAAGATCTTGATCGGCGCCTCGTATTGCACCGCCGCGCTCATCTCCTGGATCGTCATCTGCACGGAAGCGTCACCCGCTATGTCGATGACCAGAGCATCGGGATGCGCGATCTGCACGCCGAGTGCCGCAGGCAGCCCGTAACCCATGGTGCCGAGCCCGCCGGAGGTCATCCAGCGGTTCGGCGCGTCGAAATGGAAGTGCTGCGCCGCCCACATCTGGTGCTGGCCGACTTCGGTGGTGATGTAGGTGTCATGGCCCTTGGTCAGTTCGTAGAGACGTCGGATGGCGTATTGCGGCAGGATGACCTCGTTATTCGAAGCGAAAGCGAAGGAATCGCGCGCACGCCAGCGGGCGATCTGCTCCCACCAGGGATGCAGCGCCTTCTTGTCGGCCTTGCCGGTCGCCCGCCACAGCCGCACCATATCCTCCAGAACCCGCCCGACATCGCCGACGATAGGCACGTCGACCCGGACGTTCTTGTTGATCGAGGACGGGTCGATATCGATGTGGATCTTCTTCGAGTTCGGTGAAAACGCGTTGAGCCGCCCGGTGATACGGTCATCGAAGCGGGCGCCCACGCACAGCATCACGTCGCAATCGTGCATTGCCATATTGGCTTCGTACGAGCCATGCATGCCGAGCATTCCGAGCCAGTTCTTGCCCGACGCCGGATAGGCCCCGAGCCCCATCAGCGTCGAGGTGATCGGCGCGCCGGTCAGTTCGACCAGTTCGCGCAAGAGGTGGCTCGCTTCCGGACCGGAATTGATGACGCCGCCACCGGAGTAGATGATCGGCTTCTTCGCCGTGGTCATCAGTTCGACGGCTGCCTTGATCCTGTCGAGGTCGCCCTGGACCTTCGGATGGTAGCTGGTGCGCGGCGATGTCTGCGGCGGCGTATAGATGCCCTTGGCGAACTGCACGTCCTTGGGCACATCGACCACCACAGGGCCGGGTCTGCCGGTCGTCGCAATGTGAAATGCCTCGTGCAGGATATGCGCCAGTTCGCTTATATCCTTCACCAGCCAATTGTGCTTGGTGCAAGGACGCGTGATGCCGACCGTATCGCATTCCTGAAAACCGTCCGAGCCGATCAGCGTCGTCGGCACCTGGCCGGTGATGCAGACAAGCGGAATCGAGTCCATCAAGGCGTCCTGCAAGGGTGTCACCGCATTGGTGGCGCCCGGGCCGGAGGTCACCAGCATGACCCCCGCCTTGCCGGTCGAGCGCGCATAGCCTTCTGCCGCGTGTCCCGCGCCCTGCTCGTGCCGCACCAGGATGTGCTCGATCTCTTCCTGTTGGAAAAGCTCGTCATAGATCGGAAGGACAGCACCGCCCGGATAGCCGAAAATGTGCTTGACGCCGTTATCCTTCAGCGCCTGGATCACCATTTCCGCGCCGGTCATTTCACGTCGCCCGGTTTCAGTCTGTCCACTGGTCATCGATCTGGTCCCGCTTTCATCCACTGATTCAGCATTTCTGGTCGTATCGGTATTTCAGCCAATAAAAAAGGCCCCCGAGGGAGCCTGTGTGCAGCGCATGGGAGGTTTTCGCCCGGCGGTTACACCGCCTTGCCCACGCGCCTTCCTACTACGAGAATGAGTGCCGTTTTCATGGGGGCGCACCATAGTGACGGCGAAAACGCCAGTCAATGGGAAAAACACCGCCGTTGGACGATCACGGCAGCGGCGCGGAAAGGGCGAAAACCACGCTTGTTCTTAGCGATTTCTGCACCATCCGACCTCATCGCGTCTTAACCGTCGCCTGCTAATGTGGCGCTCACAGGGGCCGAGGGGGAAAGCAGCATCTCGATGTTTGTCGACGGAGAGAAATTCGCCGGGGAAGCGACGTCGCAGGAGCGTCGCGACGAAGCCCAGCCGGACGCGCGCGTACTCGGCCATGTCGTGCAATGCGACGGATCGCGCGCAACGATCGCGGCGTTTGCTGATGTCGGCGGCGGGATGACTGGCCTTTGGACCGTCGGCCGAATGATTTCCATCAATCTCGGCTCCACCCGCACTGTCGGCCTGGTCTACGCAATAGCCAAGCCCGACAGGGCGTGGAATGCGAATGACCGCAATGCGATCGAAGTCAGCGTCGAGCTGATTGGCGAGGTGCGCGACACTCCCCCGCTGGGCAAGCCGGTCTTCGATCGCGGCATCACCACCTATCCGCATATCGGTGCCGTTGCGCACCGCATCCGCATGCGCGACCTGCAGGCAACTTACGACCTCGCCGGCCGACCTGCCGTCACCATCGGCACACTTTCGCAAGACGAAGCGATCGAGGCCCGCATTGCCATAGACGATACGCTGACGCGCCATTTTGCCGTGGTCGGCACCACCGGCGTTGGCAAATCGACGGCGGTGTCGCTGCTCCTGCGCAAGACCATCCAGGCAAAGCCGGATCTGCGCGTGCTGATCCTCGATCCGCACAACGAGTTCGCGGCGGCTCTGCCGGATCTCAGCGTCAGGGTCGACACGTCGACGCTTGATCTTCCATTCTGGCTGTTCCGGCTGGAGGAATTTGCCGAAGTGCTGTTTCGCGGGCGCGAAGTCGTCCCAGACGAAATCGATGTGCTGCGCGACCTCATTCCGAGCGCCAAGAACATGTACCGCAACCCCGGCGCGGGCGCCTTCCTGCGCCGGGGCGGCGATGCGGTGACTGCCGACACGCCTGTTCCCTACCGCATCGCCGACCTGATCAGACAGCTCGACGAGCGCATGGGATTGCTTGAAAGCAAAAATGATCGTCCGGTCTATCGCTCGCTGAAAACCCGCATCGAAGCTGCGGTCGCCGATCCTCGCTATCGCTTCATGTTCGCGTCGCGGCTGATCGAGGACACGATCCATCAGACGGTCGGCAATATTTTTCGCATTCCCCATGGCGGCCGGCCGATCACCTGCTTCGAAATGGCTGGCATGCCGTCCGAAGTGGTGAATTCGGTCTGTTCCGTTCTGGCGCGGCTCGCCTTCGATCTTGCCCTGTGGAGCGAGGGCCGCTTGCGCCTCCTCGTGCTGTGCGAGGAGGCCCATCGCTATATGCCTGCCGATCCGCGGCTCGGTTTTGCGCCAACCCGCCACGCTTTGTCGCGGATCGCCAAGGAAGGCCGCAAATATGGCTGCTACCTCGGCGTGGTGACCCAGCGACCGGGAGAACTCGACCCAACGGTTCTTTCGCAGTGCTCGACGGTGTTTGCCATGCGGCTTGCCAACGAGCAGGACCAGGCAATCATCCGCTCGGCGATTGCCGATTCCTCCGCCTCGACGCTTTCCTTCCTGTCGTCCATGGGCCAGCGCGAGGCGATTGCCTTCGGCGAGGGCGTGGCGACCACCATGCGGCTCAAGTTCGAACGCCTGCCGGATAACCTGATCCCCGGCACAGCAAGCCGAAATCCCTTCGAGTCTTCGCCTTCGAATGGCGATGACGTGGACCTTGCCGCTATCGTGGAAAAATTGCGCAACGTGCCGCGGCCGCAGCAGGCCCTTGGCTTCGCCGAGCCGGTCGATGTGCAACGCCAGGCCGGCGATCCGGAATATCGCAAGCCCGCCCCACCGCCTCCCCCGCCGGAAGATCTGGATGTCGCCTTCGGCCTGAAACCGACGACATTCGGGCTCCGTCCGCGCTCGGACTGAGCAGCGCTGATCTTGATTGTATCGGAAGCTTCGAAGGGAGATCAGGCGCTGACGCGGTTCCGCCCCTGACGCTTGGCGTCATAGAGCTGCTTGTCGGCGCGCCGGTAGAACGCTTCGGCGCTCTCTTTCCTGTCCCATGTCGCAAGACCGAGGCTGGCGGTGATCTTCAGGCGCACATTTCCCGAAACCACGGTAGTGGCCGCGATGGCCTTCCTGATGCGTTCCGCAAGCGCGAACAGCCTTTCCTTGTCCATGTTGGGCGCCACAATTGCAAATTCCTCGCCGCCAAGTCGCGCCACGACATCATGGTAGCGTGTCATGTCCTTCAGGCATTTGGCGACGGCACGCAGCACTTCATCGCCTATATCATGGCCATGGGTGTCATTGACCTGCTTGAAATGATCGAGGTCGAGGATCATCAAGCCCACCGGCTTGTCGATGCGTCGGAATTCGTCGAGATATTCGGTCAGCGCATCGTCGAAATAGCGCCGGTTCTGCATCCCTGTAAGCGCATCGGTCAGCGCAGCATGCTCAAGCGTCTCGGAACGGGCACTCAGCGAGGCGGTCATGGCGCGCAATTCGCCTTCTTCCCGCGCCTGGGTGCGCAGCAGCGGATAAATGAAGAAAACGCCGAAGACGAGCGCTGTCGCCAACAGCACGCCCGCCGCCGAAAGCAATTTCGACAGATAGGCGATCGTCTCCAGTTGTTCAGGCTGATGAAGTGTCTCAACGGAGCCACGCAGCGCGTCATAGGCCAAAATCGTCGCGACACCGGCGCCAAGAATGACGGTCATAAAGACAAAGAATGCCGATTCCGACTTGTGGACGCGCATAGACTTTCCGCTGGCCAACTTCCGGATTCCGTTATGCCATGGTTGGCCTTACGGGGAGTTAATCGCGGCAACCGTCGCGTGAGTTCTGCACTGAACAGCAACCGCAGGCAGGGCGCAATGGTCCTGCCGTTCTCGACAATGATCTGCCTACGCCATGGTCGTGATGCGCTTCCACTCGGGCCCAAGCTGGTTGCGGAACCATGTCGCCTGACGCTTGGAATATTGCCTGGTTGCAATTTTTGCGCGCATAATCGCCTCGGAAAGCGTGATTTCGCCGGAAGCCGCCGCCTGAAGCTCACGAAGACCGATAGCTTTCATCGCCGGCAACGCCGGATCGAGTTCCAGTGCGGTCACTGCTCGCACCTCCTCCATCGCGCCCAAAGCCAGCATCGCATCGAAACGCCGGTCTATCCGATCGACAAGCGCCTCCCGCTTCGGCTCGATCACGAAAAAGTGTGCGCTTGCCCGATCAATTAGTGGACGTCCCTTTTCCGCCTGCCAGCGCAGGATCGACTTGCCGGAAGCTTCGAGCACTTCCAATGCCCGCACGATGCGCTGGCCGTCGGTGGGCTTCAGGCGAAGGGCAACGTCCGGGTCTTCCCGGCGAAGGATACGATGCAGGCGGTCGGGTCCGTCCTCGGTCAGCCGATAACGCCAGCGGTCGCGGATTTGCGGCGGGATGTCGGGCATTTCAGAAATGCCCTCGGCCAAGGCACGAAAGTAAAGGCCGGTGCCGCCGACGAAGATCGGCACTTTCCCCGCAAACACCTCCTCGTCCATGAGTTTCATGACATCGCGCAGCCACGCGCCGGTGGAATAGGCGGTTTTCGGCGAAACATGGCCATAAAGGTAATGCGGCGCGCGCTTCATGTCCGCCTCCGTCGGCCGTGCCGTCAGCACGTTCAGCACCGAATAGGTTTGCATGGAATCGGTGTTGACGATGACGCCGCCCTTTTCCTCGGCAAGAGCGAGCGCCATGGCCGACTTGCCGCTGGCGGTAGGCCCGGCTATCAGGAACGCGTTCCTGATCCGCCCTTCGTTCCTGTCAGTACCGGATTTATCGATGTCGCTCGTTGCCACGCTTGTTTCCCATCCGGCCCAACGCCGCCTGTCGCCCACGCTGGCGAATATGGCGTTGCGTGCGCTCGGCGCAAGCCGCATCGAATGGCTCGGCGAGTCAATCGCCTGCGAACTCGCGGTTCCGGAAGGAATGCAGGCCGTCGAGGCGGATGCCGCCCTGCGTGACGCACTCGCCTCCGAGCCGGTCGACATCGTCGTGCAGGAGCGCGAGGGCCGCGCCAAGAAAATCCTGATAGCCGACATGGATTCGACCATGATCGACCAGGAATGCATTGATGAGCTGGCCGACGAGATCGGTCTGAAGGATCAGGTTGCCTCCATTACCGCGCGTTCGATGAACGGCGAGATCGCCTTCGAGCCGGCACTGCGTGAACGCGTCGCGCTGCTGAAAGGGCTGGATATGGCGGTCATCGAGCGGATCATCGCCGGCCGCCTCACATTGGCCTCGGGCGGGCGCGAACTGGTGGCAACAATGCGCCGGCGGGGTGCCTACACTGCGCTCGTCTCCGGTGGGTTCGACGTATTTACCTCGCGCGTCGGCGCCATGCTGGGCTTTGACGAGCACCGGGCCAATCGGCTGATCGAACGCGAGGGCTGTCTCACCGGCGAAACCGTGGAACCCATTCTCGGGCGCGCCGCCAAAGCAGAGGCTCTTCTCGAAATTTCCGCCCGCTTCGGCCTCACCCCTGCCGACGCGATCGCCGTTGGCGACGGCGCCAACGACCTCGACATGATCCGCCTGGCCGGCACGGGTGTCGCCCTGCACGCCAAGCCGGTGGTTGCGGCCGAAGCAAGGATACGCATCGATCATGGCGACCTCACCGCGCTCCTTTACATCCAAGGCTATCGTCAGACGGATTTCGTGACATGAGGCCGATACGCACCGGCCGCCTCATCCTGCGCAACTGGGAGGAGCGCGACCGCGAGCTGTTTTTTCGGATAAACTCCGACGACACCGTCATGGAATTCTTTCCGTTCCGCCGCGACCGCGCCCGCTCCGATGCGATGATGGACAAGCTGCGCGACGAAGCAGCCTCGCTCGGCTATGGGTTCACCGCGGTCGAAGTCGCGGAATCCGGCGCATGCATCGGCTTTGTCGGCTTGCATGATGCCGAGATCGAGCCATTGGTGCCGGCCGGAACCCTTGAGATCGGCTGGCGGCTGGCGCCGGAGTTCTGGGGCCATGGCTATGTCACCGAGGCCGCTGAAGCGATGCTCCGCTTCGGCTTCGAAGAGCTCGGCAAGCCGGAGATCATCTCATTTGCGGTGTGGAACAATGACCGCTCGACCGCAGTCATGCGGCGGCTTGGCATGACCCGCGACATCGAAGCGGATTTCGACCATCCGAGCGTGCCCGACACCCATCCTGAACTGAAGCGGCATGTGCTGTACCGGCTTTCGAGGCAAGACTGGCAGGCAAGAAAAAAGGCGGCCGAATAGCCGCCTTTTATTATTCGATCGCAATGGCTTGCGTCGGTTTTCCGACTCAATCCATTCGCACGGTCACAAACCGCAGCTCGCCGGATTTGGACGCCAGCATCAAAAGCGCGTTCTTGCGTCCCTGCTCCTTCAGCGTGTTGATGCGGTCCATCGCCTCCTTAGGCGATGAGACGGTTTCCTGGGCAATTTCCGTAATGACCTCGCCGGCCAGAATTCCACGCTCGGCAGCCGCCGAGCCCGGCTCCACTTCGGTGACGACCACGCCTGCGACATCCGCTCCGATCTCGAATTTCGAGCGGCTGTCGTCGTTCAGTTCGCCGATGGTCATGCCGAGAACCGAGACGGTTGCCGCGAGCGAGCCATCCGGCGCCGACTGATCGGCGTCATCGGCCTTGGCGAGCTTTTCCCCGTCCTCGAGGCGGCCGAGCGTCACCTTGACGGTTTGCTCGACGCCCTTGCGAACGATCTCGACATCGACCGCCTTGCCGACCGGGCTTTCAGCGACGACGCGCGGCAGGTCGCGCATCTCTTCGACTTCCTTGCCATCGAACTTCGTGATCACGTCACCCGGCAGGATCGTGCCATTGTCGACCGGACCGCCCCTCATTACGCCTGCGACCAGAGCACCCTTGGCGTCCTTCATGCCGAGGCTTTCGGCGATCTCATCGGTGACCGGCTGAATGCGCACGCCAAGCCAGCCACGCCGCGTCTCGCCGAACTCGGCAAGCTGCGTGACGACGCCCGCCGCAAGTTCGGAAGGTATCGAAAAGCCGATGCCGATCGATCCGCCGGTTGGCGAGATGATGGCAGTGTTGATGCCGACCACCTCGCCGTACATGTTGAACAACGGCCCGCCGGAATTGCCCCGGTTGATCGCCGCATCGGTCTGGATGAAGTCGTCATAGGGGCCGGAATTGATGTCGCGATTGCGCGCTGAAATGATCCCGACGGTGACGGAGCCGCCGAGGCCGAAAGGATTGCCGACAGCCATCACCCAGTCGCCGATGCGCATCTTGGCTGAATCGCCGAATTTTACGGCAGTCAGCTTCTTGGCTTTCGGGTCGATCTTGAGAACGGCGATATCCGTCTTGGAATCGGTACCCACCAGTTCCGCCTTCAGCTTGGAACCATCGGAGAAATTCACCTCGATCTCGTCGGCGTCCGCGATCACGTGGTTGTTGGTAACGACGATGCCTTTCTCGGCATCGACCACGAAGCCGGAGCCGAGCGACTGTACTTTCTGGGAACCGCCCCCGCCGCCGTCCTCGCCCGGGCGGTTCTTGAAGAAGTCGTCGAAGAAATCCTGAAACGGCGAGCCTTCCGGCAGTTGCGGCATCGGCACCGCGCCTGGGCCACCACCGCCCTTCACTGTCTGCGAGGTCGAGATGTTGACCACTGCACCCAGCAGCCCTTCTGCAAGATCAGCCACCGAAGCCGGGCCTTGCGCGGGCGGCTGGGGCCTGTCCTGCGCCGCTGCGGGACCGCCAAAAGGCTGGATCAAGACTGTGCCGAGTGCGAAGGCTGCCGTCGCGGCGACAAATGTATTTCGCAGGCGAGGCAGAATGGTTCGGGATATCATCGGGAAGTGCCTCCGGATCGGTGTCAGGCCATCTTGATAAAAAATAAGGCGTGTTTGCGGCTTTGCCTACGGCTTTTCGTGCGTCGGGCGTGAAGTTGCGTCAGCCGCGCGCCAGCCAGACGATGCCGACGCCAAGCGCAATCGCGGCCAGGCCGGCAACGCGCAAATGGTTCTCCGGCGTCGAAAGAACCTCCGACGCCAGCTTTCGAGCAAGACCGGGAAAGCCGCCATAGACCAGTCCTTCAACGACAAAGACCAGCCCCATGGCGGCTATGAAATCCCACATGGCCGGGATTTCAGGGATTGGCGCCGGTATCGGGCTGCGGAGCCGCAGCGCCGCCGGCAGGTGCGGTTCCCGCAGCCGGCGCGGCTGCTCCGGTATTGCCGCCTTGGGCACCGCGGAAATAGCGGAAGAATTCCGCTTCCGGCGAAAGCACCATCGTCGTACCCGAGCCTTCCAAAGCCTCCGTATAGGCTTTCATCGAGCGGTAGAATTCAAAGAATTCCGGGTCGCGCTCGAAGGCTGCCGCAAAGGCCGCATTGCGGGCGGCTTCACCTTCACCACGCAGGATTTCCGATTCCCTGCGCGCCTCGGCAACCGTCTCGATCACCTCGCGATCGGCACGGGCACGGATGCGCTGTGCCGCCTCGCGACCGCGCGCCCTCAGCCTTTCGGCCTCGGCAAGACGCTCGGCTTTCATGCGCTCGAAGGTCTGCTCGGAAACGTCCTGCGTGAGATCGGTGCGGCGAATGCGGACATCCTCGATCTCCAGCCCCAGCGACGTGGCGTCCGGACGCAGTTGGTCGCGCACTTCGCGCATCATCGAGGCGCGTTCCTCCGACAGCGCCGCCTCAAAGCCGCGCAAACCGTATACCCGGCGCAATGCCGCGTCGAAACGGGTCCTGAGACGCGCCTCGGCCAATGCGATATTGCCCGACACCGCCTGCCGGAAACGCCGCGGATCGGAGATGCGATAGGCCATGAACGCGTCGACGTCGTAGAACTTGCCGCCGGAGACCTGAACGCGGATGTCATCGAGATCGAAGCGCAGCACGCGGTTTTCGACCATCTGGACGTTGTCGGCCTCGAACATGCCGAACGGCGCCTTGAAATAGATTCCCGGCTCGCTCTTCACGTCGACGATCTCGCCGAAGCGCAGGATGATCGCCTGCTGCTTCGCGTTGACCACGAACACCGACGAATAGAGGATGAACAGAATGGCAAGGACAACAAAGGCAATAATGGGGAGTCGGTTGGCCATTAGTTGTTTCCTCCCGTAGCATTGGCGGCGGGTGCTGCCGGCGCGCGCTTTTGCAGTTCAGGCAGCGGCAGATACGGCACTACGCCCTGGCCCTCGCCCTGCCCGACAATAACCTTGTTGGAACCTTTCAGCACCTTTTCCATGGTTTCGAGATAGAGCCGCTCGCGCGTCACGGCGGGAGCCTTGGCATATTCCTCGTAGACCGAGATGAAGCGCTGCGCCTCACCTTCGGCTTCCTGGACGACGCGGTTCTTGTAGGCTGCGGCCTCTTCGCGGATCTGGGCTGCCTCACCGCGTGCCTGGCCAAGTTTCTGGTTCGAATACTGGTTGGATTCCTCGACGAAGCGGTCTTCGTCCTGCTCGGCGCGCTGCACCTCGCTGAACGCATCGGCCACTTCACGCGGCGGCGACGCATCCTCGATCGAGATTGCGGTCACGGAGAGCCCGGCGCCATATTCGTCGAGTGAGTTCTGGATGATTTCCCGCACTGCCTCCGCTATGCCCTGGCGGTCGTCACGGAAGATGTCCTGCGCCGGGCGCCGGCCGACTGCTTCGCGCATGGCGCTTTCGGCAACCTGGCGCAGCATTTCGTCGGGCGCGGAGACATTGAACAGATATGCGCTCGGGTCTGAAACCTGATAGGCCACCGAAAACTGGACGTTTACGATATTCTGATCGCCCGACAGCATCAGGCCAGAATCCCCGGTTTCACGCGAGCCGCTGCCGATATTGACAAGCTTCTCGGCCGTCGTGGCCCTTTCGACGGTTTCGATCGGCCACCAGTGGAAATGCAGGCCCGGCTGCGAGAGTTCGGTCTTCGGCTTGCCGAAGCGTAGTTCGACCGCCACTTCATCAGGCTGCACGGTGTAGATCGCCTGGAATGCCCAGAACACCACGACCGCAAGTGCAATCAGCGCAAAAAGCGCCGGACTTCCCGTGCCACCCCCGGGAAGCACGCTCTTCAGCTTGTCCTGGCCGCGGCGGATGATGTCTTCAAGATCGGGTGGGGTTCCCTGCGGACCGCTCGGGCCACGCGGCCCCTGGCCCCACGGCCCGCCGCCATTACCGCCGCCGCCCCATGGACCGCCGCCTCCTCCGCTCTGATTGTTCCAGGGCATGAATGTCCTCTCGGTTCAAATCCTCGACGCACCGGCCGCAAGGTGCGAACAGTCGTATTCCTTCTATAGGGACGCCATACCGCGCTTTCAACGCGCTCGCCCTCGGCACCCTCGATTTTCGAGATTTGGTGCGGCCCGCGCCTCTTCAATGCACGGTCGGGCGCCGTTCGTAAACGGTGTAACGTGTCGCAAGGCTGTCATTTTTACCGACAGGCACGTCGAACGTCCGCACCATGCGCCAGATTTCCGGATCGATCTCTGGAAAGCGCGTGTCGCCGTCGACAGAGGCCAGAACATGCGTCACATAGAGCTTGTCGGTCAGCGGCAGGGCTTGCCGATATATCTCCCCACCGCCGATGATGCAGATTTCGTCGGCATCCGGCAAATCTTGCGCGCGTATCCGCGCAAGCGCAACGGCATCCTCGAACGAGTTGACCACTTCCGCACCCTCGGCGCGGAATGACTTGTCGCGAGTCACGACGATGCTGATCCGGCCCGGAAGCGGACGCCCGATGCTTTCCCAGGTCTTGCGGCCCATGATGATAGGCTTGCCCATGGTATCGGCCTTGAAGCGCTTGAGATCGCTCGAAAGCCGCCACGGCAGGCCACCCTCCCTGCCGATCACGCCGTTTTCGGCAATTGCCACCACAATGGCAAGCTTCCTCAAATTCGGGCGTTCAGCAGCCATTCGTGCTCCCTGGCGTTGTGAAATTTCCAAGTCCGCTTCGGACCGGCCATGACATTGAGATAATAGAGATCATAGCCGTGGCAGGCCGCGCAAGGGTGATAGCCCTTCGGCACCAGCACGACATCACCGTCTTCCACCGTCATTGTCTCGTCCAGCGAGCGGTCATCGGTGTAGACGCGCTGGAAGGCGAAGCCCTGCGGCGGGTTCAGGCGGTGATAATAGGTTTCCTCCAGATAGGACTCAGCCGGCAGATCGTCCTGGTCATGCTTGTGCGGCGGATAGCTCGACGTGTGGCCACCCGGCGTGATGACCTCGACCACAAGCAGCGAATCCGCCTTTTCGCTTTCGGGCAGGATGTTGGTCACGTAACGCGTATTGGTGCCCTTGCCGCGCACTTCCTGGCCAAGATCGTTCGGTGCGATAACGCGCACCGGCAGCCCGCCGTCCAGGCCCGGCGCCGAGCAGACCGCCAGTTCCATGTCGGTCTTGGCGGTCACGGACCAGTCCGAGTTTTGCGGCACATAGACCGACCAGGGCTTTCCATCGAACGGCGACATCCGTTCGCCAAGCGTGCCGAGATCTGCGCCGCCCGCCTCGACCTCACCCCTGCCGGTGACGAACACCAGGCAGGCTTCGCGGTTGCCCGTTTGAGCCGAGACAGTGTCGCCCTGCTTCAACCGATGAAGGTCGAAACCGACATAGGTCCAGCCGGCATTTTCCGGCGTGACATGGGCGACGCGTCCGCTCCCGCCCTTTGCCTTCACCAGCAATTTCGACATGGCCTCATTCCTTGTTCGCTTTCTCGGATCCGGCCGGCGGCGAATAGAGGAAAAAGAACTGCCACGCCGCGTAGGCGGCAAAGCCAAGGGCAATCACGGCCCACAAAAGTGCGCCGGACGAAAACTCAATGACTGCCCACGCAATACAGACGACGACCACCGCGATTCGCCGCCAAAGCGGCCGGAAGAATGGATGCTGTGAATCCCTGGTCAAATCAAGCCGGCCTCGTTCAGGAACCGCGTCAGATTCTGGTGACCGAGCCTGGCATAGTCAGCCGGATTGGCCTTTTGCGGATCCTGCTCGGCTTCTACCACGATCCAGCCGGAATAGGGTCCAAGTTCCTTCAACACCCGAACATAGTCGATCATCCCGTCGCCCGGAACGGTATAGACACCGGCCAATACCGAATCGAGGAACGACCAATCCTCCCGGTTTGATTGCCACATCACCGCCTCGCGGACGTCCTTGGCATGTACATGGCTGATGCGCTGCCGGTAGTGGCGCGCCAGCCGCACCGGGTCGGCACCGCCCCATGTGGCATGTCCAGTATCGAGCAGCAGATGCACGGCCTCGCCGGTCACCTCCATGAAGCGATCGATCTCGGCCTCGGACTGAACGACCGTGCCCATATGGTGATGGTAGACGAGTTGCAGCCCGTAATCGCCGCGCACCTCTTCGGCAAATTGCGTGTATCTCTCGCCAAACTGCTTCCATGCATCCTTCGGCAACACCGGACGCGCCGACAGCGGCAGCTTCCGATCCGAATGGATGGCGCCGGATGTCTCGGCGGCGATGAAGACGGAGCAACCCATCTCATTGAGCAGGGTCGCATGCGACTTCGCCGCAATCAATTCGTCGCCAACCCCGCGCGCCAGAAGCTCGGTCGAGTACCAGCCGCCAACAAGCGAATGGCCAAACCTCTCAAGGATCGGCCTGAGTTCGGCGGATTTTCGCGGAAACTTGTTGCCAAGTTCCATGCCGACGAAGCCGGCCGCCTTCGCCTCCTCCAGACATTGCTCCAGCGGAATATTGCCGCCGATCTCCGGCATATCGTCGTTCGACCAGCCGATTGGGTTCGCCCCGATGCGGATCATTCGTTCCTCTCCAAGTCACGTCCCTCCCGCCTCGCCTGCACCTCGTCCTCGTAAGCCTTGCGCGCCTCCCGCACTTGCGGCCGCTCGCTGACTTCCGGCACGGCGACGTCCCACCATGCGCCGCCGGCCTCGGTCGAGACCAGGGGATCGGTTTCGATGACGATCACCGTCGTCCGATCATTGTTTCCGGCGGCCGCGAGCGCCGTTTCCAGCTCGGCCACTGAAGTCACCTTCTGCGAGATCGCGCCGAGGCTCGCCGCATGGGCCGCGAAGTCGATTTCAGGCAAAGTCTGGTGCTTTGCATCCCTTAGGAGGTTGTTGAAGTTCGCCCCCCCCGTCGCGATCTGCAACCGGTTGATGCAGCCGAAGCCGCGATTGTCGAGAAGCACGACGATGAGCTTCAGCCCCAGCATCACCGAGGTGGCGATTTCGGAGTTCAGCATCAGATAGGAGCCGTCACCGACCATGACGACCACCTCGTCATCCGGCTTCGCCAGCTTCACGCCGAGCCCGCCTGCAATCTCGTAGCCCATGCAGGAATAGCCGTACTCGGCATGATAGGTTCCGGGCGCGCCGGCTTGCCACAGTTTGTGCATTTCGCCCGGCAACCCGCCCGCCGCATGGAGCACGGTCGCGCCCGAGCCCATGACGCGCTGTACCGCCCCGATCACCTGTGCGTCGGAAGGCGGCGCAATGTTGGTCGAAGCGGTGACCTTCGCCGCTTGCGCGCTCCATATGGCCTTGGCCGTCATCGCCAGATCGCCCCAATCGGCCGGGGCACGATACGCGCCAAGCGCGGCGCGCAACTCGGCCAGGCCTTCGCGCGCATCCGCCACCAGCGGCAGCGCCCGGTGCTTACCGGCGTCGAATGGCTGGACGTTCAAACCGATAAAACGCCTTTCCGGATTGCGAAACAGCGCCCATGAGCCGGTGGTGAAATCCTGAAGCCGCGTACCGACCGCCAGAATAACGTCGGCCTCTTCCGCCAGGCGGTTTGCCGCCGATGTGCCGGTGACGCCGATTGCCGCCATGTTGAGCGGATGATCGTCCGGAAGCGACGACTTTCCGCCCTGCGTCTCGCAGACCGGAATGCCGGTCGCCTGGACGAACTCCGCCAATTGGTCGGAGGCCTGGGAATAAAGCACGCCGCCGCCGGCGATGATCAGCGGCTTTTCCGCATTTTTTAGCGCCTCGGCCGCCGCCGCAAGTTCGATCTGGTCCGGCCTTTGGCGGCGCGGCGTCCACAGCCGTTCCTCAAAGAAGCTTTCCGGATAGTCATATGCCTGCGCCTGCACGTCCTGGCAGAGCGCCAGCGTCACCGGGCCGCATTCAGCCGGATCGGTGAGCACCTGCATGGCCCGTCCCAGCGCCGGCATGATCTGCTCGGGCCGCGTGATGCGGTCGAAATAGCGCGACACCGGCCGGAAGCAGTCATTGGCCGAAACTGTACCATCACCGAAATCCTCGACCTGTTGGAGCACCGGATCCGGGATGCGGCTGGCGAACACGTCGCCCGGCAGCAGCAGCACCGGCAGGCGATTGACATGCGCAAGCGCTGCCGCCGTCACCATATTCGTAGCACCCGGCCCGATCGAGGTCGTTGCCGCCATCATGCGCTGGCGAAAATGCGCCTTGGCATAGGCGATTGCCGCATGCGCCATCGCCTGCTCATTGTGGGCGCGAAAGGTCGGCAGGTCGTCTCTCACCTGATAGAGCGCTTCGCCGAGCCCTGCGACATTGCCATGGCCGAATATCGCCCAGACGCCGCCGAAAAGCGGCAGTCTTTGCCCGTCCATCTCGGTCATCTGACGGCTGAGGAAGCGCGTCAGTGCCTGCGCCATGGTCAGCCGGATGGTGTTCGTCATGTTCTCCTCCCGCTTTTGGACGCCGCAAGCCAGGCTTCAGTCAGCCTTTTGAACCGCGCAGCCATGTCGGCGACAGCTTCCTCGTCCGAGATCGTTCCGGCCAGCCATTTCTCGGCGGCATCGACAAATATGGTACGGCCAACGGCAAAGCCCTTCACCACCTTTGCTCCAGCGGTTGCGGCGAAGGCCGCCTCAAGCTCCTCCTGCGGCGCCTCCAGCCCGAGCAGAAGAACGCCCCGGCACCAAGGATCATGTCGGGCGATTACGGCTTCTATCTCCTTCCACGCTGTGCTCGACGCCTGCGGCTCCAGCTTCCACCAATCGGGTTTGATTCCAAGCGCATAGAGCTCTTCCAGCACGCGCGGCACCGTATCTTCGGCAAGCTTGCCGTGCTTGCCGGCGATGATTTCCACCAGCAATTCGCGGCCGACCTTGCGCGCCGCCTCGAACAAGGCGCGCAGCTTCTGCTGCTGCTCTTCCTTCAACTCAGGCGGATCATCCGGGTGGTAGAAGCACAGGCATTTGATGCAGTGATCGACCGGCCATTCGGCCAATTGCGAACCGATATCCTGGCTGAATTCGAAGCGCAGCGGTCGCGAGCCCGGCAGTTCGACCGGCCGGCCAAGCCAGGTGAAAGGATGCCGGGCGAATTCGAACATAGCCTCGCGCCCAAGCCGCTCATCGATCAGCATGCCATAGCCGTCGCGCCCGTCGGCCACCTTCGCCGCGGCCCTCACCGCGAGCACCTTGAACGCACCGAGCCGCGCGGGATCGACGCCGAGCCGAGCCGCAATCTCCTCAAGCTGCACGCGATGGTCGACCGCCAGCGCCATCAGCAGCGGAATTTCGCGTCGCCGGTTGGTCGCCCGATGGATATGGTTGAGCGCCTGGTCCTTGCGCAGTGCGTGTTCCTTGCTGCCGTTGGTGAGGAAGAACTGCAATTCCTCGAAGCTCGGAGTTTCCGGCGAGCACAGGAGCCGCGATACCACCAACGCTCCGCATGCATTGGCCCAGGTTGCGGCGGTCCGCAGATCCTCGCCGCGGAGCCAGCCGCGCAAAAAGCCTGACATGAAGGCGTCGCCCGCGCCCAGCACGTTGTACACTTCGATCGGAAACCCCTCGCCCACGATGCCCTGCTCGAGATCATCGGGGATGGGCCCGTCATAGACGACGCAGCCCATGGGTCCGCGCTTGAGTACGATCGTCGCCGAAGAAAGCGACCGGATCGTCTTCAGCGCAGTCAGAAGCTCGGCCTCGCCCGAAGCGATCAGCACTTCCTCCTCCGTGCCGACGATCAGGTCGCAATCGCCGAGCACAGTCTTCATCCGTTCGGAAACGGCCCCCGAGGCAATGTACCGGTTTTCGCCGGCAGCGTGGCCAGCCAGACCCCAGAGGTTCGGTCGATAGTCGATGTCGAGCACAACCTTGCCGCCGGCCTCTTTCATCAGCCGCATGGCCTTGCGCTGGGCAGCTTCGGGACCAGGCCTTGAAAAATGCGTACCCGTCACAACGATCGCGCGGGCGGAAGTGATGAAGGCCGGATCGATGTCGTCTTCGCACAGCGCCATGTCGGCGCAGTTCTCGCGATAGAACAGCAGCGGAAATTTCTGACCGTTTTCGACCGAAAGGACAGCGAGCGCCGTCAGCCGTTCGTTATCGGTGACCAGCCCGTCCACAGAGACCCCTTCCCGATGCATCTGCTCGCGGATGAAGCGGCCCATCTGCTCGTCACCGACCCGAGAGAGCAGCGCCGATTTCAATCCGAGACGGGCTGTGCCGATGGCGATATTGGCCGGACAACCGCCAACGGACTTGGCAAATGACGTCACATCTTCCAGCCGTGAGCCGATCTGCTGGCCATAGAGATCGACCGAGGCGCGGCCGATGGTGATGACGTCGAGAAGATGCGTTCCTGCGTCCGCAACAGCCAAAGTACCCTCCCGAACGGCTGGGAAGTCGTCTGGCTGCTAACCCGCCAGACCCTCGCTGCAATGAAACACAAGTTCTATTTTATAGTCAACGCGGAATATTTATTCCGCCATCAATGGCCTGCATCGGGACTTCCGCGGCGCTCGGCAATGCTGACCGAAAGCGCCATGCACAAGGCTATCGTCGCCGAAAGAGACCGGAAATCCGCATAATCCGATTCCGCGACTTCCAGCCATTCGGCGGCGCACTCGGCCAACGGGGAAAACGCCGTATCGGTGATCGACACCACCGGAATGCCGCGCTTGCCAAGTTCCCGGGCCTGCTCGACGGTTGCCGGCGCATAGGGCGAAAATGAAATGCTGATCGCCGCATCGCGCGGTGTCGCCATGGCAAGCACTTCCGCATCCAGACCGGCGCCAGAGCCCGTCAGCACGTAGCGCACCCGCATCTTGCCGAACGCATAGGCAAGATAGGCCGCCAGCGGATAGGAACGCCGCCGCGCAATCAGGTAGATCGTCTCGGCATTGGCAAGCAGCGTCGTTGCCCTCTCGAACCTGGCGGGATCGATGGTCTTGGATAGTTTCTCCAACGAGCGGGTCGCCGCCGACAGAAAACCGTTGAGGATGGCGATGTCCTCCTTGCCGTGCGAGGTCTCCGCTCGAATAGTCGCCAGCCGCTCGTCGTAATTGCTGGTGCGCTCCTTCAGCCGGTTGCGAAACACACTCTGCAGGTCGCTGAAACCGTCGAAGCCGAGATTCTGGGCGAAACGGACCAGCGTCGAGGGTTGCACCTGTGCCGACTGGGCGATGCTCGCGGCGGTCCCGAAGGCAATCTCGTCGGGATTGTCGAGCGCATAGATCGCCACTTGCGCCAGGCGCTTCGGCAGGTCCTTGCGCCGCGCCAGGATGAGGGTTTTCAGCGCATCGAAATCGCGCGGCGTTTCTTGCGGCCGGCCTTCCACGATCGAATCCATTCGCCCCTTTCCCATTGCAAAGGCGTTGCAGCGCTTGCCCTGCCCGGCGCCAAAAATCAACGCTTGACGCATTGTGTCAGAAATGGAATGAATATTCCAGTGACGATTTTAATGGTTCAACCGTTCCGTTTTCGTCGCATTGCGGTTCGGGCGCGGAGGAGCCGACCCGCCCGCAAATTCATCCATCGGGAGGATTTGTCATGAAATCGATGTTCAAGGCGTTTGCGGCCGCAACGATACTTGCAGGCACCGTGTTCGCCGCTCAGGCGCAGTCCACCAGCATCATCGTCGTCAGCCATGGACAGGCTTCGGATCCGTTCTGGTCGGTGGTCAAGAACGGCGTCACTCAGGCAGCCACCGATATGGGTGTAACGGTCGACTATCGCGCACCCGAGACCTTCGACATGGTGGCGATGGCGCAGCTCATCGATGCCGCCGTAAATCAGAATCCGGCCGGCCTGATCGTCTCGATCCCCGATGCCGACGCACTCGGGCCCTCCATCGAGAAAGCGGTTGCCGCCGGCATTCCGGTCATCTCCATGAACTCCGGCTCCGATGTATCGAAGAAACTCGGCGCCTTGCTCCATGTCGGCCAGGAGGAATATGACGCCGGCAAGGCCGCTGGCGAAAAACTTGCCGAAATGGGCGGCAAGAAGGGCGTATGCGTCAACCATGAAGTCGGCAACGTTTCGCTCGACCAGCGCTGCAAGGGCTTCGCCGATGGATTCGGCAATCCGGTCGACGTGGTGCCGACTTCGAACGATCCGGCCGATGTTCTTGCCAAGGTCAAGGCCAAGCTCAGCTCAGACACCGCCGTCGATACGATCCTGGCCCTCAACGCTTCGCTTGGCGGTGAACCGTCCGTGCAGGCGGTGAGCGAGTCAGGCGGCGAAGGCAAGGTCAATGTCGCCACCTTCGACATGTCGGCCGGCTTTCTGCAGGCGGTCGCTGACGGCAAGGCTGCCTTCGCGATCGATCAGCAGCAATATCTGCAAGGCTACCTGCCGGTCGTGTTCCTGGCGCTCAACGCCAAATATGGCCTTATGCCAGGCGGCAACGTGCCTTCCGGCCCCAATCTCGTAACCAAGGAAAAGGCCGCGCAAGTGGTCGACCTGGCGGCAAAAGGCATTCGCTGACGCCCCAGGCGGAGCGGTCGCGCTCGCTACGCGGCCGCTGAACTCTTGGGAGACGCGGCCCTGCCAGGCAGAGCCGCGACAGTTCGGTTCGCACTGGGAGGGAACCATGGCCGACATCAATCCGGTAGTTCAGGCAGCCCGCGACGAACGTCTCAAGGAAGCCGGGCTGCTCACCAAGCTGATGCGCCGTCCCGAACTCGGCGCATTCATGGGCGTGGTCATCGTGACGGTATTCTTCGTCGCCGTCGCCAACCCTGTCATGTTCGAACTCGCCGGCATCATGAATTTCATGGCGCCCGCAGCCCAGCTCGGCATTCTCGCAATCGGCGCAGCACTGTTGATGGTTGGTGGCGAGTTCGACCTGTCGGTCGGCTCGATGGTCGCTTTCACCGGACTGATCTTCGCCGCCTGTGTCGTCACGCTTGGCATTTCGCTGCCCTTGGCCATCCTGCTGACGCTGGCCTTTGCCGCGGCCATGGGCTTCGCCAACGGCCAGATCGTCATCCATACCGGCCTGCCGAGCTTCATCGTCACGCTGGCTTTTCTCTTCATCCTGCGCGGCCTGTCGCTGGTCGGGCTGAAATGGGCGACTGGGGGTGCCACACAGTTGCGCGGCGTTCGCGAGGCTGCGACCGATTCCCCGCTGGAAAGCTTTTTCTATGAGATTTTCGCCGGCGATGCCTTCGAGGGACTGTTCACCTGGCTCGCCGCAAACGACTGGATCGCCAAATTTCCGAACGGGCAGCCCAAGGTCACCGGCGTTCCGATCGAAATCCTCTGGTTCGTCGCGGTCTCCGGCCTCGCCGCCTTCCTGCTGACGCGCACCCGCTACGGCAACTGGATTTTCGCTTCCGGCGGCGATGCGAATGCGGCGCGAAATTCCGGCGTGCCGGTGCGCAGGGTCAAAACCTCGCTGTTCATGCTTACCGCGGTTTGCGCAGCAATCGTCGCCGTGCTCACGGTGCTCGACTCCGGCTCCACCGATGCACGCCGCGGCTTCCAGAAGGAATTCGAGGCGATCATCGCGGCGGTCATCGGCGGGTGCCTGCTCACCGGCGGCTATGGCTCGGCAATCGGAGCCGCACTCGGCGCCGTGATTTTCGGCATGGTGCTGATCGGCCTCACCTACACCACCATCGATCAGGACTGGTATCTGGTCTTCCTCGGCGCCATGCTGCTGATGGCGGTGTTCTTCAACAACATCATCCGCAAGCGCGTGACGGGAGAACGGTGATGACCGCTCCGATCGTGGAAATGCGCGATATCGAAAAGCATTTCGGCTCCGTCATCGCGCTGAATGGCGTTTCGGTCACCGTCAACGCAGGCGAAGTACACTGCCTGCTCGGCGACAACGGCGCCGGCAAATCGACCTTCATCAAGACCATGGCCGGCGTGCACCAGCCGACCAAAGGGCAGATGTATGTCGATGGCCAACCGGTCACCTTCACAAGCCCGCGTCAAGCACTCGATGCCGGGATCGCCACCGTCTACCAGGATCTGGCGATGATCCCGCTGATGTCGATCACCCGCAACTTCTTCATGGGGCGCGAGCCGGTGAGAGGCATCTGGCCCTTCCGCAACATCGACTTCGAGTTCTGCGACAGGGTCACACGTGAGGAAATGAAGCGGATCGGCATCGACGTGCGCGATCCGGGCCAGGCGGTCGGCACGCTTTCGGGCGGCGAGCGTCAATGCGTGGCCATCAGCCGCGCCGTCTATTTCGGCGCCAAGGTGCTTATCCTCGACGAACCCACCTCGGCGCTCGGCGTCCGGCAGACCTCCATGGTGCTGAAATATATCGACATGGTACGCAAGAAGGGGCTCGGCGTGGTGTTCATTACCCACAATGTCCGCCATGCCATGGCGGTCGGCGACCGCTTTACCGTGCTCAATCGCGGCAAGACGCTGGGCACCGCCGTCCGTGGCGAGATCACCGCCGATCAGTTGCAGAACATGATGGCCGGCGGCAAGGAACTGGCCGAACTGTCGAGCGCCCTTGGCGGAACGGTCTGAGATCAGATGGAAAGCATCGGCGTCGGATTGATCGGCACGGGCTTCATGGGCAAATGCCACGCATTGGCCTGGAATGCGGTCAGGCCGATTTTCGGCGACGTTCCGGAAATCCGCCTGGTGCATCTTGGCGAGGCAAATGCCGAACTGGCGAAGCGCAAGGCACGCGAACTCGGTTTCGAAAAGGCGTCAGATGACTGGCGCGCGGTTATCGCAGACCCCGAGGTCGATGTGGTTTCGCTGACCACGCCGAACCAGCTCCATCCGCAAATGGCGATTGCCGCGCTGGAAGCCGGCAAGCATCTGTGGTGCGAAAAGCCAATGGCGCCTGCCTTTGAAGAAGCCGAAGCGATGGCCGCAGCCGCGCGCAACTCCGGCAAGATCGCGGTGCTCGGCTACAACTATATCCAGAGCCCTGCCATTCGCCACATTCGCAGCCTGCTTGCCGAAGAAACCATCGGTAGGATCAATCATCTGCGCATCGAGATGGACGAAGACTTCATGGCCGATCCCGACGCGCCGTTCTTCTGGAAGCACGCCGCGACGTCCGGCTATGGCGCGCTCGACGATTTTGCCGTTCATCCACTCTCCCTGATCCATGTCCTGTTCGGCCAGGTCGCAAAGGTCATGTGCGACATGTCGAAACCCTATGCGGATAGACGCGTCGACGGCCGTAACCGACGTGAGGTCGAGACTTACGACATCGCCAGCGCGCTGATGCACCTGGAAAATGGCGTGTCCGGCACGCTTCAGGTCAATCGCTCGGCCTGGGGCCGCAAGGGCCGCATCGCGCTACAGATCTTCGGCGCAAAGGGATCAATCCTGTTCGACCAGGAGCGCTTCAACGAATTTCAGCTCTATCTCTCCTCAGGCCGGCCGGCCGAGCAGGGCTATCGAACCATTCTTGCCGGACCGGCGCACGCGCCCTACGGAAATTTCGTACCGGCGCCCGGCCATGGCCTTGGCTTCAATGATTTGAAGACGATCGAATGCCACGAACTCCTCGCCCGGATCGCGAGCAAGCCCGCCAATCTTATCGGATTTGACGAAGGGCTCGAAATCGAACGCACCGTGCATTCCATGGCACGGTCATTTGCCGAGCAGCGCTGGATCGACGTGCGATAGGCTTAAGTGCGTGGTTGCGCACCCGGCGCTCAATCCAACCGGATCGCCCTGCCCTCCTTCACCGAACGCAGCGCGGCATCCGCCAGCTTCAGCGCCATCAATCCGTCGCGGCCACTTGGCCGAGCCTCGCCTCCCTTCGTCACCGTTTCGATGAAGGCCGCGATTTCGTTGGCATAAGCCTGCGTATAGCGCGTCATGAAAAAATCGTGCAGCGGCGGGCGGGTGTAGCCTTCGGCATTGGCCAATTCGATGGAAACCGGCCGCTGGTTTTCCGCCGACACCATGCCGGTCGAACCATGCACCTCGATGCGCTGGTCGTAGCCATAGGTGGCGCGGCGCGAATTGGAGATCAGGCATTGCTTGCCGGACGCTGTTTCCAGGATGATGCTGGCGCTGTCGAAATCGCCAAGTTCACCGATTTTCTTGTCGACCAGCACCGAGGCATGCGCGCTGACTGCGACCGGTTCCTCGCCAAGCAGGAACCGCGCCATGTCGAAATCGTGGATTGTCATGTCACGAAAGATACCGCCTGAACGGACGATGTAGTCGTGCGGCGGCGGTCCGGGATCGCGGGAAGTGATCGTCACCATCTCGACATCGCCGATTGCGCCATCCTCGATGGCTTTGCGCACGGCGGCGAAATGCGGATCGAAACGGCGGTTGAAACCGACCATCAAAGTGGCCTGCGTCCGCTCGACTACGTCCAGGCATTTTTCGACGCGCATCACGTCGAGATCGATCGGCTTTTCGCAGAAGATCGGCTTTCCGGCACGCGCAAACCGTTCGATCAGATCGGCATGAGTGTCAGTCGGGGTGCAGACGATGACTGCATCGATGTCGGCCGATTTCTCGATCTCTTCGATGGAGCGCACCGCCGCGCCATAGGTGCCGGCAAGTTCACTCGCTGCCTTCTCGAATGCATCCGCGACGGCGACGAGCTTCGCCTGCGAGTTGGAGGCCACAGCCGTGGCGTGAACCTTGCCGATGCGCCCTGCACCAAGCAGGCCAAAACGTATTGTCATGATGGAATTTCCAGCAAATCCGCACGTGTCAGATTGGACCAATTCTGCTGAAAATGCAATGATTTACGGCCGAAACGGGCGGAGAAAGACGGAAGCCTGACAGCCCGACCTCAGCTAAATCAGGCCGCGTCGATCTCTGCCTGAAGCGCCGAAATATGTTGCTCGGCCACCGCATTGGCGGCGCGTTCTATGGCCCGAAAACGGCTGACCACGGCAAGCCCGACCGGCGTCAACTGGGCCCCGCCTCCACGTTTCCCGCCGGTCTGGGCCGACACGACCGGCTTTCCGAACAGCTCGTTCATCTCTTCGACCAGATCCCAGGCATGTTTGTAGGACATTTTCATGCCGCGCGCGGCAGCCGAGATCGATCCGAAAGCCGCGATCTGCTCGAGAAGCTCGATCTTGCCGGGCCCGATACGACCGTCGGGATCCAGGTTTATCCGCAGGCTGAGAGATGGCATGGTCACATTCCTCCCCGCTGGCACCAGCCAGTTCAGGTTCATGCTTCCGGTTCTATCAGACTCGCGTCCCTTCTGTCGTTATATCGAAAATGACATAACCAAAGGCGCGCGCTAGCTGCGCGGCAGCGACCCTCGCATCATGCTGGGACCATCGAAACTTACCGTCTTGATCACCGCAAAGACCTCCTGCCCGGCATGCAGGCCAAGCGCCTCGACCGATTGCCGGGTTATGCGCGCCACGACCGCCTGGCCATTGCAATCGATGCGAACATCAGCCAGCCAGCTTGCATCCGGGGTAATGTCGATGATGGTGCCTGGCAGTATGTTGAGCGCGCTGAGGCCCTTGGGCCGCTCGGTCGCAACCATCACGTCACGCGCCCTGATCCGCACCCTGACCGTCGCGCCGATCGCTCCTTCCACCGCCGCCATGCGGATTTCGCCCGCGGCGGAGTGCAACACCGTCATGCCGAAAGCGTCGTCCTGGTGCGCGATGCTCATGTCGATCACCGCGCCGCCTTCGCGCTTTTCCTCTTCCGGCAGGAGGTCGAGCCGCTGCATGATTTCGGACGTTGCACCCGAAGCGATCACCTTGCCACCGGAAAGCACGACGATATCCGTCGCCAGCCGCGCGACCTCACCAATGGAATGGCTGACATAGACGATCGGAATGCCGATCTCGTCGCGCAGTCGCTCGATATAGGGCAGGATCTCGGCCTTGCGGGCTGCATCGAGCGCGGCGAGCGGTTCGTCCATCAGCAGAAGCTTCGGGCTTGCCAGCAACGCCCTGCCGATCGCCACGCGTTGCTTTTCGCCGCCGGAAAGCCGGTCGGGGCGGCGGTCGAGCAGATGTTCGATGCCCAGCAGCTCAACCAGATACTTCATGTCGTTGTAGCGTTCGGCGGGCGGCGTGAACCAGCGGCCGTAGCGCAAATTCTGGCTGACGGTCATGTGCGGAAACAGCCGCGCATCCTGAAATACATAGCCGATCCGGCGCTTGTGCTTGGGCAGGAACTTGCGAATTTCGCTGTCAGCCAGCACCCGGCCATCGACCACGATCCGGCCGCGGTCTGGGCGCGTCAGTCCGCCGATGAGATTGATAATCGACGTCTTGCCTGAGCCGGAGGGACCGAACAATGCGGTCAGCCGGCCGCTCGTTTCAAAGGCGGCGTCAAGGACGAACCCGCCGAGCCGGTGACGTACGGCAACCGACAGCATCATTCGACGTCCATCCGCCGGCCGACGCGACGCGCAAGCACCTCCGACGCCACCAGCGCGATCATGGCGATGACGACCGACACGAAGGTCAGGCGAAGCGCGCCAATGTCTCCTCCCGGGATCTGGGTGAAGGTGTAGATCGCCGATGGCAAGGTCTGCGTCTCGCCGGGAATATTGGAAACGAAGGTGATCGTTGCGCCAAATTCGCCCATGGCCTTGGCGAAGGAGAGGATCATACCGGCAATGATGCCGGGCAGGATCAGCGGCAATGTTATGGTGGCGAACACCCACACCGGATTGGCGCCGAGCGTGCCGGCGGCCGCCTCAAGCTTCCGGTCGACGGCCTCGGTCGACAGCCGGATTGCCCGCACCATCAGCGGAAAGCCCATGATGCCGCAGGCGAGCGCCGCGCCGGTCCAGCGAAACGCGAACACGATGCCGAAGTGCTCTTCGAGAAAAGCGCCCACCGGCCCCCGCCGTCCAAAGCTCAGCAGCAAAAGATAGCCGGTCACCACCGGCGGCAGGATCAGCGGCAGATGAACGATGCCGTTGAGGACCGACTTGCCCCAGAATGTGCCGCGCGCCAAAGCCAGGCCGATCAGGATTCCGAACGGCAGGCTCACCACCATTGCCCATGTGGCGACCTTTATGGAGAGGCGGACCGCATTCCATTCGTCGGGACTGAGGTCCAGCCATTCCATGCGTCAGCTTCAACCTTCAATTCGGTTCGGACGCGAGGAAGGTGAAGCCCTGCGCCTCGAACAATTCCTTGGCCTTGGCCGACTGAAGATATGAAACGAAACCCGCCGCGTCGGCGCTATCCGTATCGGCCGTCACGCCAACGGGATATACGATCGCCGGATGCGTGTCTTCCGGAAAGGCGGCGATTACCTTCACCTTCGGTTCGGCTGCGGCATCGGTCTGATAGACGATGCCGAGCGGTGCTTCACCGGTCGCAACGAGCGCAAGTGCAGCGCGGACATTTTCAGCCTGCGCCACCTTGTCTTCGACAGACGTCCACACGCCGAGCTTCTCGAGCGCCGCCTTGCCGTATTTGCCGGCCGGCACGGCAGCGACATTCGCCATGGCGAGCCGTCCGTCGCCCAGCAGGCCGGCAAGATCGAAATTTGGCCCGATTGTGGTTTCAACCGAGGCATCCGCTGGCGCGACCAGCACGATGCGATTGCCGAGCAGATCGAACTCGGTGCCTTCCTTGATCAGCTGCTTTTCCGACAGATATTTCATCCAGTCGAGATCGGCCGAGATAAACACATCCGCCGGCGCGCCTCCCTCGATCTGCTTGGCAAGCGCTGAGCTCGCCGCATATGAGATCGTCGCATGCTTGCCGGAATCGGCCTGCCAGGCCGCACTGACCTCGTCGAGGGCGTTTTTGAGGCTCGCTGCCGCAAATACGGTGATGTCGTCCTGCGCCTGAGCTGGCGCGCCGCCAAACATGATCGCAAGGCCGCAAATGGCGCCGGCAAATCCTGAAATGAAGCGCCTGCGTGTCAACATGAAATCTCCTCTCGTCGGATAAAGGCTGCGCATTCTAACTTCGACTCGATATATTCAAACGGATATAACAGTGAAGCGAGGAAGTAAATCTCTGCGATGCGTTTTCGCGCACGGCACTCAGCATCACGCAGCGGATTTGCGCGGTGAACTTCAAAGCGTGAATTGGTGTTGGATGCCCGCCTGAGCGGAACAATCCTAGACTGCGATCGGGGCGCTGATCGAGGGGTCCGCCTCATAGCCTTCGAGCCGGAAGTCCTCGAAGCGGAATGCGAAAAGATCCCGCACCTCAGGATTGATGTGCATTCGCGGCAAGGGCTTGGGCGCACGCCGCAATTGTTCGCGGGCCTGCTCGAAATGGTTCGCGTAAAGATGCGCATCACCCAGCGTATGAATGAACGCGCCGGGCTTCAGCCCCGTCACCTGCGCCACCATCAGCGTCAGCAGCGCATAGGAAGCGATATTGAAGGGAACGCCGAGAAAAATATCGGCCGATCGCTGATAGAGCTGGCAGGACAGTTTGCCGTCCGACACGTAGAACTGGAACAGGCAGTGGCATGGCGGCAGCGCCATCTGATCGACTTCGGCCGGATTCCAGGCCGAGACGATCAGCCGCCGCGAATGGGGATTGTTGCGGATATCCCGCAAAAGATTGACGATCTGGTCGACCTCGCCGCCGTCCGGCGTCGGCCATGACCGCCACTGCTTGCCATAGACGGGGCCAAGATCTCCGTTTTCGTCCGCCCACTCGTCCCAGATGGTCACGCCGTTGGCGTTCAGATAACCGACATTGGTATCGCCAGCCAGAAACCACAGCAACTCATGGATGATCGACTTCAGATGCAGCTTCTTCGTCGTGGTGACCGGGAAGCCTTCGCCCAGATCGAACCGCATTTGATAGCCAAAGATCGAACGTGTTCCCGTCCCGGTGCGGTCGCTGCGGTCCACGCCGGTTTCGAGAACACATTTCAGAAGGTCGAGATACTGGCGCATCGGTTCCGCATCGATTCGGGAGCTTCCCGATCATAGCGGAAGCTCCCGCATGCGCCATGCATATCCCGATGGCCGCTCGATTGGCGGGACGCCTTTAGAGGGCGCCGAGCTTGCCGAGTTCCTTGGCGGCCAGATAGTAGAACGTCACGCGGCTCTTGGTATTGTCGGCCGACATCGCCTGACAGACCTTCTCGATTGCCGCGTCAGCCTTCGCAGCGTCGGCGACACCGAGTTTCTTGGCGATCCAGTTCGCCTTGACGCGATCGAGCTCTTTTTCATCGCTACACGATACCAGCGAGGAGTCGCGGTTGCGCAACGCAATGCCCAGGTGCTTCACTATTTTGTTGACGACATCCGCGTCGGCTGCAGCATCATACTTTTTAACGTCCGCCAGATAATCGGCCATGAAAAATTCCCCTCGTAGAAAAGACCTCACAGATGGGAGATCGCGGACTCACAACCTCTGCGTTCCCCGCCTAATCTCACAAGTTGAAACCTTCCGTGCAACACGCAGCCCTGTCAAGCATTTTGAAGGAATGGAATTGCGACCTTGCACCCTTCCAATTTCTGTCAGCCCTCCCTATATTCAGCGGGTCAGCTTGACTGACTATGGCGATAAATGGGCGATGCAATAAGCCGTTCGGACCCGGGGGCGGTACCCGGCGCCTCCACCAGAAACCGCTTCGAGGAGCGGCTCCTGCTGGGGGCGAAACAGGATCGACGAAGGTGTAAAGATCGTACTTTTGCCCGGCATTGTACCACCGTTATCGGACTAAACTAGTAGTTGCAAACGACAACTATGCGGAAGCACGTCTCGCCGCTTAATGCGGTGCGATAGCTTCAAATCAAGCCCTAGAGGTTCGCACTTCTAGGCGGGGTTCGGAGGTACCTGGCAACAGAAACCTCCACTTCTCCCTCCTTCTCCTTACCTCTGCCGGCACTCGCAGGCGCTCTTCATGCGCCCGCAGAGACGCGCCGGAATTTCCGCAATACAATTCAGGAGCGACCGACATGTCGGCTACATCCGACCGCTTTTTCGTGCTGACCGGAGGGCCGGGATCAGGCAAGACCACGCTGATCGAGGCGCTCGGCGCAGCAGGCTTTCCCACATCGGTCGAAGCCGGACGAGCGATCATCCGCGATCAATCGGCGATTGGCGGCCCCGCCTTGCCTTGGAGCGATCCGGCCGCTTTCGCCGAACTGATGCTGTCGTGGGAAATGCGCTCCTATGCCATTGCCTCGGCTGCAAGCAGCCCGGTGTTCTTCGACCGCGGCGTGCCCGATGTTGTCGGCTATCTGCGGCTGACCGGCCTGCCGGTACCTGCCCACATCGAAAAGGCGGCGGAGGTTTTCCGCTACAATCGCAAAGCCTTCATTCTGCCGCCCTGGGCTGAAATCTTCAGTCAGGACACCGAGCGCAGGCAGTCCTTCGCAGAGGCGCGGCGCACCTTCGATGCAATGGCCGAAACTTACGCGCGCTTCGGCTACGAGTTGATCTCCGTTCCAACGGGACCGATCGCTGAACGCATGGAATTTATATGTAAGCAGACAGGCTTCGGTACGGGGCTCCCAAAAGACACCGAGAGCGCTAAATGCGGTTTACGACGGCCTCAAGCTTGATTACAGCTAGGAGGTCGATTCACCGAAACACGCTTGCAGTATGGCCGAAGACCACATCCGCTATGACATTCTCGCCCAGGAGGCACTGCGCGGCGTTATGCGCAAGGTTCTGGCCGAGGTCGCGCGCACAGGTCTTCCCGGAAGCCATCATTTTTTCATCACCTTCCTGACCGGAGCGCCCGGCGTTCGCATCTCAAGCCGCCTGCGCGAGCGTTATCCTGAACAGATGACGATTGTCGTGCAGTTCCAATATTGGGATCTCAAGGTGAGCGAGACCGGGTTCGAGATAGGTCTGTCGTTTTCCGACGTGCCGGAAAAGCTTGAAATTCCGTTCTCCGCGGTGCGCGGTTTTTACGATCCTTCCGTGAATTTCGAGCTCGAGTTCGACGTAAAGACAGACGAAGCCCCCGATACCGGCTCGGAAGCACCGAGGGCCGCGTTGGCCCCAGCACCCGTGCAGGCAGAACCGCGCGCCGAAGAAAAGGGTGAGCCGAAGAAGAAATCGAAGGCGCCCGCCGAGAGCAGCGACTCCGAGGAAACCCCCAACAAAGGCGCCGAGGTCGTCTCGCTGGATGCCTTCCGCAAGAAATAGCGACATCATTGCGGTAGCATGATCTGTCGCGTTGAGATCTAGCTCAACGCGCCGGAAAATCACCCTTTCGAGCACTTGGAAGCGTCGAGAGACGCCATTTTCGCATATCGCCGTCGTGTGAATTCAATATGTTCCGAGTCAACCAATGCCGGACGTGATCAATCTTCGCCAAGCGCGCAAGCGCAGAGAACGCACTGAAAAGGAGCGTACCGCCGAGCAGAACAGGCTCCTGCACGGCCGCACGAAAACTGAAAAGGCAAAGGATCGACAAACGGCGGAGCGCTCCGCGCGTTTCATCGACGGTCATAAGCGCGAGTATCCCGACGAACAAACCGAGCCGAACGGCGACGGTAAGAAGTGAGCGTCGTGCAGAAGCACTCGGTCACCATTCGTGGCCACCGCACCAGCTATTCGCTCGAAAAGCCATTCTTCGATGAACTGGCGACAATTGCAGCCAGGCGCAATCTTAGCCTGGCTGGTCTCATCGCCGAGATCGATGCCGATCGTCCGCGCGAGACAAATCTTTCTTCGGCGCTGCGGCTTTTTGTGCTGGAAGAGGCGAAGCGATCGAGAGTCGGTTAAGCCTACCCTCCGTCCTCCAGCGATCGCAAAAAACCGTCGATCGACAGCGGATCGATCCCCTGCCTGGTCTCGGGTGATGCGGTCGGCCCCACCGGCCGTTCGGGCAGCGTATTTTCGACTTTCGGAGCTGGCGTTGACTTGTCTTCGGCTTCTCTACGCGCCTTTTCCGCTTCGGCCGCACGCGCCGCCTCTTGTGCGGCGCGGCGCGCCTTGTTCTCTGCTTCGATCCTTGCCGCTGCTTCCGCTCTTGCCCTGGCTTCGGCTTCCGCCTCGGCCCTGGCTTGCGCTTCGGCTTTTGCCTTGGCTTCGGCTTCCGCGTCGGCTCGCGCTTTTGCTTCCGCCTCAGCCCTGGCCCTCGCTTCGGCCTCCGCCTTCAATCGCGCCTCTTCCGCTCGTCGAAGACGAAGCGCCTCGGCAGCGCGGTCCCGTTCCTCCTGCAACGCAGCGTAATAGCGCGCCTCACGCCGCAATCTTTGCTTTTCCAGCACAGCGGCCTGCATGGCCTCGACGCGCGCCTGTTCACGTTCCAACGCGCGCTGCGTCAGGAATTGCGCCAGTGGCTGGCTGTCCATCTTCCGCGCAGTGCGCGACGGCGGACCGGAAAGGCTGAACCGCAGACTGGGTTCGGAGCCGACCAAGGCTTCGTCGCCCGGCTCGTAGGTGATGGAACCTTCCGCCGCGACCGTGCCAGCGTTGAGGTCGGCACGAAAATCCGTCGAGATTTTCGCCGATGGAATCTCGAAGCTTATCGGCGGCGCGCGCACGATGCCGCCTGCAACCGTGAAGGCCACCTCGGCATTTCCCGCCGGAAAGGCGCCTGCTGCGGCAATTTCCGGCGCAAACGATGCGGTCTTTTCGGCATTGATATCGCGCCCCAAGGCGTCCGCCTTCGCGATAATCGCTCCGAATGCCTCCGGGTTCACCCCCGGAATCACGAGGTTCCTGAGCGCCACTGTGCCCGAGCCCGAGAGCGCAGCGACCAGGCCACCAATCGACTTGCCGCTGGCTGTCAAGGCGGTGGAAAAATCGCCGCTGCCGGTAAGGCCCGTTCCCGCAACCGCCCCGGCAATATCGGCATGGTCGATTTTCATCTGGGCGGAAAACAAGCCTGTTCCGCCATCATTCTTCAGTTCGAACAGGCCGGAGAGTTCACCTCCGTAGAGGCGGGCTCTGACGTCGGAAAGACGCAAACCCTCAGCCCCGAGGCCAAGCGTGAGCGTCGCGTCATAGGTGGTGGCGATCGCTCCGACCGAGACCGTTCCAGCCGAAACTTCGACATCGGCGCTGACCGGAACCGACGCTTTCTGCTGGAAAGGAACCGATGGCCAGCGTCCGTTCGCCGGCGCAATCGCCTTCTCACCCAGCACCATGGCGAGTGCCGGCGAAAGCTCGATCTCATCCAGCACCAACCTGCCTGACAGATGCGGCACGCCCTCCTTCATTTCAGCGTCTATGTCGCCGGCGACCGCGCCTTCGTTGATTGTGCCTTTGAGATTGGTAAGCGCCAGACGACCGGCTGCAAAATCGGCGTTGGCGGCAAGCGCCACCGGCGTTCCCATGCCCATTCCCGGCAAGCCGACGCCGAGCGTCATCAGCCAGGGCTCGATATCGGCAGCGTCCACGCTGACCGTTCCTTTGGCTGCAGGCCCCTGCTCCGTAACCTTGCCGGTGCCGCTGAATTTGATGTCGAAATCCTGTCCTGCCAGGCTGAACGCCGTCTCCAGACCGCTCGCGAACGTGCCCTTCGCCGATGCGGCAAGTTCGCCCGAACCTGTCACGCCGAGCGGCAAGGCTGGCAGACCGGCCAACGCCATCAAAGCGGTTGCATCATCGTTGCGCGCAAAAAACGACAGCGATAGCGGCATCTCAAGCGGCGCGTCGGTCCTGCCATCGCCTGTCAGCACCGCGGAGATCTCCGAACCTCCGGCACTGCCCTTGACGCTTAGCGCCAGGGCCGAAGGCTTGGCGTCATCGGCGGCGGCATTGGCGACGACGTCGATCCGCGCATCCTCCAGCAGGCCCGGATAGGCGACCGCCCGCGCATTCAATTCCCTGAGCAGCACATTGTCGGAAAAGCGTTCAGCGGCCAACCCGACCAAGGGGGCAAGATCGACCGCCACGATCGAGGCGTCGAGATTTCCGGTTGGGTTTTTCGGAAAATCCTTCACAGTGCCAGTGGCGCTCAGCGACGCGCCGGCCAGCCCACCGATCGACAACCGGTCGATTTCGAGCAAACCATTGCGCAATCTGAGCGCCGTATCGACGGTATCGGCGGTCAATCCGCCAGCCGTGACAGGCCCGGCCTTGATACGGAAATCCAGGTCACGATCAGCGAAACGGTTCGTTCCCTTGTCGCTGACGAAAAGAGAAGCGAAGGCCGCCAGCCCGTCCACGTCCAGCGCCTCGCCATCGAGCTTCAGGAACATCGAAGGCCGGACATCCGTGGGCTGCCGGCTATCGATCTCGCCCGTGAACTTCGCCGTGCCGAGCACGAGTTCCAGGTCGCGAAATGTCTGGCGGCTTTCGGTCATGTCGACGCTGGCCTTGAAGCCGGCTGCCGGCAGACGCCTGATTGCTTCGTCCACGTCCGTCGATACCCATGCCGCAAAGCCGGACGGCTGGCCAACCGCCAAAAGCAGCGAGCCGGTAAAGCCGAACGCCTGATCGGTCCGCAGGAAGCCGTCCGCCTCCAGCGTCGTGCGGCCTGGCAGCGTGGCTGCGAGCGATTCTATGGCCCAGCCGCTGTCGGCCGGCTCCGCCAAAAGCCGCACGTTGCGTACCGTCGTATCGCCGGCAACGACAGCCGGCAGATTGACTTCGACTTTGCCGGGAATGGTCGGCTTGGGCAAATCGGCAAGCGCCTTTTCCAAGGCCGATATCCGGTCAGCCAGCGTCAGCCCGGCGCCGGTTTCGCTGCCGGCGATCGCCTCGTCGAAACGCACCTGGGCACCTTTCGCCTCGATCGAAAAGCGAGGCTCGCCACCGAACTCCACGAAGGCTGTGCCATCGGCCGTGTAAGGATTGTCGAGCGGCCCGGTCTCGAAGCGGAAGTCGCTGATGTCGAGCTTCTTGTGGTCGAAGACAAATTCGCCATTGAGCCGATAGCCGGGCTCGGCTTTCAACGCCTGTGCCTCGACCATTTCACCGTCGCCACCGCGCAGCTTTTCCTGCTCACCCTCCTCTCCGGTAATCTTGAACTGACCGGAATAAAGCGCGGCACCCTTTTCCAAACGCGCATTGCCGTCCGCCTCGATTGTCGCCGGATAGAGTTCGGGATCGACCCTGAGCCTCAGCCGCATCTGGCCGGTCTCGTCGACGGAGCCGGTGGAAACGGCAAGTGCGGTTTTCATGCCGTCAAAGCGCAGCATCCCATTTGCGCGCCATGGTCCGGCGAGCGACTTTGCCGATATTTCGGTGTCGATCTCCGACAAAAGATGCTCGCGCCCGCCCGCCGCATGGCGGATCGTGATCTGCCCTTCGCTCACCGTAAGTTTTTCGAGCGCAATCCGTTTTGGATCGAACGGCGCCGAGGGCCTGATGGCCCAGTCCACCGTTCCGTCCGCCGCCACGTCGATCGTTGCTCTCGGCCGCACCAGCCGCATGTCGAAGATCAGGAATTCGCCGCGCAGAAACGGCGCGAGTTCCGCATCCATCGAGAATTCTTCGACCGTCATCGCCGGCTCGCGATCACCCGCGCCGCCGACCGAAACGTCGGAAAACGTCACCGAAGGAAACGGCAGCAGACGCGCCGTCGCGGTTCCCTCGACCTTCACCTTGCGCCCCAGAATTGCGCTTGCCTCGCGCTCGAAATCCGAACGGTAGGACGTCCAGTCAATAAAATACGGGCCCACCAGCGCCGCCGTCAGCGCCAGCACGATCAATCCGCCGATGAACACAAACAGTCGCGCCAGCATCACACTCCGGCAGGCCGCCCCAAATGAGTCGTCACTCTACCCGCATCAGCATGACGATAAAGAGGCATGTTGGCCGGGCGCTCAAAAGACACCCGGCCAGACACGTCATTCAGGCCGATGCATGCGGATGACGGCATGCCGGCGTCCTTCCGCATCCCGAGCAAGCCTTCCTGTCTCTTCAAAGCCGGCGCGCTGGTAGAAGCGGTATGCCGCCCGATTGGCGGCATAAAGCTCGACGTCGAGGGCACCCTTCAGTTGCGCGGCATGGAGAATGAGCGTCTTGCCGAAGCCGCGGCCATGAAAGGCCGGGTCGATGAAGAGACCGCCGATGAAGCTATCGAGCAGGCCGATGAAACCGACCGGCCCTCCATCTGCGGCAATGACCCAGTTCTCAGCCTTCTGAAGATAGACGTCTCTCACCAGTTGCATCTGGGCAGAGAGGTCATCTTCACTCAGGAAGGAGTGGCCGACGCGGGAAGCGGCGAGCCAAATATCGAGAAGCCGCTCGCTGTCATGGGCAGGCACGTACGGACGGATGTCCGCACCGAATGTGGATTTCATGGAAATGGTCCGTGATAGTATGAACAGAGATTGGTGAACGAGCACCAGCGGTCAGCCTTTCGGCTGCAATCCGCCTTCAGGCGGACTTTCTCACGATGGACCTCTGCGCATAACTCTCCTGGTTGGACCCGCCCTTGTCTCGCCGGTGGGCCGGTATGTCAACTGCCCTATGCGTCAGGGCAATTCTCCCGGCGGGCGTTTCATGGTAAGTTGCAAATCGGGCCGAGTGCTTTCGTTATCCGACCGGGCGGGTTCCAGCAATCTGGAAAGATCTAGGGAGGAAGACATGACATTAGCCGACTGGAGATTGGAAGGCGAATGGATCAAGAATTGCAGTTGCGCCTATGGATGTCCCTGTGACTTCAACGCACGGCCGACGCAGGGTTATTGCGAGGGTCTGCTGGGCATGCACATCACCAAGGGCCACTTCCGCGACGTGAAGCTCGACGACCTGTGCTTCTGCGTAACCGTCCACTTCCCCGGGCCGCTGCATGAAGGCAATGGCGATGCGCAACCCATCCTCGACGAGCGGGCAAGCCCGGAACAGCGCGAGGCATTGGGCGCGATCCTGTCTGGTCAGAATTCGGCTGAGGGAACGCTCTTCCACATTTTCAGCCTGATCGTCGCCCGGATGCATGATCCGATCGTCGCGCCGTTCACCTTCAGCTTTGACCAGGATGGGCGGACCGCGCGGCTGGTCGTGCCTGGCGTCATCGAGACCGATGTCGAGCCGATCAAAAATCCCGTTACCGGCGAGCCGCACCGCATTCAGATCATGATGCCTGAAGGCTTTGAGCACCGAATGGCGGAGGTCGCCTCGTCGAACATTCGCAGCATGGGCGACATCAAGTTCGACACGACCACCTCGCACAGTTCGCTTGCCCATGTGGTGCATACACCGCAAGGAGTGGCAGCTTAGGTCAGGCCGATAAATCGAACGGCAGGAAATGGCACTTCTCGTCGCCTTGCACCGGCATGATAGGGCCGTCGTCGTCCTCATCTTGCTCGCCGCAATATTGGGTTCCTGGGGCTATCTGCTGTTCGGGATGGAACAGCCTATGCCTGCGATGGAGGGCATGGCGATGCCCATGCCTGCGCCGGAATGGACTGGCGCCTATCTCGCGCTGACGCTGGCGATGTGGATGGCGATGATGGCGGCAATGATGCTGCCGAGCGCCGTGCCGATGCTGCTCTTCTACGATGGCATCGCTCACAGGCGCCGTCCGGGCACGACCGCCATAGGCACAACCAGCCTGTTCGGGCTTGGATATCTCTCGGTGTGGCTCGGCTTTAGCGTCGGCGCAGTCGCCCTTCAATATGTGCTCGAACAGGCGAGCCTGCTTTCGCCGATGATGGAGACGACCAGCATCGCTCTGGCCAGCGGCATCCTGGTGGCGGCGGGCATTTACCAATGGACCTCGCTGAAACAGGCATGCCTTCGCCACTGCCGCTCGCCATTCGACTTCGTCACGACCTACTGGCAAGGCGGCAACTGTGGCGCCTTCGCAATGGGGCTTCGCCACGGCATATATTGCCTCGGCTGCTGCTGGGTGCTGATGCTGCTTTTGTTCGTCGGCGGCGTGATGAATCTCGCCTGGATTGCGGCAATTGCTCTGTTTGTGCTGGTGGAGAAGCTTGCTCCCGCCGGCCATTGGTTGGGCAAGGCCGCAGGCGCTGGTCTCGTCATCTGGGGCGGCTACGTATTGGTGTCCTTGGCCTGAGCCGCATCCGTCAGCGCGGCAGGATCTTCCCTGGGTTGAGGATATCGTTCGGATCGAGAGCCCGCTTGATCGCCCTCATCACGTCGACCGCGCTGCCGAGTTCGTGCTCCAGAAATCCTGCTTTGCCCTGGCCGATGCCATGCTCGCCGGTGCAGGTGCCGTCCATCGCGATGGCGCGCATGTTGAGACGCCCGACGAACTTTTCGGCAAGGGCGATTTCGGCGGGATCGTTCACATCCATCAGCACCAGCACATGGAAATTGCCGTCGCCGACGTGGCCGACGATCGGCGCAATCAGCCCCATTTCGGCGATATCGGCCTCGGTTTCGGCGATGCATTCGGCAAGTCTTGAGATCGGTACGCAGACATCCGTCGACAAGCCCCTCGCGCCCGGCCGCAGAAGAAGCGAGGCCCAATAGGCATCGTGCCGCGCCTTCCACAGCCTGGTCCTTTCCTCCGCCACGCTGGTCCATGAAAACGGTCCGCCGCCATATTCGACGGCAATCTCGCCGAACATTTCGGCCTGCTCGGCCACGCCGGTCTCGCTGCCGTGGAACTCGACGAACAGGCACGGGCTTTCGGGATAATCGAGGTTGGAATTCAGCTTCAATGCCCGCATCTGCAGTGCATTCACCAGCTCGATGCGCGCCACGGGAATGCCCATCTGGATCGTCGCGATTACCGCCTGGCAGGCCGCATCCACACTCGGGAAGGAGCAGACGCCGCCCGAAATTGCCTGCGGAATGCCGTAGAGCTTCAGCGTCAGCGAGGTGATGATGCCGAGCGTGCCTTCCGAACCCACCAGAAGCCGGGTGAGATCGTAACCGGCGGCGCTTTTCTTGGCGCGCTTTGCGGTGGTGACTGCGCTGCCATCAGCCATCACGGCCGTGAGCGCCAACACGTTCTCGCGCATCGTGCCGTAGCGCACCGCATTGGTTCCCGAAGCGCGCGTTGCAGCCATGCCGCCGAGACTGGCATTGGCGCCGGGATCGATCGGAAAGAACAGGCCGGTATCGCGAAGATAAGCGTTCAAATCCTCACGCGTGACCCCCGGCTCGACCGTCACATCCAGATCTTCGGCATTGACCGAAAGCACCCGGTTCATCCGTGACGTATCGAGCGAGATGCCGCCGCCCGGCGCGTTCACGTGCCCCTCAAGCGAGGTGCCGGTGCCAAAGGCAATCACCGGCACACGATGCTCGTTGCACGCCCGCACGATCTCCTGCACCTCTTCGGTCGTCTGGGGAAAGACAACGCCATCCGGCGCCTGCGTCGGAATATAGGTCGTGGTGTGGGCGTGCTGCTCACGCATGGATTGGCCGGTTTGAAAGCGTTCGCCGAAGCGCTGGCCCAGAATGCCGAGCACCGCCGCAATTCCCGCCTCGTTACGCTTCACTGCCTTCAGGTCGCTAAGCGCCATGCCTTCCTCCGCGATTGGACAATCAACAGCCTTGCGGGCCGTTTATTGTTGCCTACTCTGCAATGGTGAAAAGAGGAAGCAATCGATGACAATCCCGGCCCCGTTCGTCTCCCGCGTCATGGAGGTCGAGAAAGACTGGATCGACTACAATGGCCACATGAACATGGCCTATTACAATGTGCTGTTCGACCGCTGCGCCGATGAAGCGCTGGACCTGCTGGGCATCGGCGCCGGCTACGCCCGCGAGCGCCAAATGACCATCTACACAGCCGAGGTCCATGTCTGCTACGTGCGCGAGCTGCATCTTGCAGACAAGGTCGCCGTCACCTTCCAGCTCATAGATCACGACGAAAAGCGCCTGCGCGCCTATCAGGAAATCCGTCATGCCGAAGGCTGGCTCGCGGCCACCTCCGAGACCCTGTCGCTGCACATCGATATGGCCGGGCCGAAGGTTGCCGCATTTCCCTCCGATGTGATGACCCGCATTGAGGCGATGCGTGCTTCCCATGCAACACTGCCGCTGCCGGAGCGCGCCGGGCGCTCGATCGGCATCAAGCGGAAATCCGTCTGAATTCTTACGGAAGTCGCTGATTTTATTAAAATTTTAATGGTAAATGAAACGTTAACCTTAAGGGTTTTTGCACAGTTTGACGCATCGGGGCCGCTTGAAATCGGCCCGGTCAGGGCCACAATCCCAGTCTCGACGACTCAATATCGGATCGGCGACGGGCGGCGCCGTTCGGAGGACTGGAATGAAAATAGATGTCGCTCAGATGTCCAGCCGCCTGGCGTCCGACCATACGCTCAGTGATTACGACTTCTGGCGTGCGCTGAAGACAATAAATAACGAGCTTTATCGCATAGAACGTCTTCGCGAACCTATTCCGATGAAGATGATCTATGCGCGCGCCATCCTGAAGACTGCCCGGAACAAGAGGCGCCCAAATAATATTTGATTCAGTTTTCGCCGGCTGGCCACTGCCAGACGCTTTCCAGCCGCATTGCAGCGGATGCGAGTCCAGGAGATTGCGTTAACCAACAGCCCCGGGTATCCGCAACCGGTTACGCCAGTTTCTCCTTGAAGAACGCTATCGTTCGTTCCCAGGCAAGACCCGCCGCCTGAGCATCGTAGCGGGCTTCCGACGTATCGTTGTTGAAGGCGTGCTGCGCCCCCTCATAAACATAGACCGTAAACTCCTTGCCGGCCGCCTCGAGCGCCGCCTTATAGGCGTCGATGCCGGCATTGATGCGCTCGTCGCGGCCGGCATAGTGCAAGAGCAGCGGCGCCTTGATCTTCGCCACATCCTCTGCCTCAGCCTGTCGGCCGTAATAGGCGACGCCGGCGCTGAGATCCGGCGCGTTGACGGCGAGATCGTTCACCGCGCCGCCTCCCCAGCAGAAGCCGACCGCGCCGACCTTGCCATTGCTGCTCTCGTGCTCTTTGAGGAAAGCGACCGTCGCAACGCCGTTGGCGATCGTCTGGCCGGCATCAAGCTCTTTGAACATGTCGCGCGCCGCATCTTCATCGGCCGGTGTGCCGCCGAGCGGCGACAGGAAATCGGGCGCAAGCGCCAGGAAACCTTCGAGCGCGATGCGCCGGGCGACATCGCGGATATGGTTGTTCAGACCGCGGTTTTCATGAATGACGATGACCGCGCCAAGCTTGCCACTTTGGTCGGCCGGCCGCACCAGATAGGCTTTCACGTCGCCCTTCGCACCTGGATAGGTGATGTCCTCGGCCTTCAGCCGCGCATCGTCTTCGGCAATCATGGCTGCATGTGCCGCATTGGCAGCCAGCAGCGGCGCAATCGCGGCCGCGGCCGCCCCGGAACCGGCGAGCCTGGTCAGCTTGTCCATGAATTTGCGCCGGTCCAGCGACAGATGCGTATATTCGTCATAGGCGTCGATCATCGCTTGCGTGATATGCAGTTCGGTCATCTCGCTCCTCCCAACATTTCGACATCCGAAGAGGATAGGCGCTCGACCTCGACGGTCCAGTCAAGGATCGGTGAAGCGGCCATCGCACATAAATCGACGCGGCGAGCACAAAACCGCAACACTGCTGGTCTTTCGGTGCCGAATCACTACATTCCAAGCTGATGTCAGACTTTCCCGACGACATACCCTTTTTCGACGAGGAGCCGTCTCCACGCGGTGCGCCTGCACCGGCCGGCGCGCCGTCCGGTATTGCCGCGCGTGCCATGGCCGCGCGGCGGCCGCAAGCACCCGACTATCTGAGCGGCTTGAACGAGGAGCAGCGTCTAGCCGTCGAAACCACGGAAGGCCCGGTTCTGGTGCTTGCCGGCGCCGGCACCGGCAAGACGCGCGTGCTCACCACGCGCATCGCGCACATATTGGCGACCGGCCGCGCCTTTCCTTCGCAGATTCTCGCTGTCACCTTCACCAACAAGGCGGCGCGCGAAATGAAGAACCGCGTCGGCCTGCTGGTCGGCGAGGCGATCGAGGGCATGCCCTGGCTCGGCACCTTCCATTCGATCGGCGTGAAGATCCTGCGCCGCCACGCCGAGCTTGCCGGGCTGAAGTCCGGCTTCACAATTCTCGACACCGACGATGTCATCCGCCTGATCAAGCAACTCATCCAGGCCGAAGGGCTCGACGACAAGCGCTGGCCGGCGCGGCAGTTTGCCATGATGATCGACGGCTGGAAGAACAAGGGCCTTGGCCCGTCGGAAATCCCGGAAGGCGACGCTCGCGCCTTCGCCAACGGCAAGGGCCGCCAGCTCTACCAGGCCTATCAGGAGCGGCTGATCACCCTCAACGCCTGCGATTTCGGCGACCTCCTGTGTCATCCGATCCGCATTTTCCGCCAGCACCATGACGTGCTGGCCGAATATCATCGCAAGTTCAAATATATTCTCGTCGACGAGTATCAGGACACCAACACCGCCCAATATATGTGGCTGCGGCTTTTGGCGCAGCGGCCGAAGCAATCGCATCCTGCGGCCGAAAGCCGCGAGCCCGACAGGGCGTCCGAGCCGGTGCGGGGCCCCCGCGGAGGGCCATCGCCGTCAGGCGCGGAACGGCCCGTGAGCGAAAACAAAGTCAACATCTGCTGCGTTGGCGACGACGACCAGTCGATCTATGGCTGGCGCGGCGCCGAGGTCGACAACATTCTGCGTTTCGACAAGGATTTTCCCGGTGCGACCGTCATAAGGCTGGAGCGCAATTATCGCTCGACAGCCCACATCCTCGGAGCCGCTTCCCACCTCATCGCCCACAATGAGGGCCGTCTCGGCAAGACACTGTTCACCGACCGGCCCGATCCGGACGATACCAAGGTCAATGTCCACGCCGCCTGGGACTCCGAAGAGGAAGCCCGCGCCGTCGGCGAGACGATCGAGCAGTTGCAGCGCCAGAAGCACAATCTGAACGACATGGCGATCCTAGTCCGCGCTTCCTTCCAGATGCGCGAATTCGAGGATCGCTTCGTCACGCTCGGTCTGAACTACCGCGTCATCGGCGGCCCCCGCTTTTACGAGCGCCAGGAGATTCGCGATGCGATGGCTTATCTGCGCGTGGTGGCGCAACCAGCCGACGATCTGGCCTTCGAGCGCATCGTCAACGTGCCCAAGCGCGGCCTTGGCGAGGCGGCGATCCGCCAGGTTCACGACACGGCGCGAGCTTTGCGCATCCCGATGCTGGCGGCTGCCGAGAAACTCGCTGAAAGCGACGAGTTGAAGCCGAAGCCGCGTGCGGCACTGCGTGAGGTTGCCGCCAATTTCGCGCGCTGGCAGGCGGCCCTCGAAACCACGCCGCACACCGAGCTTGCCGCGACCATACTAGACGAGTCCGGCTACACCGACATGTGGAAGAACGACCGCTCGGCCGAGGCGCCCGGTCGGCTCGAAAACCTCAAGGAGCTGATCCGCTCCATGGAAGAGTACGAATCGCTGCGATCGTTCCTGGAGCACGTTGCGCTGGTGATGGACAGCGAGCAGAACGAGGATCTCGATGCGGTAAGCATCATGACGCTGCATTCGGCCAAGGGTCTGGAATTCGAGACCGTTTTTCTTCCGGGCTGGGAGGAAGGGCTGTTCCCGCACCAGCGTTCGCTGGACGAAGGCGGCCGGTCGGGGCTGGAGGAGGAACGGCGTCTCGCCTATGTCGGCCTGACGCGTGCCAAGAAGAACCTGCACATCTGGTTCGTCTCCAACCGCCGCATCCACGGCCTGTGGCAGTCCACCATCCCCTCGCGCTTTCTCGACGAGCTACCTGAAGCCCATGTCGAGGTGGCAGATAGCGGACAGTCCTACGGCGGCTATGGCGGCGGCGGCCGGCAGAACCCCTATGGTGCCTCGCGCTTCGACAAGGCTGGCGCCGGCGCCTTCTCCAACACTTATGCCACCCCCGGCTGGCAACGCGCGCAGGCGAACCGCACCGAGGCGACGGACCGAAACTGGGGCTCCCGCTCCGGCCATGCCGTCGAGCGCATCGGCTATGGCGAAACCGACAGCGGCTATGGCGCCGGTCGCGGCTCCGTCAAATCCCGCACCATCGACGGCGAACTGGTCGCCAAATCGGTTTCCACCGAGCCGTCGCCGTTTTCGGTTGGAGACCGCGTGTTCCATCAGAAATTCGGCAACGGCAACATCGCGGCAATCGACGGAAACAAGCTCACCATCGACTTCGACAAGGCCGGCCAGAAGCGTGTGCTCGACGGCTTCGTCTCGGCGGCCTGAGGCCGACGCCAGCCGTCATCCATATATGAGATTCCTATAACCGTCCGCTTCGGGGCATCTCGAATTTATATGCCGATTCCGCCCATTCTCCGGCTGTGAAAGCACATCCGGAGAACGGCTCAATGCTCGACATGACGATGCTTGCAATCGGCCTCGGCTTCTTCGCCCTGGCCGGGCTCTATGGCATGGCCTGCGACAGGCTGTGAGGAGCCGGCGATGATTTTCGACTACGCACTGGGCGGCATCGTGGCCGCGCTCATCCTTTTCTATCTCGTCTATGCGCTCGTTCGTCCCGAACGGTTCTGAGGCTTTTCCGATGACCATCAATGGCTGGATTCAAATCCTGGTCTTCTGCGCGATCGTGGCTGCGCTGGTGAAGCCGCTCGGCTGGTACATGACGCGCGTGTTCGAAGGCGAGCGCACGCTTCTCTCGCCCGTCCTGCGCCCCATGGAACACGGGCTCTACAACATGGCCGGCGTCGACGAGCGCCAGGAGCAGCACTGGCTTACCTATGCGGTGGCGATGCTGTTCTTCAACGCGGCTGGTTTCGTGGTTCTCTTCCTGCTGCAGCGCCTGCAAGGGGTGCTGCCGCTCAACCCGATGGAAATGGGCGCAGTGTCGCCGGATTCTGCCTTCAATACCGCCGTCAGCTTCGTCACCAATACCAATTGGCAAGGCTATGGCGGCGAGAGCACGATGGGCTATCTCGTGCAAATGGCCGGCCTGACGGTACAGAACTTCGTTTCAGCCGCGACCGGCATTGCCGTCGCCATGGCGCTGATCCGCGGGTTCTCGCGCGCGTCGGCGCGCAGCGTGGGCAATTTCTGGACTGACCTGACACGCGGCACGCTCTACATCCTGCTGCCGATCTCGCTGATCTGTGCGCTGTTCCTGGTGTTTCAGGGCGTGCCGCAGACACTTTCGGCTTATGTGGATGCGACCACCCTCGAGGGCGGCAGGCAGACGATCGCCGTCGGCCCGGTTGCCTCGCAACTGGCGATCAAGATGCTGGGTACAAATGGCGGCGGCTTCTTTAACGCCAATTCCGCGCATCCGTTCGAGAACCCGAACGCAATCACCAACCTTGTGCAGATGGTGTCGATTTTCGCCCTTGGCGCGGCGCTGACCAACGTGTTCGGCCGCATGGTCGGTGATCAGCGGCAGGGCTGGGCGATCCTCGCCGCCATGGGCGTGCTGTTCATCGTTGGCGTGTCGGTGGCCTATTGGGCCGAAGCCGCCGGCAATCCGGCCTTCGCCGCACTTGGCGTGGATGGCGGCAACATGGAAGGCAAGGAGGTGCGCTTCGGCATTGCCCTGTCGGCACTGTTTGCGGTGGTCACCACGGCGGCATCCTGCGGCGCGGTTAATGCCATGCATGACAGCTTCATGCCGCTCGGCGGCATGATCCCGCTGGTCAATATGCAGCTCGGCGAAGTGATTATCGGCGGCGTCGGTGCCGGCCTCTATGGAATGCTGCTCTTCGTCATCCTGGCGATTTTCATCGCCGGGCTGATGGTTGGCCGCACGCCCGAATATCTCGGCAAGAAGTTCGAGGCCAAGGAAGTGAAGATGACCATGCTCGCTATCCTGTCGCTGCCGCTGGCCATGCTTGGCTTCACCGCAATGGCCGTCGTGCTGCCGGCGGGTCTTGCCTCGCTCGCCAATCAGGGCCCGCATGGCTTCTCTGAGATTCTCTACGCCTACACCTCGGGAGCGGCCAACAACGGCAGCGCCTTTGCCGGGCTCTCCGCCAACACGCCCTGGTACAATGTGACGATCGGCCTCGCCATGCTGATGGGTCGTTTTCTCATTATCGTACCTGTGCTGGCGATCGCCGGTTCGCTCGCCGCCAAGAAAACCGTGCCGGCATCGGTCGGAACATTCCCCACCCATGGCGGTCTTTTCGTCGGTCTTCTGGTCGGCGTGGTGCTGATCGTTGGTGGGCTCACCTTCCTGCCCGCTCTCGCACTCGGCCCCATCGTCGAACATCTGGCGATGGTCGCCGGCCAATCCTTCTGATTTCCGACAAGGAAACACTTCAAATGGCTCGTTCCGCCAAAATCGATCTTTTCAGCGGCGATATCCTTTGGCCGGCTGTTGGCTCGGCATTCGCCAAGCTCGACCCGCGCCGCCAGCTCCGCAATTCAGTCATGTTCGTGGTTGAGACTGTGGCCATCCTGACCACGCTGCTTTTGCTGCGTGATCTCGTCGCCGGCGGCGACAATCTCGCCTTTTCCTTCCAGATCATCCTTTGGCTGTGGTTCACGCTTTTGTTCGCCAACTTTGCCGAGGCCGTCGCGGAAGGCCGCGGCAAGGCGCAGGCCGATGCGCTGCGCCGCACCCGCACCGAAACCGACGCCAAGCTTCTGTCGCCCGATGGCCATGCGAACTATGAGGTGGTGCCGGCGACCAGCCTTAAGATCGGCGATATCGTCGTGGTTGAAGCCGGTGAGATCATCCCGTCCGACGGCGAGGTGATCGAGGGCGTCGCTTCCGTCAACGAGGCGGCCATCACCGGCGAATCGGCCCCGGTCATCCGCGAATCCGGCGGAGACCGTTCGGCGGTCACCGGCGGCACCCAGGTGCTCTCCGACCAGATCAAGGTGCGCATCACGGCCGCGGCCGGCTCGACCTTCCTCGATCACATGATCAGTCTCGTCGAAGGCGCCCAGCGGCAGAAAACGCCAAACGAAATCGCCCTCAACATATCGCTTGCCGGCATCACCCTCATCTTCGTGCTGGCCGTCGCGACCATTCCGAGCTTTGCGAGTTATGCGGGCGGATCGATACCGGTCGTCGTTCTGGCCGCCCTGTTCGTGACGCTGATCCCCACCACCATCGGCGCGCTTCTTTCGGCGATCGGTATCGCCGGCATGGACCGCCTGGTGCGCTTCAATGTGCTTGCCATGTCGGGCCGGGCCGTTGAGGCGGCAGGCGATGTCGACACCCTGCTTCTCGACAAGACCGGCACGATCACGCTCGGCAACCGGCAGGCGACGGAGTTCCTGGCCGTGAGCGGTGTCGACGAGCGTGAACTTGCCGATGCAGCCCAGCTTGCCTCGCTGGCCGACGAGACCCCGGAAGGCCGCTCCATCGTCGTGCTTGCCAAGGAGAAATATGGCATTCGCGCACGCGACATGGGCCAGTTGCACGCCCATTTCGTGCCGTTCACCGCCCAGACCCGGATGAGCGGCGTCGATATGGAGGGCAGTTCCATCCGCAAGGGCGCCATAGACGCGGTCCTTGCTCATGTCGGCGTGGCGCCGGCCGTTGCGGCGCGCGGCACCGCCGTCCGTTCACTTCGTCCTGGTGTGAATGCCGAAAGCGTGCGCGAAATACAGGGGGTCGCCGAGCGGATCGCCAAGAGCGGCGGCACCCCGCTTGCGGTGGTGCGCGATGGCCGCTTGCTCGGAGTCATCCATCTCAAGGATGTCGTCAAGGGCGGCATCCGCGAGCGCTTTTCCGAGCTTCGCCGCATGGGTATCCGCACGGTGATGATCACCGGCGACAACCCGATGACTGCCGCGGCGATCGCCGCAGAGGCCGGCGTCGACGATTTCCTCGCTCAGGCGACGCCCGAAAACAAGCTCCAGCTCATCCGCAACGAGCAGGCGATGGGCAAGCTCGTCGCCATGTGCGGCGACGGCACCAACGATGCGCCCGCCCTTGCCCAGGCCGATGTCGGCGTCGCCATGAACACCGGCACTATTGCCGCGCGCGAGGCCGGCAACATGGTCGATCTCGACAGCGATCCGACCAAGCTCATTGAAATCGTCGAGATCGGCAAGCAACTGCTGATGACGCGCGGCTCCCTGACGACGTTTTCCATTGCCAACGACGTGGCCAAATATTTCGCCATCATCCCTGCGATGTTCGTCGCCTTCTATCCGCAACTCCAGACCCTCAACATCATGCGGCTTGAAACCCCGGAAAGCGCGATCCTTTCGGCGACCATCTTCAACGCGCTCATCATCGTGGCGCTCATCCCGCTGGCGCTCAAGGGCGTGAAATACCGGGCAATCGGCGCCAGCGCGCTGCTGCGCCGAAACCTTCTGGTCTACGGCCTTGGCGGCATCGTCATCCCGTTCGTCGGCATCAAGGCGATCGACGTGGCGATCACCGCCGTCGGTCTTGCGTAGGAGACCAACATGCTCAAACAATTTCGCCCTGCCCTGACCATGATCACCGCGCTGACGCTCATTACCGGCCTTGCCTATCCGCTCGCCGTCACCGGCATCGCACAGGCGCTCTTTTCAAATCAGGCCAATGGCAGCCTCATAGAACGAGACGGTCGGGTGATCGGTTCGGAACTCATCGGCCAGCCCTTCGTTGGAGAGCGGTATTTCCACCCCCGCCCCTCCGCCGCCGGCGCTGGTTATGACGCGGCTGCTTCCGGCGGCTCCAACCTCGGCCCGACCAGTGCAAAGCTGATCGAGCGTGTCACCGCCAATGTCGAAGCGCTGAAGAAGGAGAACCCGGCGGCACCCATACCGGTCGATCTCGTCACCGCTTCAGGCAGCGGCCTCGACCCGCACGTCTCGCCTCAAGCCGCACTGTTCCAGGTGCCGCGCGTCGCCAAGGCGCGTGGCATCTCCGAAGACCGCCTCAGCGAGATCGTGGCCGCACACATCGAGGAACGGACATTGGGGGTGCTCGGCGAGCCGCAGGTCAACATATTGCGCCTCAATCTGGCGCTCGATGCCGAAGCGACGCGATGAGGGCCGTTGCGATGCTTAGAATAGCCGAGTTGATCCGGCCGGAGAACATCGCCGTCGATGTCAGTGCGACAGCGAAGAGGCACGCGCTGCTGGAAGCCGCGAAACTGCTCGCCGCCTCCTCGGGCCTGCCGGAATCCCGGATATTCATGGCTCTGATCGATCGTGAGAATTTGGGCTCGACCGGCTTCGGGCGCGGGGTGGCGGTGCCGCATGCACGCATTTCCGGCCTCGCCCGCACCCACATGGCTTTTCTGCGGCTTGCCCGTCCGGTGGATTTCGAGGCCAGCGACGAACAGCCGGTCGACCTGATCTGCGCGATCATCGGGAATTATGGCGCGGCGGCGGAGCCCCTGGAGGCGCTGGCCAGTGCCTGCCGCACCTTGCGAAATCCCGAAACCCTGGCAAAGCTGCGATTGGCGAGGAACAGGGCCGATCTGTATTCCGTTCTGATTGAGGCAGGCTGAGCCTGGCACAAGCAATGTCCGACCAGACCGCAAAGGACAAACGTCCTTCTCCCGAAGCGCTTCTGGAAGAAGCGTCGCGGGAAGCACGCGGTCATCTGAAGGTTTTTCTGGGGGCGGCGCCTGGCGTCGGAAAAACCTACGAGATGCTGCTGAGCGCAGCCACGCGTCGGCGCGACGGCGTCGACGTCGTAATCGGCATCGTTGAAACCCATGGGCGCGAGGAAACGCAGGCTCTGGTCGAGGGGTTCGAGGTCGTGCCGCGCAGGCGCCTCGACTACAAGGGCCGTGTTCTGGAGGAAATGGATCTTGACGCCATCCTCGATCGAGCGCCGCAACTGGTGCTGGTCGACGAGCTGGCGCACACCAACGCGGAAGGAAGCCGGCATCCCAAGCGCTATATGGATGTCGAGGATCTGCTTGCCGCCGGCATTGACGTCTATACGACGGTCAACATCCAGCATCTGGAAAGCCTCAACGACGTAGTCGCCCAGATCACACGGATTCGTGTGCGCGAGACGGTGCCCGATGCCTTCATCGACCGCGCCGACGAGATCGAAGTCATCGACATAACACCCGGCGACCTGATCCAGCGCCTCAAGGAGGGCAAGGTCTATGTGCCGAAGACGGCGCAGCGCGCCCTCACCCACTATTTCTCGCCCGGCAATCTGACGGCATTGCGCGAACTGGCCTTGAGACGCACCGCGCAGCGCGTCGACCAGCAGCTCCTCACCCATATGCAGGTGCATGCGATTTCAGGACCATGGGCCGCCGGCGACCGTGTGCTCGTCGTCGTCAATGAGCACCCCAAGGCCCAGGCATTGCTGCGCTATGCGCGTCGCCTCGCCGAGCGGCTGCGCGCTCCCTGGGTCGCACTTTACGTTGAAACCGCGCATGCGCTGCGCCTTTCGGAGGCCGAGCGCGACCGCATTGCCGATGCGATGCGTCTTGTTGAAAAACTCGGCGGGCAGGCCGTGACGATCCCCGGAAGCGAATTGGCAACCGACATCATCCGCTATGCCGAAGCGAACAATTTCAGCCATCTGGTTATCGGGCGCACCAAGCGCTCCCGCCTTCACGAGATGCTGTTCGGGTCGGTCACCTACGAGATCGTCCGATCGGCCGGCAACATCGCGGTGCATGTTGTCACCGGCGAGGAATACGAGACGATCCCGGCCAAAACCGTCGCCACCCGCAAGACCTCGCCCAGCCTGGAAATCAACTCTTATCTGGCCGGCAGCGGGCTTGTGGTCGCAGCACTTGGCCTTGGCTTGTTCCTCACCAGAATACTCGAGGTCCAGAACATAGCCCTGGTTTTCCTGACGGCGGTTCTGGTCAGCGCCGTGGCCTATGGCCTGTGGCCGGCAATTTTCACCAGCCTGCTCAGCGTCCTGGCGTTCAACGTCTTCTTTCTGCCGCCCTATTACAGCGTCACTATTTCCGACCCGGAAAACGTCGTCGCCCTGTTCTTCTTCCTTGTCGTCGCCCTGATCGCCAGCAATCTCACCGCCAATGTGCGGCGGCAGGCCATGGTTGCTCGCAGGCGCGCCAAGACCACCGAGGACCTTTATCTGTTCAGCCGCAAACTCGCCGCAACCGCATCGCTGGATGATTTGCTCTGGGTCACGGCTTCGCAGGTTGCCTCGATGCTGAGGGTCCGCGTGGTTCTTTTCCTTCCCGACAATGGGTCGCTCGCGCTCAAGGCGGCGTGGCCGCCTGAGGACGTGGCCGAGCAGGCCGACCTTGCAGCGGCGAAATGGTCGTGGGAAAGCAACCGGCCGGCGGGGCGTGGCGCCGATACGCTGCCGGGCGCGCAGCGGCTGTTTCTGCCCATGCGGACCGGGCGCGGCCCTGTTGCCGTCATCGGCATCGACAGCGACAAAGCCGGCCCGATACTCGATCCCGACCAAAGGCGGCTGCTCGATGCCCTCACCGACCAGGCCGCGCTTGCGATAGAGCGGGTCAATCTGGCCGAAGACGTAGACCGGGCCGAACGGGCGGCAGAAAAGGACCGGCTTCGCTCCGCGCTGCTCACCTCCATTTCGCACGACCTGCGTACCCCGCTTGCCTCCATTCTCGGCGCGGCAAGCAGCCTCAGGTCCCTTTCCGGACTCGATGCAGCCGCCCGGGAAGACCTCCTGTCGACCATCCAGGAAGAGGCTGAACGCCTCAACCGGTTCATCGCCAACCTGCTCGACATGACCCGGCTCGAATCCGGCGCGGTCGAGCCGAACATGAGCCTTACCTATGTCGGCGAGGTCGTCGGCAGCGTTCTGAGGCGAGCGGAAAAAATGCTGGCCGGTCACCGGGTGGAAACCGAGCTTGCCACGGATCTGCCGATGTTGCGGCTGGACGCGGTGCTGTTCGAGCAGGTGTTGTTCAATCTGCTCGACAATGCGGCGAAATACGCCCCGGCAGGCTCCACCATCCGAATTCTGAGCTGGCGGGATGGCACCGCCGTGCATTTGCAGGTACTGGACGAAGGCGGTGGCATTCCACCGGAGGACCTGCCGCGCGTGTTCGACAAATTCTACCGCGTCCGCAAGGCCGACAGCCAGCGCGCCGGCACCGGCCTCGGCCTTGCCATATGCCGGGGCTTCGTCGAAGCGATGGGCGGCACCATGGAAAGCGGCAATCGCGACGACCGTTCGGGGGCCGTGTTCACCATCACGCTGCCGGTGCCGGCAACAGAGGATTTGGAGCCGGAATCATGAGCTCGCTTCCGACCCGCATCCTGATCGTCGACGACGAGCCGCCGATCCGTCGCCTTCTGCGCACCAGCCTCGCTGCGCAAGGGTTTCAGGTCACCGAAGCCGCCAATGGCCGGCAGGCGCTCGCCGAAATCGAAAGCTCCGCGCCCGATCTGGTCATCCTCGATCTCGGCCTGCCTGATATTCAGGGCCAGGACCTGATTCATACTCTGCGGCGGCAAGGCTCGTCCCTGCCGATCCTGGTGCTTTCCAGCAGGGCCGACGAACAGGGCAAGGTCGAAGCTCTCGATCTCGGGGCCGACGACTACCTGACGAAGCCCTTCGGCGCCGACGAGCTGTTCGCGCGGATCAGAGCCGCGCTGCGCCACCGCCTGCAATCGCAAGGGGAACTGCCGGTCTTTCGCAGCGGCGACCTGTCGGTCGACCTCGTGCGCCGCATCGTCACGGTGCGCGAAGTCGAAGTAAAGCTGTCGCCGAAGGAATACGACATCCTGCGCGCGCTGGTCGCCCATGCCGGAAAGGTCCTCACCCACCGCATGCTGCTGAACGAGGTGTGGGGCGGCGAGACGGATATCCAGTATCTGCGCATCTACATCCGCCAGCTCAGGCAGAAGATCGAAGCAAACCCCGAACGGCCTCAGCACATCGTCACAGAGACAGGTGTCGGCTACCGGCTTCGCACGGCTGAGTGACGCGCAGGCGCGAGTTTTGTCGTTCTTCAGTGCTCGTTCATCGGTGGTAAGTGTCTACCGCGGCACAGCTTTATTGCCGAACTGGCTCATTCCGAATTGCAGCTGTCGGCATCGAAATGTGTGGCGTAATTTTGCGCATTGTCTCCAGTCTGCCTCCGAGAGCTAACCATGCTGTGGAAAGTCCTGGGAGCTTTGGTCCTGACCGCATCGCTGCCGGCCGAGAGCGGCGATATGCAGGCGAACTGCCATCGAACCTATTCCCATGTCGAACGGTCAGGAGGTGACCTGACGGATTTGCCGAAATTCACGCCGGATGCGAAAACCGTGGCCTTTGTCCGCCCAGCCGAGCAAGTCTCCACAAGCACGGTCTCGCTGGATTGCGGCGATGCCTATGATGAAGCCGATATTGCATCGGAGGAACTTGCCGTAAGTGCCGAACGTCTTCGCCGATGCGCCGAGGACATGGATATAGCCGGCGATGGATGTGCGAGAGAGATCGATCGAGTGCTGGCGGATCAGTCACAGTTCGAGCGCGCAATGGCCGCCGTCGGCGACAAATGTGAATGAGAGGCACGCAGAAAAAGGCCGGCCTCGATATGTGGGGCCGGCCAGATCGCCTTCCGCTCACATGGAGCGTTGCTAGGGGAAACGCTCCATCGCGGTTGGCCGGCTGCATCGGCCCGAAAATTGGACCCGTTTTCGGACAGCACGATGCAGCAACTTCAAGTGCCGGCGCGCCTTAAAAGACGCACGGCTCGTCAATGTTGCCCTGATGAGGGGCATACGAGGTGAACCGGGATGGGCGTTCGCCCGCTTACCCGATATGGTTCCTGACTCCACATCATGCTGCGCACGATCCAATGGCGGCGAGGGTCGGCGCCCATTATGATGGCGTCGCACTTCTGGCGCTTCGCCTCGTTCAGGATGCTCTTTGAGGGATGGCGCGTGGTGACGATGTGTCCGTCCGCACTTACCCCTGCATCCTCGAGCTGGCCGATGGCCCAGGAGACATTGTCTTCTTGCTCGGCCATCTCGCGCCTGCTGGGGCGCAGCCCGGGATTGGGCAAGCCGAAGCTTGTCCCCCAAAGCCGCGCCACAGTCAGAACCCGGACATGCCCGCCCTCGGCGCGCACCATGCGCACCGCCAGGTCGATCACCTCGGTCGTGAACCGTCTGCCCTCGGACGCGATCAGCACCCTTTTGGCGGCCTGCGGATCACCGGCCGGCCGCGATCGTGCGAACAGATTCCGGATCATGCTCTCACCTCAGTTGCTGGATGCCGAGGTGGCCAAGGCGTCGTCCACGAAACCGGAACGCCGGTCTTCCCACTTCCGGTACCAGTAGAGCGGCAGATACATGAAGGTGGCAGCGATACCGAGGAAATAATAGATCGCCTGACCGCCAATGTATGAGTAAATTATGCCGCCGACCAGCCATACGAAGAAGTAGAGGGCAGCCAATGCCAACGCGATGTACTTGAAGTACTCCGGCAGCTTGAAGGGACGACGCACGTTCGGGCGATCCTTGCGCAGCAGATAATACGCAATCAGCACCGGAACGAACGAGCCGAGATAGCCCACGTTCGAGAAGGAATAAATCTCGATCGCACCGCCCATGAACGCGATTCCGAGGCTGGCGGCGACGTTGGTCATCATCGCACGGTCCGGAACGTGGTTCTTGTTAAGATGCTGGTAGAAGCGCGGGAACTGACCGTCCAGCGACATCTGATAGAGCGACCGCGAGCAGCCCATCAGCGAGTTGAGCGCCGACAGCACCAAGGCAATGATCAGCATGATCGCCATCAGCCATTCCATCGCAGCGCCGGCCACACCCGGGAAGATGTTGCTGGCAAAGGTGACGAACATCGTCTTCGGGTCAACCAGAGCGGGATCGGAGATCGCCTGCGCGCCCAGCACGACAACGAACGAGATAGGCAACATCGTATAGACGAAGACGCCGTAGCCGCCTTCAAGGGACATCGCGATCTTGGCGTCGCGCCCAGGGTTCTTGCACTCGCCGATATAACAGGCTGCCGCCTCATAGGCGATCACCGTCCAGAGAAGCGGGAACGCATATGCGACATACATCATCCAGGCGGGATAGCCGTTTATCTCACTGAAGAAGCTTGTCCCGTCGAGTTGCGGGAAGCCGGCCAGTTCGCTCCAGTTCGCGGCGTCGAGATTGAAGATGAAGCCGATCGACAGGAACGTCAGCGGGATCATCGACAACACGGCAAGCAGCGTGGCCATCGAGGTGCCGAACCGAATGCCAAGATAGGCGGGAATCGATAGAATCAGCAGACCGACGGCCGTGATTGCCAGCGTCCAATAAGGGATGAAGGTGCTGACCGGCGTGATGCCGCTTGTGGTATCCAGCCCGAAAAGATGGGTGATGTAGAACGACGCCAGGATCATGTTAAGCGGGGCAACAGGCATCCAGCCCACCCAATACATCCAGGCCGTGACGCCGTTGACGTGCGGAGCCAGTCGCGGCCAGCGATTCTTGTAGGCCGGATAGGCATATGAGGGAGAGCCGCCGGTTCGTCCGGGCATCATTGCCGACAGTTCCGCCAGCAAGAGACACAATATAACGCCGGTCAGCGTAAAAAAAGTGATGAATGGAATATAAGAAGCGCCAAATACCGTCAGAAATGCCGGCGCGGCGCCAGTTACAAGAATAGTTCCTGCGAGCCCGATGACAAACGCACCCCACCAGTTTGTCCCGCTCTGAAGATTTCCCTGTTCGTACTCAAGGACGTCCATCGCCCCGTACTTAGTCTCACTCATGATTTGCCTCCTCCACCAGGCTGACGATCCGTTCCGTAAAGAAAACACGTCGTCGTGCAGTCGAAACCGTAATTGAAGCCATCAAGTCCTCCTCTCGACTGGGCGCACGAATCCAGCCATCCGAGCACTTCCCGCTCGGAATCCAGCCAGACTCGCCATTCACAGTAGGAAAATATTTTTCCCCATTCTAGTTGGGACATAAGGTCAAAGGCATGTCAACAGGCTATTTTAATTCGCCGTGTAAACAGCGGTTTACGCCCTCTTTTTCACCGTCAGCATCAATCCGGAACTTGCCTGCTAATTTCTATGGATTCACTGGAAGTTACGAAGCGCGCGTCTCAGGCGGCGAGTCTCACAGCCCCTTCGCAGCTGGCCAAGCGCATCCACCTCCGGGCCTCATCGAAGAGAGCAGGCTGCAGCCGTCAACGCCCCGTGGAGAGGTCCGATGCGTTCATTGGCTGAAAAATGCAAAACAGGCCGGATCGCCCCTCTTCCTGGGAGCGCCCGGACCGTCTGGCAATGACAACCGCGGATACTAACTCGCGATTTTTTCTTGCTGGTTCACAAAGGAATTCGCATGGAAAGTGATGTGGCTGGGGAACCTGGATTCGAACCAGGACTAACGGAGTCAGAGTCCGTGGGTCTACCGTTAACCTATTCCCCAACAGCCGCGGGAGGGCGGCGTTCGTCCGGCGGCAGCGCTTCGCGTCGGCAGCCTGCGCGGTGCGTTGTAGTCAACGGCGGGAAATAGTCAAGTGCGCAACACGCGTTCCGTTACCTTTCATCGGCAGACGTTTCTTGACGCTGCGAAAATTGTGACCGTTCGAAAAGGACGACGACAAGGAGCGCCAGGACCAGCGGGAGGATCAGGTAGAAAAGCCGGAAGACGACAAGAGCGGCAAGCACCGCCGCCGGGTCCATGTTCGGCAGGCCGGCGAGGAACACGATCTCCAGAACTCCCAGTCCGCCGGGCGCATGCGACAAAAGGGCGGCGGAAAACGAAATGATGAAAACGCCGAGCACGACGAAATAGCCCGGATTTCCAGCGGCGGGCAGTGCAAAATAGATGATCGCTGCGGCTGCCAGCAATTCGGCCGGGCCAATGATCAACTGACGCGCCACGATCGGCAGTTTCGGATAGCTTATCTGCAGACGCCCGAGACGCAGCGGCTTCAGGCCGAGCCAACTGCCGATGACATAAAGGCCCACAAGCGCCAGAATCATCGCTCCGCTGGTTCTCGATGCCGAGATCGGCAGCACATCGACGAAGCCGTCCAGCATTTCGGGTGCCGAAATAAGCAGGATGCCGGCAAGAATGGCGACGCCGAGCACGAAGGTAAAAGAGCACAGCCCAACCAGAATGCCGACCTCCTGGCCTGTCAGGCCTTTGGAGGCGTAGGCGCGATAGCGGATAACGGCGCCCGAAAGCACCGACCCGCCAATATTATGCGCCAGCGCATAGGTGGTGAACGAACAGACGGTGACGAAAGCGAAAGGTATCTTCCGGCCCAGATGCAGTAGTGCGATGTGGTCATAGCCGGCAAGTGCGAAATAAGCGAACACGGTGCTGAGGCCGGCCAGCAGCCACCGATGCAGCGGTATCGCAGACAGACCGTCCCCGACATCCTCTATCGAGATTCCGCGCAACTCGTGATAGAGCAGCCACACTGAAAACGCGACGGCACATAGGCCGACGAATGGCCAGAAATAGGTCCTCAACTTTGTCAAATTCGTCGCCTGTACGCCTTTCTTGAAATCCGCGGGCCGCCGTCGGGACGGTTTTTCAGCAATGCATGATCGACAGCTCCTGTTCAACCTCGGAAACGAATTGTCTTGATGGCGTGATCGAATTTGACGGCACGCCACTTGGTGATCCGGCATTGCGCTGCTATCGTGTCTCCAACTGAAAATCGAAGCGTCAGCAGCGTCCGGTTCCGGTTCGCGCGGCGCTGGAAGGACATCGATAGTGGAAGATCCCGATACCGGCGCCGGCGCGCCGGCTGCGGGCGCGTCCAAGGGGCGGCTGTCGGCGCAAGGCGTGATCGGCAGCCGGCATGCGAACCGGAATCACCGGTCGCCCGTTCATCCGTCCAGCAACGGACATGCGGCCCCCGATGCGTCGACCCATGCCAGCAAAGGCAAGAAGCGGCGCAAGCGCAAGCGCGGCCGCAAGGTGTTTGCGCGTGACGAGGCCGCGCGGCAACCGGATGCGCAGGCGCCGGCGCCGGCGGCAAAGTCCACGCGGACAGCCCCTGCCCCCAACCGGCCAGCCGGACCGGAGCGGACCGAACGATCTGCAAGCGCTGCGGCACAGAATACATCGCGCCGACAGGTGCCGAGCGAATTGCCGGTGTTCGCCGCGCTCGATCTCGGCACCAACAATTGCCGCCTGCTGGTGGCGGTGCCCGGCCGCGCCGGAAATTTCCGGGTCATCGATGCATTCTCGCGCATCGTGCGCCTGGGTGAAGGCCTCTCGGCCAGCGGGCGCCTCGGCGAGGCGGCCATGGACAGGGCGGTCGAGGCGCTGAAGGTCTGCGGCGATAAGCTGCGCAACCGCACGATCAGGCGGGCCAGACTGATCGCCACGGAAGCCTGCCGATCGGCCGAAAATGGCGCCGAATTTCTTCAGCGCGTCGAGAAGGAAGCGGGCCTCAAGCTGGAGATCATCGACCGGCGAACGGAAGCGCGCCTGGCAGTCTCCGGTTGTGGTTCACTCGTCGAACGCGGCACGGATGGCGTCGTGCTTTTCGACATCGGCGGCGGCTCGTCGGAAATCGCGCTGATCGACCTGTCGGGGCCGCGATCGTCGCGACTGGCCAACCATATCGTCTCCTGGACATCGCTGCCGGTGGGCGTCGTTTCGCTTGCCGAACATTTCGGCGGACGAGATGTGTCGCCTGAAATCTTTGCGGCGATGGTCGATCACGTGACGGAGATGCTCGAGGCTTTCGAGGGCCGCAACCGCATCAACCATTTGATGCAGGGCTCGCGATTTCATCTTCTTGGAACATCGGGCACGGTCACCACGCTGGCCGGCGTTCACCTCGAGCTTGCCCGCTACGATCGTCGTCAGGTCGACGGCTTGTGGCTGGACAATGCCAGCGTCGACCGCATGATCGACAAACTGCTCGGCTGGGATTTCCAGGCGCGCGTCGCCAACGCCTGCATCGGCGCCGACCGCGCCGATCTCGTACTGGCGGGTTGCGCCATACTGGAGGCGATTCGACGCGTCTGGCCCTCCGAAAGACTGCGTGTGGCCGACAGGGGCCTGCGTGAAGGCATATTGAGCGAACTCATGGCGGACGACGGCGTCTGGCGTCGCGGTTGGCGGAACGGATCAGGGCAATGACGAAGAAGCCGGGCACCACCGGAGCGGGCGGCGCTCGCGTCCTGAAGACGCGAATCAAGAAGAAAAGCGGCTTGAAGGAATCGTCGCGGCGCTGGCTCGAGCGGCACATGAACGACCCTTACGTGCAGCGCTCGAAGGCTGAGGGCTATCGCTCGCGCGCCGCCTACAAGCTGATCGAGATCGACGAGCGCCATCATCTGCTGAAGCCGGGCATGCGGGTGATCGACCTTGGCGCGGCACCCGGCGGCTGGTGCCAGGTGGCGGCGGCCCGCACCAAATCCACCGCCGAAGATCCGCACGTCGTCGGCATCGACTATCTGGAAATGGATGCGGTCCCGGGCGCACCGGTGCTGTTGATGGATTTCCTCGACGACGAAGCACCGGCAAAACTTACCGAGGCACTCGGCGGCGAGCCTGATCTGGTGCTGTCCGACATGGCCGCGCCGACGACCGGGCACCGGCGAACCGACCACATCCGCACCATGCACCTTTGCGAAGTCGCCGCCGATTTCGCCATCTCGGTGCTGAAGCCCGGCGGCCATTTCCTTGCCAAGACCTTCCAGGGCGGAACCGAAAATGCGCTGCTGACGCGACTGAAGCAGAATTTCGGCTCAGTCCATCACGTCAAGCCGCCGGCTTCGCGCGACGAATCAGCCGAACTCTATCTACTCGCCAAGAATTTCAAGGGTCGCCCGGACCAGGAGGAAACCTAGCGGCGACTTATGGCCGGATCTCGACTTCGCCATTCAGTCTTGCGAGGTCGAAGTCCGAAACCAGCACATCGATGCGCACCTTCCATTTTCCGGCAACCGGAAGAGCAAGACCGTCGATGCTCCACGTCCCATCGCCGCCCTTGCGCGCCGGGCGCCGGATCGGCTCGATCCCGGCGGCTTCATTTGAAAGCACCAGCGTCACCTCCTTGGCATCCAACGGCCCGAAGTCGCCTGTCATCACAACGATTGAGCCTGACATTGGGCCGGCGCGACCCGGCGTCAGCGTCAGGTCCGCCATCGCTTTTACGGTGTGAATATGCGTAACCGCCGGCTCAGCGGCCGCGATTGCCAGTGCGCGCGGCGGCGGAGTGAAACGCCAGGAGGCGGCAACGCCGAAAATCAACACCGCGATGGCCGTCTCGGTGGCGATAGCCCGCACGAGACGCCGCCTCGCGCCAGCATCGCCCCCCCGGACGGGTTTGGTCAGTACCCAACGATTGAGCACGGCCAGCGTGAACAGGAAGACGAGCAGTGCCAGCTTGACCAGGAAAACTCGCCCATAGGCAGTGTGCAGCAAGGCCGAAGGCGTCTGCACCTGTATCAGCGCAAGCACCACACCCGCGCAAATGAGCACTGCAATTACAAATGGAATGACGCGCGAAAAGCGACAAAGCGCGATGAGGGCTGCCAGGCCCCGGCGCTTCAAACCTAGCCCGATCGGAATGAGCGCGCCTGTCCAGAACGCGATGGTCGTGCCATGCAGGAACACCATGGGGCGGGTGAGCCATTGCGGCTCGGCAGCACTTGCATGGCCGCTGAGTGCAAGCGCCAGTCCCGTCCCGGCAAGTGCGGCGAGCGTTAGCAGGCGAGCCGCCAGCCTCTTAAGGGCGAGACCAGGAATTGCAATTGCGCAGGCCGAAACGGCAGCGAACGCGGTGCTGCCGAAACTGGTACTCAGACCAGCCTGCCAGACGCGCCAGTCGGCAATGCGCTGAAGGGGCTGGCCGAGTGCATCGAGGCCTTGAAAGCCAACGGACAGAACCGCGCCGAGCACGCCGATAGCGAGCATCCACCGCACGACTGCCCTGCCCGCAGCCTCGCCCCCTGCGAGCCAGACGATGGCAAAAGCCCCGCCAGCACCGAAAAACAGGCCGAGATAAAGCGCAAGCCTGCCCGACCAGACCGCAAGCCGAACGGGCCAGTTGACTGCGTCGGTAACGACCGGCGGCGCGGTGCTCGGCGCGCCGACGGAGAAGACCACGGAACCGGCAATCGGATGGCCATCGGCCGAGACGACACGCCAGCTCAAGACATGTGTGCCTTGGGCAAGATCGACAGGCGCTTCGATGTCGAGGCGGTGATCACGCAGCAGGAAACGCGTGAGCGCCATGCTTGAGCCATCCGGTTGAATCAGCGCCAGCGCCAGCACCGAGACCGGTTCGCTGAAGGTCAGTGAAAATTGCGATGGTGCGGCACTGACCACGCTTCCGTCGGCGGGCTCCGCGGCAACCAAAGAGGCATGGCCGAATGCGGCGGCGGATAGTGAAAGCCAGACGACGATGGCAAGAAAAACCATCGCCAAGCCGCCGCATGGGCGCACGCCACGGGCTGTGCGGCTCAACAACAAAGCCGGTTTACCCGTCGGCCTGTTCTGCTCATGCCGCATCGATCAGCCTATCCCAGCATCGGCCTGGGAGGGCGCGCGGTGGCGAGTCCTCCTTTCACCTCAGTGGCCGCCGACGCTTTCCAGCAGTTTGACGCCGGGAGCCGGAAGCTCCAGTTCGTCGCTCGACTGACCTTTGGCGGGAATTTCGATCCAGCGTTCGGCGGCACCATCGGCACATTCCTGCACGACCGGGAAATAAAGGATTTCTCCGACCGGCAGGCCGGGAGTCAGGTAACCGCGCAGGACGAATTCGTCATATTCGTCGTCACCCAGATTGCCACCGCTCCAGACGACCTCCGTCACGCCCTCGCCGGTCGGAGTTCCATAGTAGTCATAGGATTTTTCGTATGCTCCCCTCACCTTCTCCAGTGTCCAGCCAGGCTTGGGCTGCGGCTTTACGGCGATGAAGCCTTCCGGAATCTTGACCCGGACAACATTGGTGGGCTTGCCTTCGCAGCCGTGCGGCACCCCAAGAACCGCCTTATACGTCGAGCCCACCGGCGCCTCCTTCGGCTGAAGGGAAACATGGGCAAGCGCTGTTCCGGAGCCAAGCACGGCCAGTGCCAGCGCCGGTATAAGTTTCTTCAGCATCGGATGATCTTTCTCCGACCAAGTTCAGGCCGGCTTTGAAAGTTTCCAGTTCAGTGGCCGTCGTGCCCGCCATGACCGGCGCTACCGCCGATCGCCTGAACGGTAAACTCCACGTCGACGGTGCCTGCGTTCTCGAAGGACAGCGTGGCCGGAAATGCCTCCCCTTCCTTCACCGGCCGCTTCAGGCCCATGAACATCAGATGATAGGAACCCGGCTTTAGTTCCGCCTCGTCTCCGGCTGCGATCTCCAGCGTGCCGGCCAGCGGTCGCATGGTCATCACGCCATTGGCATCGACGGCCATTTCATGGACTTCGGCCTTGTCGGCGATCTCCGATGTCACCGAAACCAGCCGGTCGGGCGCGGATCCGGCATTGCGAATGACCAGATAGCCCACGGCAACCTTGGCGCCCGCCGGGGTGGCACGCGACCATGGGTGGTCAACGCTTATGTCGCCGGCCTTGAATTCGTGAGCCGACAGCGGCTGCATCAGGGCCAGGAAAAACATGGTCGCGAGAGCGAGCAAGCCGATCTGTCTTTCGAAAGAGCGAAGCGGCAGTGTTGCCGGCACGGCAGTGGCAGAACGCGCAATCGCGCGAAAAGGCATTTTCATTGGAATACTCCACGTATGATTGGTCCGCGCCACGAGGCTGCGAACAGTCATGAACTGATCTAGACGAACTTCGACGGGTCACGCCAAACGCGAACCCGGATTGTCAGGCCGTCAGCGGCGGAGCGCGGGGATTGCCCGGTTCGTAGCCATGGGCAGAAACGTGGATGCGCGAAGACGCCTGAACGATCGCGCTGAGATCGACTTTTCGTTCAACCGGCAGCGAGACGGCATCGGGCGGCGTGCCAAAGGACGAAGCGGCGAGGCCGCAGCCAAGCGCGCAACAATTCGGAATCTTGGTGTGTTCGCTGCCGTCATTGCCGGTATGGGAACCGTCGCTTCCGGCCAGACACAGCGGGTTACCGAATGCGTCCAATGGCACGGAGCCTGTACCGGCACCCAGCGCAAATGCACCCGCCACCGATTGCAGGACGAGCATGCAGGTTGCGACAAGCGCAATTGCTGCATTGCGTCCTTTGAACCGAAACGTCACCGGCGCACCTGAAGACCAATCTCAGAACCCGACGCGTCTGGTAACACTTTCATGAGCGCCGGCAAATGGCCAACCGATCCGTGCGGCAATCTGGCTTGATCAGACGGGCAGCGGGAAATGAACCGCATCAAATTCGATGCGTGCCGCCCCGGCGTAGGGACTGGCGTGCAGCGCCAGTATCCAGAGGCTGACCACTGCCGCCACCGTGAAAATGGACAGCGCGTTGCGTCCCGCAATCGGACGATCCGCGTGGACGGCGGCTATGGCCACCATGGAAAGAAACGTCAGGAACAGCACCAGATACCATTTGTACTTGCTGACCGAAGTGCTGCCGATTGCCAGCCGCTTGTTCCTTGCGTCCTGGAGTTCGTCGAAGTCCTGGGTCATCTTGCCCATGAGCGACGCCGGGGTTTTGTCCATCGCCATCCCGATAATGGCAAGCCTGATCTGCTGGAGCGCCCTGTCGACCTCGGTGGATGGGGTCCGGTTGCCGGACCGTTCCCATTCGCCGGTCTTCACCGCCCGTTTGTAAGCGCGAAGGGCTTCCAGAAGTTGCGGAATGTTCAACGCATCCGCGCTTGCCATGCCGGCGAGGCGCCCGATCGTGGATCGCTCTTCGCTGGCAACCTGCTCGGCCTGCGCCTTGACAGACCAGACGTCCGCCGCGGCAAAGCCGAGCGACAGTGCCCATGCGGTCGCGATCGTGCCGACGAACGCGGCAACCGGTATCGTCTCGGGCGCGCATTCCGCGCGACGCCGAAAATAGCTCAGAAGCGCCATCGACGCTGCAAGGCAAGCGCCTCCGAAGACGGAAAACAGCAGCAGCAGCGCCGGCGCTGACAAAGAGAAAATCTCATCCATGAAAGCCCCTCCCCCCGTCCGACCGGCCGAACGTACTGCTGTCTTGTAATCGGTCGTCAGCCGACGCTCCAGCGCTTGCGCTATTCCGCGATCGTGTAGGAACCAAGCTCGCAGAGATCCTGCGTATCGGTGGTCGTGTCCAGATCCGAATCCTGGGTGAACTCGAACCGCATATCGTATTCGCACACACGGCGGCCGTCGGCGATCGTTATATCGACGCTCTCGCCGGGGTTGAGCACATCCCGACCCAGCACATCCTCCTCCCAGTCCTCGACTCCCGTGGGCGAGGTGTAGAATTCGCGCAGCACCGAATTCGTGCCGTTCGTAAGCGTGAAAACAAGGTCCTCGGCTTGCGCTGCGAAAGTCGAGGTCAGGCAAATGGTCAGCGCTGCGGTAGCAGCGGAAAGCGATCTGAATGTCATCGATATGATCCCCGCCCGGAATGGGCGAGGCTTCGTATCAGTTGCGCGGCGGGATAAGAATACAGTGCCTCGTTTCCAACAACTATATTCTCCGTACCGAGCTCACCTGGTCTTCGGTATCACCGTGTAAACGCGGGTTATGAAAGCATCGAATTCAGCCATATAGTTGCGCAGGAATTCCGCCGTGGATTGGTCGGTGACCTCGCCATCATCGGTGATGAGGCCGGGCTTGAACTGGATATATGCTTCCGGCGCATTCATCTGCGGCGAATTGCAGAAGCTCAAAACACTGCGCAAGCTCTGCTGCGCCACCGCAGTCCCGATCGCTCCAGGCGACGTTCCGATAACGGCCGACGGCTTGCGGGTGAACGAGTTCATTCCATAGGGCCGGCTGGCCCAATCGATGGCGTTCTTCAGCCCGCCGGGAATCGAGCGGTTGTATTCCGGCGTCACGAACAGCACCGCGTCGATTGCCGCCAGCGCCGCCTTGAACGCCTGGGCGGGCGGCGGAAAATCAGCGTCGTAATCATAGCTGTAGAGCGGCAGGTCTCTGAACGAAATCTCCTCCATCTCCAGCCTGTCCGGCGCGAGACGGACGAGCGCTTTGGCAAGCTTGCGGTTGATGGAGCCAGTGGCGAGGCTGCCGACAAGATAGCCGACTTTGTGGGTGGTCATGGCGGGCACTCCCATTGCGCCGGACGATCGCCCGGCATGAGCCCCCATGAGATTATTCCCCAGGTGACATCGGCTTGCCACCCCCCAATTACCGAAGCAGAGAGGATTGGTGCCCCCGGACGGACTCGAACCGCCGACCCCCTGATTACAAATCAGGTGCTCTACCAACTGAGCTACAAGGGCACTGGGTTTCGGTTAGCACATTTGCCGCGCCAGTAAAGTCGAAACTCTGGCTTTTTCGTGGAGCGGGCGCTCACCCGCGCGGTCAGAACGTGTTTCCGAATACTGGCGTCTGTGAATAACCCACCACATTGGCTTGCGCGGGAGCCTTGAGCTGCCAGCTCATTCCATCCGGACTGTACTCGCAAATGGCCGTGCCGTTCAACGATGTTGGAGTTACCCGTTCGAGGATTGTGCGTCCGAAACCGGCGTGCGGCGCGGGCATCACGAACGGGCCGCCGCTCTCAGTCCAATTCAGCGAAAGCGTCGGTTCGCGCAGGCTGCCCGACAAGCCCCATTCGACAGCAACCTGGCCGGTGGTGTCGGAAAGGGCACCATGTTCCTGAGCGTTGCTGGCCAGCTCATGCAACGCCATGCCCACTGCCTGCGCCGCCACCGGCGTCAGCATGATCGCCGGGCCGTCGATGACGATCCGCCGTTCGCTATCGGCGTCCAGATAAGGCATCTGCGACCAGACCAGTTCATCAAAGGGAATTCCGCGCCACTCGTTCTTGACCAGGAGGTCCTGACCTCGCGATAGAGCTTGCAACCTTGCCGAAATGCGCGGTACCAGACGATTTGCCGGGGTGCGGGAAGCCGTCTGCCGAACGATCGCTTCGATGACCGCAAGCAGGTTCTTGGACCGATGGTTGACCTCGCGCATCAGAAGCCGACGGGTCTCTTCCGCCATGCGCCGCTCGCTGATGTCACGCGCTATCTTCGAGACACCGACAATTTCGCCTTCTCGAGACCGGATGGGGGAAATAGTCAATGACAGATGGATGAGATGCCCGTCCTTGTGCTGTCGCATCGTCTCATAGTGCTCGAGCACCTCGCCCTGCTTCACGCGCTCCATGATGAAGACCTCTTCCTCAGTCCTGTCGGGGGGAATGATCCGCAGGATGGACTGGCCGATCATTTCGTCGCTGGTGTAGCCGAACATACGTTCGGCGGCGGGATTCCAGGACGTTACGATGCTGGAGAGATCCTTGCTGACGATAGCATCAAGCGATGACCGGACGAGCGCGGCGAGAAGCGCTAAAGATTGCTCATTCATGTTTCCGCGGCCCGGAGGTTCGTAAGCAACAATAAATATGACGGATAAAGGTTCCTTCAAGCTTACCACAATGGATATTGTCCGATCGGCTGGCCGTGACGCGGCCAAAGCAGGACTCTTTGCAGAACGAGGTCGACATGCTACCTCGGCGCGACCAAATTCCGGATGAGGGCGCGAGCTCGGCATGACAAGAAGCAAAAGAGCTATCTTCGCGTTCGTGTCGTCGGATGCGCCTGACGCCAGGCAAGCCGCCGCCCGCCTCACTTCGCTTTACGGCTCGGCTACCGTCGCTCAGGCCGATATCGTCGTGGCGCTTGGCGGCGACGGTTTCCTGCTTCAGACGCTGCGCGAAACCATGGGAACCGGCAAGCAGGTCTACGGCATGAACCGCGGCACCGTCGGCTTCCTCATGAATGAATACAGCGAAGCCGATCTTGGCGAACGTGTCGAGGCCGCGATTTCCGAAACGATCCGCCCGCTCGAGATGGAGACGATGACCTCGGACGGCGAGACGGTTTCCGCCCTTGCCATCAACGAGGTCGCCCTGTGGCGGCAATCCTACCAGACCGCGCGAATTCGCATCACCGTAGACGGCAAGGTCAGGCTGGACGACCTGGCCTGCGACGGCGTGATGATCGCGACACCAGCCGGTTCCACCGCTTACAATTTGTCCGCGCATGGGCCTATCCTGCCGCTCGATGCGCCTCTGCTGGCGCTGACCCCGGTCAGCCCCTTCCGCCCCCGCCGCTGGCGCGGCGCGCTGCTCTCGGACAAGTCCACGGTGCGCTTCGATGTGCTCGAGCCTGAAAAGAGGCCGGTGAATGCCGCCGCCGATCACACTGAAGTCAAATCGGTCGTCTATGTCACCGTTCGGGAATCGCTTGACCACACCGCGACGCTACTGTTTGACGCCAGTCATTCCTGGAACGAGCGCATTCTTGCCGAACAATTCCGCTATTAACCTTCCATATTAAGCGTCAGCTATTGTAAATGCGGCCTTCACGCCTGTTTGTGTTGACAAATCGGCTTACGAGCCGTAACGCCTTGGACTGATGAGCAAGCGCGGGGCGCTTGCCGCGTCCGCTAGGACGTGCCCTGAAAAAACCAAAGACAGTCGAAGCACTTGTCCTCAGACATCCAGACCGCTCAAGAAGCGTTGACCTTTGCCGATCTCGGCCTATCGCCGAAAGTCCTTTCGGCGGTGACGGACGCCGGCTACACCACGCCAACCCCCATCCAGGCAGGCGCGATACCGCATGCGCTGCAGGGCAAGGACGTCCTGGGCATCGCCCAGACCGGCACCGGCAAGACCGCATCCTTCGTGCTGCCTATGCTGACGCGCCTTGAAAAGGGCCGCGCCCGGGCGCGCATGCCGCGCACTCTCATCCTCGAGCCGACTCGTGAACTTGCCGCCCAGGTGGAAGAGAACTTCACCAGATATGGAAAGAACCACAAGCTCAATATCGCGCTCCTGATCGGCGGCGTCTCGTTCGACGACCAGGAAAAGAAGCTGGAGCGCGGAGCCGACGTGCTGATCGCAACACCAGGCCGACTGCTCGACCACCGCGAACGCGGCAAGCTGCTCTTGAATGGCGTCGAGGTCCTCGTCATCGACGAGGCCGACCGCATGCTCGACATGGGCTTCATCCCCGACATCGAGCGTATCTGCGAAATGATCCCCTTCACCCGCCAGACGCTGTTCTTCTCGGCAACCATGCCGCCCGAGATCACCAAGCTGACAGATCAGTTCCTGCATACGCCGGTGCGGGTGGAAGTGGCGCGGGCAGCCTCTACCGCCATCAACATCACCCAGCGTCTGGTCAAGTCCGGCAGCAAGCCCTGGGACAAGCGCGCGGTGTTGCGCAAGCTGATCGAGGAAGAAGCCGACGGGCTGAAGAACGCCATCATCTTCTGCAACCGCAAGGTCGAAGTCTCCGAACTGTTCCGCTCGCTGACCAAGCATGAGTTCGACGCCGGTGCGTTGCACGGTGACATGGACCAGCGGGCCCGCATGCAGATGCTGGCGAATTTCCGCGAAGGCAAGCTGAAGCTGCTCGTAGCCTCCGATGTCGCCGCCCGAGGGCTAGACATTCCCGACGTGAGCCATGTGTTCAATTTCGACGTGCCGATCCATGCGGAGGACTATGTCCACCGCATTGGCCGCACCGGTCGTGCCGGCCGCTCCGGCAAATCCTTCACCATCGTGACGAAGTCCGACACCAAGCATCTCGACGCGATCGAGAAGCTGATCGGCCAGCCGATCGAATGGCATGACGGCGACCTCTCGACGGTCACCGAAAGCGAAAGCACCGATCACGCGCCTCGCAGAGGCCGCTCCTCGCAGCGCGGCCATGGCCGCAAGGATGGGAGCGGGCGTCGGTCGCGCGGCGAGCGCCATGGCAAGCCGGAAGAACAGACAGCGGTACAGGAAGATGCCGCGCCACGCGAGCCGCTCGTCGCCGACAATGACGAGCGCGGCAATCGCAAGGCCGCGATCAAAGCCGACAACGCTGAGCGCAAGGCTCATTCGGAAAAGGCGCAGTCCCCTCGCCGCGAGGATCGTTCCCGCCATGAAGACCGCAACGCGCGCCAGCGCCGTGAGGATGATGACGGTACGATCGGCTTCGGTGACGATATGCCGGCCTTCATGAAGATTGCGGTCAAGGTCTGATCGCTAGCAGCCGCATCTGGTCAAAAAAAGCCCATCGCAATGCGATGGGCTTTTTTTGTTAGTGTTGCTCCGGCGGCAACTGAAGAGCTATCGCCGGGGCGGTTGGAGCACCGGACCGAAAACCCGGATCGGGTTTTCGGAGAACAACCCGGTTGCTTATCAAAGCGTTAGAGCGTCCTTTGCGCGCCCAACTGCACGCACGGCGCTCAGGTCAGCGGCGAAAGCTGGATTTCGACGCGACGATTCTGCGCCCGGCCCTCGGCGGTCGCATTGGAGGCGATCGGCCGCGTCTTGCCGAAGCCGGTAACCGCGAAGCGCCGCGAATCGACCCCTTGAGCATTCAGGTAATTCGCAACCGACAGTGCCCGGCGCTGCGACAGATCGAAATTGTGCTGGTCGCTGCCGGTCGAATCGGTATGGCCGTAAACGTCGACAAGCGTCTGGTTGAACTTTTTCAGCACCAATGCCACCGAGTTCAGGGTCTGGTAGAACCCAGGCTTGATGTCGTCCTGATCGACGCCGAAGGTGATGTCGGACGGCATGTTGAGGATGATCTGGTCGCCCGCGCGGGTGACGCTGACGCCGGTGCCCTGCAACTGCGCGCGCAATTCGGCCTCGTTGCGATCCATCGTGGCGCCGATGGCGCCGCCGGTCAGCGCGCCGAGGCCGGCACCGATCAGAACGGCATTGCGCTGCGCGTTCTTGCTGCCGCCGACGGCCATGCCCGCCAGCGCACCTAGCCCGGCTCCGATCGCCGCGCCGCCCGCCGTATTCGATACTTTCTGCTCACCCGTATAGGGGTCGGTCGTGCATGCGCCGAGAAAGGCCGTCGCCATCAGCACGGCGATCAATTTCTTGCTCATTCAGTCTTCCCTCTCAGATTGCGTCCAGCGCCTTGTAACACGAAATGCGGCAAAAAACGGAACCGTAAAACCGCCGGTTGCTTTCCAAAATGCTCAAAATCCGCCGCAAGCACCGCCTCAATCGATGTCGGCGATCGGCTGCCCTTGCCCACCCTCGATGCGCTGCGAAAGCGATGCCTCCATGAACTCGTCAAGGTCGCCGTCGAGTACGTCCTGAGGGCTGGTGCTTTCCACACCGGTGCGCAGATCCTTGACCAGTTGGTAGGGCTGCAGGACATAGGAGCGAATCTGGTGCCCCCAGCCGATGTCGGTCTTGGCCGCGGCCTGGGCGTTGGCCTTTTCCTCGCGCCTTTGCAGTTCCGCCTCATAGAGCCGCGCACGCAACATGTTCCATGCCGTCGCGCGGTTCTTGTGCTGCGAGCGTTCCTGCTGGCAGGCCACCACGATGCCGGTCGCGATGTGGGTAATGCGCACCGCCGAATCGGTCGTGTTGACGTGCTGGCCGCCCGCGCCCGATGCCCGATAGGTGTCGATCCGCACGTCGGATTCCGACACGTCGACTTCGATCGTGTCGTCCACCACCGGATAGACCCACACGCTGGCAAAGGAGGTGTGGCGGCGCGCATTGCTGTCATAAGGCGAAATGCGCACCAATCTATGGACGCCTGATTCGGTCTTCAGCCAGCCATATGCATTGTGGCCCTTGATAAGCAGCGTCGCTGACTTGATGCCGGCCTCTTCGCCATCATGAATTTCGAGCACCTCGACCTTGAAGCGGCGGCGTTCCGCCCAGCGCGTATACATGCGCAGAAGCATCGACGCCCAATCCTGGCTTTCGGTGCCGCCGGCCCCTGCATGGACCTCGATATAGGTGTCGTTGGCGTCGGCCTCGCCCGACAGCATGGTTTCGATCTGGCGCGCCTTGATCTCGCCTGAGAGCGAGCGGATCGCTGTTTCCGCTTCGGCGACGACGTCGGCATCGCCTTCCTCCTCGCCGAGTTCGATAAGGCCGACATTGTCCTCAAGCGCCTGTGACAAGCCCTTGATCGCATTGATCGAGTCATCGAGGCTCTGACGTTCGCGCATCAGTTTCTGGGCTTCCTGAGGGTCGTCCCAGAGGCTGTTGTCCTCCGAACGCATGTTCAGGTATTCAAGCCGCTTTATGGCCTGATCCCAGTCAAAGATGCCTCCTCAGCAGGCTTATGGCCTGCTTGATTTCGTCGACCAGCTTTTCCGTTTCTGCGCGCATGGCAGGCAATCTATCCCCGTTGAAATGGCTGTCGGAGCACCACGACGCTCGCCCGAACGCCACGCTCCACCGTCAGGTCCGTCGCGAAGCCTCACGCTCCGGCCTTGACCGGCGCGGACCATAGGCAGGCGACCGCAAGCTGTAAAGCGAAATGGACCGCAGATCAGTAGAGACCGCCGCCACCGCCCTCGGTGATGGCCTTGCTCGCCTGCGGCGAAAGGGCCGCCCCGTAGCCGCTGCTGCCATCCTCGCCCATGCCGATGATCCAGTAGCTGTCGGCCGGGCCGGTGCCGGGCTTGAACGCCTCGACGAAGGCACCGGGCTCGCCCTCCTGCGCCTGCATGCCGGTCTTGCGATTGATGGCGATGAGCTTCATGCCCTCCGGAACCTGGAAGTCCACGATCGGCTTGTCCTTCAGGGCGGCAGTCATGAATTCCTTGAAGATCGGGGCGGCAAGACCGCCGCCGGTCGCGCCCTTGCCGAGCGGCGTCGGCTTGTCATAGCCCATGTAAAGGCCGACAACGAGGTTCGGCGTATAGCCGATGAACCATGCATCCTTCTCGTCGTTGGTCGTACCGGTCTTGCCGGCGAGCGGCCGGCCGAGTTCGGCTAGCGTCGTGGCGGTGCCGCGTTGGACCACCCCTTGCATCATCGAAGTGATCTGATAGGCGGTCATCGGATCGAGCACCTGCTCGGAATTGTCGACAAGCTCGGGCTCGGGCTGGTTTGCCCATTCGGTCGCGACGCAGCCTTCGCAGCCGCGATCGTCATGCTTGAAAACCGTCTTGCCGTAACGGTCCTGAATGCGGTCGATCAGCGAAGGCTTGATCTGCTTGCCGCCATTGGCCATCACCGAATAGGCCGAAACCATGCGCATGACCGTGGTTTCGCCCGAGCCCAGCGACATGGCGATGTGCTGGGGCATCTTGTCGTAGACGCCGAAGCGCTCCGCATATTCGGCCACCAGCTTCATGCCCATATCGTTGGCAAGCCGCACCGTCATCAGGTTTCGTGAGCGTTCGATGCCCGACCGCAGTGTGGACGGGCCGGCAGCCTTGCCGTCGTAGTTCTTCGGGGACCAACTCGTATTGCCGATCCTGATGGTGATCGGCCCGTCCATGATGACGGACGCCGGCGTATAGCCATTGTCGAGTGCCGCCGCATAGACGAAAGGCTTGAACGCCGAGCCTGGCTGGCGCATCGCCTGGGTCGCGCGGTTGAACTCCGATTCCGCATAGGAGAAGCCGCCCACCATCGCCAGTACGCGACCGGTATGCGGGTCCATGGCCACGAGCCCGCCCGAAACCGCCGGCGTCTGGCGCAGGCGATAGGCGCTTTCGCTCCCTTCCTTCTTCTCCACTAGAATGACATCGCCGGGCTTGAGCACCTCGGCCGGCGAACCGGCCTTGACGCGCTTGCCGTCGACCATGTGGCGCATGGCGAAGCTCATGTCCTCCTTGGAAACGCTTCCCCGTTCGCGTTCCTCGACGATCGCGCCGGAAGCCTGCCGCTTCGGCTGCAATCCGATCGACAATCCCGTCGCTGAACTGTCCAGCACCACCGCAACGCGCCATTCGGGAACGTCGTCCAGCCCCTTGACCTCGCTCAGCGCCGGACCCCAGTCGCCCGAGACGTCGATGCTGGAGAGAGGGCCGCGATAACCGCGCAGCGTGTCGTATTTCAGCAAACCGTTCTGCATCGCCTTGCGGGCGATAAGTTGCAGCTTCGGGTCGAGCGTCGTGCGTACCGAAAGGCCGCCCTCATAGAGGGCGTTTTCGCCGTAACGCGAAATGATCTCCCGGCGCACCTCCTCGGTGAAATACTCGCCGGCAAACAGATAGTCGCCGTTGCGGCGCGGCGTGACGCCAAGCGGCTCGGCCTTGGCTTTGTCGCCTTCCTGGCGCGAGACATAACCGTTGTCGACCATCTGGTCGATTACCCAGTTGCGCCGTTCGATGGCGCGATCGGTATGCCGGAACGGATGATAGTTCGACGGCCCCTTGGGCAAGGCCGCCAGATAGGCCGCTTCGGCGACAGTGAGTTCATTCACAGATTTGTTGAAATAGGTGAGTGCCGCGCCTGCCACGCCATAGGAGCCGAGGCCGAAGAAAATCTCGTTCACATAGAGTTCGAGGATCTTGTCCTTCGAATAGGCCTGCTCGATGCGGAAGGCCAGGATCATCTCGCGGATCTTGCGGTCATAGGTCTGGCTGGAGGTCAGAAGGAAGTTCTTCGCCACCTGCTGGGTGATAGTCGAGGCGCCGACCGGACGGCGGCCCGAGCCCATATTGCGAAGATTGGTGATGATGGCGCGGCCAAGACCGGTGACGTCGATGCCCGGATGATTGTAGAAATTCTTGTCTTCAGCCGACAGGAACGCCGCCTTTACCCGGTCCGGCACCGCCTGGATCGGCAGGAACAGGCGCCGCTCGCGAGCGAACTCGCCCATCAGCGCGCCGTCGGAGGCATGGATGCGGGTGGTGACCGGAGGCTCGTAGCTCGCCAGCACCTCGTAGTCGGGCAGGTCCTTGGTCAGATGGCTGACATAGATCGCCGCGCCTGCCGCCACCAGAAGCGCCAGCATGGTGCCTATGCCGAAAAAATAGCCGATGAGACGAATCATGCCCGCTCCAATCCGTGGTTCGGGGATTCCTCGACAATAACGCCGCCGACCGCAAGTCGCCGCGGCATTCCCGACCCGCTATCGAAAAGCCATGTTGCCTCGATGTGGGCAAAATACGGCAGCACGGCCGCTTCCGGCACAATATTCTGCATTAAACGGCAAAGTGTTGTGCGCGCGCAACGCACGCCGGGGCGGACATCGACTGTAGGGTGCCTCAACCGCCGGCCGCCATCTTGGCCGCGGCAAAGGCCGCCACCGCGTTGGCGATGCTGTCGGCCGCCTTGCCCCGCCAGTCGGGATCGCGCAACTGTTCCTCGTCCTCGGGATTGGAAAGATAACCGAGTTCCACCAGAACCGAAGGCACGTCGGGCGCTTTCAGCACCCGGAACCCGGCGAAGCGGTGTGGATTGTTGATCAGCCCGACAGTGCTTTCCAGTTCGCCGATCAGCGAGCGGGCGAAGCTCATCGAAAAGCCATGGGTCTCACGCCGGATGAGATCGACAAGGATATCGGCAACCTCCTGCTTTTCTTCCTCTATCTCGATCCCGGCGAGCTGGTCGGAAAGGTTTTCCCGATCGGCGAGTGCCTGGGCCTCGGCATCGGAAGCCCTGTCGGAGAGCGTGTAGACGGTGGCGCCGCGAATGCCCTTCAGCCGGATGGTGTCGGCATGGATCGAGATGAACAGGTCCGCCTCGTGTTCCCGGGCGATACGCACCCGCTCGTCCAGGCGCAGGAACTGATCGCGCTCGCGCGTCATATAGACATTATACGGGCCGCTTTGCGCCAGCTTGGCCCGCAATTCCAGCGCGAAGGCAAGCGTAATAGACTTTTCGACGGTGCCGTTCAGGCCTTCCGCGCCGCCGTCTATGCCGCCATGTCCGGGATCGATCACCACGGTGAAGCGCTTGTTGTGGGGCGCAGCCGCCTTGCCCAGCCGATCGGTGGTCGGCGTTGTTTCCGTGGAGCCGGTCGTCTGGGCCTGTATGCCCAGCGCCTCCTCGAACTGCCGCTCCGATGCCGCCGCCATGTCGATGACCAGCCGATATCCCGGCGTGTCTTCGTTTTGCAGCACGTCCAGCTTTTCAATTGTGAACGGCCCCTTGGAGGTCAGGATCAGGCGCGAGGTTTCCTCGTCGAGTTGGCCGTAGCGGACATTGGTCACCAGCCCGCGCGCCTTCAGTTCCTTCGCGTCGAGCGTGAACTTGGTTTGCCCCAGATCGATCACCAGCCGGTGCGGACCGCGCAGCAGGAACCATTTGGGCTCGGGCTCGCGATCGAAATTCATCACCACGCGCATGTGAGTCGCGTCGCCCGCCATTTTGTAGTCGCGCGCCTCGAGTGGCGCGCTCGACGCTTGCGAAAGCGACATCAAAATCAGGCTGACCGCGAATATCAGGAGACGGCCGATCGCTGCCGGCGAAATACCGCTCCGGACACCGCTGCACTTGATGTCGGCCAGACTCATCCCAATATCCCTGTTGCAGTCGCGCTTATGGATCAGATATTTTTCACGAGGGATAGACCCCGCTCTGATTAACGATTGGTATCCGGATAAGGTTAACCAAGCCTTGTGATATACCGTCGTTCCACTGCCTTACACGCTTTGCCGACGCTTGAAATCAGGGTTGCGTTGTAACCCGGCAGATCATAAAAGCGACATTAGGTCACCGCAATGCTCGCAGCGGGCGCCCGTGCTGATGGACAGCGCGTGAGCGACAAGAACGGTCTGTTTTTACCGGCCGTTGCGAGGTGTCGAGGTGGCCGTGACGGATTTCGCCGGAATGTTCCCGTGACGTGGAACACCCGGTGCGAGGAAAACGGCCGGAACAGATACTCCGCGCCGGCTCTGAAAGAGCAAAACAGCTGGTCCGGATTTTCCGGGCTTTGGTCCAAAATGGTACCGCACGATTACGCGATGGCTTCAGCCGCAATCATGAACAGGTCCGCATCCTACCGCGCCATTCCGGCTGCGGGCGGCTTGTCCATGTCGGGAAGGCAGCGATCGGCGGCCCCCAATATGCTCGGCGCGCCTGATTTGCCCGACCTGCGGAAGCGTGTCTCGCTCCGCACGTTCCGGCGGGTGCGGCCCGGCAGGAAAAAAGATAATGCCCAACAAGATGCTGATAGACGCCTCCCACCCGGAGGAAACACGGGTTGTCGTCGTACGCGGTAACCGTATTGAAGAATTCGACTTCGAATCCCAGGACAAGAAGCAGCTCAAAGGAAACATCTACCTTGCCCGCGTGACGCGGGTCGAACCCTCCCTGCAGGCGGCCTTCATCGAATATGGCGGCAATCGCCACGGGTTCCTGGCATTCAGCGAAATTCATCCCGACTACTACCAGATTCCGCTTGCCGATCGGCAGGCACTGCTCCGCGCTGAGGCGGAAGACGCCGAGGACGAAGACGACGAGAACGGCGGCAATGACGACCACCAGGATCGCAACCGCGGACGCAGGCGCCGGCGCGGCGGCCGCAATCGCGGCCGGAACGGCGACGATGCGCAGCACGCCGCCGCCCAGGACGCCAATGAGGCGTCTGCAACTGATGACAACTCAACCGACGATGATACGTCCGAAGTCAGCTCCGCCGAGGACGACACGCCCGAGAGCGAGCAGACGCCGGACAACAATGCCGACGACAACGGCGTCGTAGTCGCCGACCAAGCGGACGCAACTGAAAGCCAGTCAGCCGATGAGCCGACCGACGAGGCATCGTCCGGCAGCGTCGACATCTCTTCGATGGCTATGGCAGTCGAGGCCGACGTCATATCCGAACCGCTCGAACAGCCCGCTATGAACGAAATTGCCACTGAGGGCGAATCCGAATCGTCGGACAATGATCGCGGCAATATCGAGCAGGTTTCGCCCCATCACGAGGATGATCAGGGCATCGAGTCCGTCGGCGCGGAAGACGCTCTCGAAGAAGTGCGCAATCGTCGCAAGCCGCCACGCCGGCACTACAAGATCCAGGAAGTCATCAAGCGCCGGCAGATTCTCTTGGTCCAGGTGGTCAAGGAAGAGCGCGGCAATAAGGGCGCGGCGCTGACGACCTATCTGTCGCTCGCCGGGCGCTATTCTGTGCTGATGCCGAATACGGCCCGCGGCGGCGGCATTTCCCGCAAGATCACCAACGCGCAGGACCGCAAGCGCCTCAAGGAAGTCGTTCAGGACCTCGAAGTGCCGCAGGGCATGGGCGTCATCCTGCGCACCGCCGGCGAAAGCCGCACCAAGGCCGAGATCAAGCGCGACTACGAGTATCTGATGCGGCTTTGGGAGACGGTCCGCAACCTGACCCTGCAATCGACCGCGCCAGCGCTCGTGTATGAGGAAGGCAGCCTGATCAAGCGTTCGGTGCGCGATCTCTACAACAAGGACATCGACGAGGTTCTTGTGTCCGGCGAGGACGGCTACCGCGAGGCCAAGGACTTCATGCGGATGCTGATGCCCAGCCACGCCAAGGTGGTGCAGCCTTATCGCGACACCACGCCGATCTTCGTGCGCAGCGGCATCGAGGCCCAGCTCGATCGCATGCTGCAGCCGCAGGTAACGCTGAAATCCGGCGGCTACATCATCATCAACCAGACCGAGGCCCTGGTCGCCATCGACGTCAACTCCGGCCGCTCCACAAAAGAGCACTCGATCGAGGAAACGGCGCTCCACACCAACCTCGAAGCCGCCGAGGAAGTCGCCCGTCAGCTCAGGCTGCGCGACCTTGCCGGCCTGATCGTCATCGACTTCATCGACATGGAGGAGAACCGCAACAATCGGGCGGTTGAAAAGCGGCTCAAGGATCATCTGAAGAACGACCGCGCGCGCATCCAGGTCGGGCGCATCTCGCATTTCGGGCTGATGGAGATGTCGCGCCAGCGCATTCGCTCCAGCGTGCTGGAATCGACGATGAAGCCCTGCCCGCATTGCAGCGGCACCGGCAATGTGCGCTCGGACTCCTCCGTGGCGCTCCTGGTGGTGCGCGCCATCGAGGAATTCCTGCTCAAGGATTCGCGCCATCACATCACCGTTCGCACTCCGGTTTCGACCGCGCTCTACGTGCTCAACCACAAGCGCCACACGCTCGTGGAACTCGAGCAGCGTTTCGGCCTGACCATCAATATCGAACCTGACGATTCGGTTGGCTTGCAGCACTACGCGATCGCCCGGGATGCGGTTGCCGAAAAGCCGCTGGTGCAGGCGCCGCCGCTGGTCACGCCAGCCTATCCCGACGAGGTCGAAGACGAGATCGTCGAGGACGAGGCCACGGAAGAAGCCGAGGCCGAAGCCAGCCCCGTTCACACCCAGAAAGCCGAAGATGGCGAGCACGGCGACCGCAAGCGCCGCAAGCGCCGTCGGCGTCGCGGTGGACGCGACCGCGAGCAGCACGTTGCTTCCGAGGAAGGCGACGCCAACTCAGAAGCGCAGGCTGTGGTTGAAGGCACCGACAATGCGGTCGAAGACGAGGCCGAGGCGGTTTCCTCCGCGGCTGCTTCCGTCGATTCAGCAGGCGAGGCAGACGACGCCGAGCGCAAGAAGCGGCGGCGCGGCAAGCGCGGCGGACGGCGCAACCGCAAGGAAGAAGGCGAGACCGTTCAGACCGAAGCAGCGGAGACCGGGGAAGACGCAGCGGCAGTGGCCGAATCGGCGGAAGCCGAACAGCCTGTCGCGGTGGAAACGGAACCGGCACCTTCGCAAGAGCCTGTAGAGACGCCCGAGCCGGCCGCCGTCGTGGAAGAAGCCGCCGCGGAAGTCGAGCCGGTGGCGGAAAAGCCGAAGCGGGCGCCACGCCGCACCGCCAAGGCCAAGAAAACCGATGCCGACGCGGTTTCAGCCGCAGCCGAACAGGCTCCCGCGGAAGCCAAGGTCGAAACGGAGGCGCCAAAGGCCGCCGAAAAGAAGCCGGCCAAGCCGCGAGCGACGCGACGCAAGACCAAGGAACCGGCTCCCGAAGTGGAAGCGGCCGAACCGCCTGCGCCCGCACCCGAGCCAGAATCGGAGCCGGAACCCTTGGCGGCTACTGAAGCCAATGGTGCAGTTGTGCCCGAGCCAGCAGCACAGCCCGCCGAGGAAGCGCAAGCAGAACCGGAACAGCCGAAAAAGTCTGGCTGGTGGCAGCGCAAGAGCTTTTTCTGAAGGCTGTGACTATTTGCTGATCAAAAATCCCGCGCAACCGCGCGGGATTTTTTCCAAAGCGGGTTTGCTGTAGAGGCGAAGTGCGCCCTACGGGCTCATATCAAGGCGCAAAGATCGACCAGTTCATGGTCCTCGCCAGTTTTTCAAGGGCGATGGAGCCGAGCTTGGAATTGCCGTTCTCATTGAGGCCAGGCGACCATACGGCAATCGACGCGATCCCCGGCACGATGCCCAATATCCCCCCGCCGACACCGCTCTTGCCTGGAATACCGACGCGGAAGGCGAAGTCTCCGGAGCCGTCATAATGGCCGCAGGTCAGCATCAAGGCTAGAATGCGCCGGGCGCGTTCGTTCGAGACAACCGAATGCCCGTCTTGCGAGAGCCTCCCGCCATGAGCGAGAAAACGGCCCGAAAGCGCCAGTTGCCGGCAGTTCATGGCGATGGCGCAGTGATGGAAATAGACGCCGAGCGCCAGTTCCGGAGCGTGATGGAGATTGCCGAAGGCGCGCATATAGTTGGCAAGTGCGAAGTTGCGAAATCCGGTTGCTTTCTCGGAAGCCGCCACGTCGCGGTCGACGACGATGGATTCGTCGTCGGCGAGGAACTGGACGAAGCGCAGGATTTCACCGATGGCTTCGCGCGGCTGATGGTCGGCAAGCAGGACATCCGTCACCACGATCGCCCCTGCGTTGATGAACGGATTGCGCGGAATGCCATGTTCGCGCTCGAGCTGGACGATCGAATTGAAAGGATTGCCGGACGGCTCGCGACCGACCCGCCGCCACAAGCCATCGCCGACCTTGCCAAGCGCCAGCGTCAGCGTGAAAATCTTGGAGATGCTTTGGATCGAGAAGCTCTCGTCGGCGTCACCGGCGGTGATGACGCGCCCATCGGTCAGTGCCACCGCAATGCCGAATCGCTTCGGGTCGATGATGCTCAGTTGCGGGATATAGGAAGCAACCTCGCCGCGATCGTCGCGATCGGCCATCTCGGCGGCGAGCGCCGGCAGCACCTCCTCAAGCTCAGGCATTTCTCCCCCTATTTCAACCAGCGCTCTATGCGAGCCACCGCCTCGACCATGTCTTCATGGCTGCCCGCATAGGAAAGCCGCATGAAGCGATGGCCGCAAACCATATCGAAATCGCGGCCGGGCGTAGCCGCTACATGCGCCTCGGCAAGCATGCGCCGGGCAAACTCCATGCTGTCATTGGTCAGCCGCGAGACATCGCAGAAGGCGTAGAACGCCCCATCCATAGGCGCGGCCAGCGCAAAGCCGATTTCCGGCAGCCGCTGCATCAGCAATTCGCGGTTCGCCGCATAGCGGGCCTTCACCGCCTCCAGTTCCGCCGTCGCCCCGAATGCCTCGACGGCGGCGATCTGCGACAGTTCCGGTGCGGAAATGTAGAGGCTCTGCTGGATGCGCTCGATCGGCCGCACCAGGTTTTCGGGCAGCACCATCCAGCCGATTCGCCAGCCGGTCATGCAATAATATTTGGAGAATGAATTGATGACGATAACGTCATCATCAAAGGCAAGCGCGGTCCTATCCGGCCCGCCATAGGCGAGACGGTGATAGATTTCGTCCGAAATCACCGAAATTCCGAGACTTCTTGCCGTCGATACAAGCTCGGCCAGTTCGTCGGGCGGGATGACGGCGCCGGTCGGATTGGCGGGGCTCGCAAACAGCACGCCCTTGAGCGGCTTGCGGCGATGTTCGGCCTCCACATGCTCCGCGCTCAGATAGGCCGCGCCGGCAAGCTCGATTTCCACGACCTCGATGCCCAGCGCCTTCATGATATTGCGATAGGCAGGATAGCCGGGTGCCGCTACAGCCACGCGATCGCCCGGATCGAACATCGCCAGGAACGCCAGGTTGAAGCCTGCCGACGAGCCGGTGGTGACGACGACCCGCGCCGGCGCCACCTCCACCCCATAGTGTTCGGCATAGTGGTCGGCGATTGCCCGACGAAGGGTGAGCGTGCCGAGCGCATCCGTGTAGCCGATGCGCCCGTCGCGCAGGGCACGCGAGGCGGCCTCGCGAACCAGTGCCGGCGCCGGATCGAAAGGCTGGCCGACAGCCATCGAAATGACCGGCGCACCGGACGCCTTGAGCCGGTTGGCCTCGGCCAGCACGTCCATTGCATGAAACGGCTCGACATCCGCTCGTCTTGAAACCGAAACAACCATTTTCGCGTCCATTCCTGGCACTGCCTTGGTTGGCAGCGCCGCACAAATGCCCGATTGATGTGGGGATCACAAGTTCATGAACTTGCGTGCCCAAGCTTTCCATCGTCCCCTTGCTCGTCTACCAGTGGTTTCATCATGCAGGCGCGTTCTTTCCCAATGCTGATTTCCAGGGCCGCACGTTCGCTTACGGCATTGTCGCTGGCGGCCGCCCTTTCCGTCGCCTCCTCCGCTGTCGCTTTCGCGCAGGGCCTGCCGATCGTGCGCGACGCCGAAATCGAGGCGCTGGTGCGCGACTATGCGCGGCCTATTCTGCGGGCGGCGGGCCTTTCCAAGTCTGGCATCGATATCATCCTGGTCAACGATCGAAGCTTCAATGCCTTTGTCGCCGGTCGGCGCATGTTCATCAACACCGGGGCGCTGCTCCAGAGCGAAACGCCGAACGAAATCATCGGCGTCATCGCGCATGAGGCCGGCCATATCGCCGGCGGCCACCAGGAACGGCTGCGCGAGCAATTGGCGCGCGCCCAGACCATGGCCATCGTTGCCGGCCTGCTCGGCGTCGGCGCCGTCGCGGCGGGTGCTGCGATGAAATCGGGCGAACTGGCGCAAGCCGGCGGCGGCCTCGCCATCGGCGGCGGCGAGATGGCGCGGCGCGGCCTGCTCGGCTACCAGCGCACCGAGGAAGCGACCGCCGACCGTTCGGCAATCACCTATCTCGAGGCGACCGGCCAATCGGCCAAGGGCATGCTGACAACCTTCAAGCGCTTCCAGAGCGCGCTTTCGCTCTCCGGCGCGCGGGTCGACCCCTATCAGGTCAGCCATCCGATGCCGCGCGACCGCATCGCCAATCTGGAAGAACTGGCAACCAGAAGCCCCAATTACGAGCGCAAGGATTCCGCGATCCTCCAGCAGCGTCATGACATGATGCGGGCCAAGATCGCGGTCTACACGGAAGGCCAGGCAGGCGCCTCGCGCCTTTTCCGCAAACAGGGCGGCGTTGCCGCGCAATATGCCGATGCATTGGCCACCTATGAATTCGGCAATCCGCGTTCCGCCCTTCCCAAGGTCGACGCGCTAATCAAGCAACAGCCGAAGAACCCCTATCTGCAGGAACTGCGCGGCGATATTCTGATGAAAGTCAACAAGCCCGCGGAGGCGGCAAGGTCGTACGCCAAGGCCGTTCAGCTGGATCCCGTCAAATCGGGCATACTGCCGATCTCTTACGGGCAGGCGCTGATTGCCGTCGGCACGCCGGACGCGTTGAAGCAGGCCGTTGCCCAGATACGCAAAGGTCTCGACCGGGATCGCGAGAATGCGGCCGGCTATCGTTATCTGGCGCAGGCATATGGTCAGCTCGGCGACATCGCTGAAGCGGAACTGGCCACCGCCGAAGGCCATTTTTACGGCGGCTCCTACCAGGACGCCAAAATCTTTGCCATGCGCGCGCAGCAGAGATTCAAGCGCGGCGCGCCCGGATGGGTTCGCGCGCAAGACATCATTAACTACAAGGTGCGCAAGAAATGAGCGCCGGCCGGTAAGTGCGGCACAGCGCAGGCAGGAAAGTTTTCCTGCCGTCGAGAACAAATGGCCGAACGATGCAGAAGCATCGGACCAAGCGGTAGCGGCTTCAGATATGGAACGGAAATCGAGATGAAAAAGGCACTTCTGTTGGGCGCGACCGGAACGGCGGTGGCCATCGTCATGCTGGCGGCCGGCTTCCTTGCCGGCAGGCAGCAAGTGGAGATTGCCGATGTGCCGGCGCCCGCCGCTCAGGCGTCCCCCACCAATGTGGCTGAGCTCGATCGCCAGGAGGTCGAGACCATCGTTCGCGATTATCTGCTCACCAATCCCGAAGTGCTGCTGGAAGCCCAGCAGGCTTTGGAAATAAAGAAGCAGGAGCAGGAGCGTCTCGCCAGCCGCGAGGTGATAAGCGAGGCAAGGGCCGAAATCTTCAATTCCGCCTATGACGGCATTGTCGGCAACCCCGACGGCAAGGTCACCATCGTCGAGTTCTATGATTACAATTGCGGCTATTGCAAACGCGCCCAGGAGGACATGCAGGCGCTGACCGCGGCCGATCCGGACCTGCGCTTCGTGCTGAAGGAGTTCCCGATCCTCGGCCCCGACTCGCACAAGGCGCATATCGTCTCGATGGCGTTCCGCGCGCTTGCGCCGGAAAAATACGGCGAATTCCACAACCAGCTGCTCGGCAGCGAAGGACGCGCCGACGAGAACGCCGCGATCAAGATCGCGCTCTCGCTTGGCGCCGACGAGGCCAAGCTGCGTGAGGAAATGAAGAACCCGGCCATCGCCGACGCATTCTCCAAGACCTACGAACTTGCCAACAAGCTGTCGATCACCGGCACGCCATCCTACGTCGTCGGCAACGAGGTGGTTTTCGGCGCACTTGGCAAGGATGTGCTGAGCGAAAAGATCGAAGCCGCCAGGGCCTGTGGCGAAGAGGGCTGCTAGAGCCCCGGACCGAGAAGTGGAATCCGGTTTTCGGAATCGATCCGATGCTCAATCAAAGAACTAGAGCGTCCTTGCGCGTCCGTTTGGACGCACGGCGCTCTAAGGGGTCCAACACTTGAGAATCATCGGTCTGTGGACAGGAAAAGAAGGCGCTTGCGCTCTTTTCGCAACGGCTTAAGCCAACTATAGAGGTTCGGCGCGTCAATATTCCGGCGCGCGAGAGGTTTTTCGCTTGAAGACTGTCTACGTCCTGAACGGTCCCAATCTGAACGTGCTCGGCAAGCGCGAGCCCGCCATCTATGGCGCAACGACGCTTGCCTCGATCGAGGCCGACTGCCGCAAGACAGCAAAGGCGCTGGGGCTTGCCGCCGAGTGCCGCCAGTCCAATCACGAAGGCGATCTCGTCACCTGGATCCAGGAAGCAGGCGACAAAGCGGTTGGGATCGTCATCAATGCGGGCGCCTATACGCACACTTCCATTGCCCTCCATGACGCCATCCGCGCGGTCGCGCCACTGCCCGTGGTGGAGGTGCATATTTCCAATATTCATGCGCGCGAGCCGTTCCGGCACATCTCCATGATCGCGCCCGCGACAGTGGGCATGATCTGCGGTTTCGGTTCGCTCGGCTATACACTGGCGCTACAGGCGCTCGCCGCCCGGCTGTGACTGGCGCAACAGAAGAAAAGGCTCGAACATGTCGATAAAGAAGACCGGTGTTGACCAGCAACTCGTCCGCGATCTGGCGGGCATACTGAACGACACCAATCTGACCGAAATCGAAGTCGAGCTCGGCGACCTCAAGGTGCGCGTTTCGCGTCAGGCTGCTGCCATGCATGCGGTTGCCGCACCGGCGCCGGTCAATTCGGTGCACGTTGCTCCTCCACCGGCGGCGGCTCCCGCCCCTGCCGCCAATGCCGCCGCGCCCGCCCCCGACATTTCCCGCAATGCCGTCCCCTCGCCGATGGTCGGAACCGCCTACCTTGCCCCCGCGCCCGATGCCAAGCCGTTCATCGAAGTCGGTCAGGCTGTGAAGGAAGGCCAGACGCTGCTGATCATCGAGGCGATGAAGACGATGAACCAGATACCCTCCCCGCGCTCCGGCACGGTAACGGCGATCCTGTTCGAGGATGCGCAGCCGGTCGAATACGGCATGCCGCTGGTCGTTATCGAATAGTTCGGGGAACAGGTTCGGATGTTTCAGAAAATCCTCATTGCCAATCGTGGCGAAATCGCGCTGCGGGTGCTGCGTGCGGCCAAGGAACTGGGCATCCAGACCGTCGTCGTCCATTCGACCGCCGACGCCGATGCCATGCATGTGCGGCTTGCCGACGAAAGCGTATGCATCGGACCGCCGCCTTCGCGCGACAGCTATCTGAACATCCACCAGATCGTCGCCGCCTGCGAGATCACCGGCGCCGACGCCGTCCATCCAGGCTACGGCTTCCTGTCGGAAAACGCCAAGTTCGCCGACATTCTTGCGGCCCACAACATCACCTTCATCGGGCCGTCGGGCGATCATATCCGCGTCATGGGCGACAAGATCGAGGCCAAACGCACAGCCAAGCGTCTCGGCATTCCGGTCGTGCCCGGATCGGATGGGGCCGTTTCCGATGAAGGCGAGGCCAAGCGCATTGCCGCCGCAATCGGCTATCCGGTCATCATCAAGGCTTCGGCCGGCGGTGGTGGGCGCGGCATGAAGGTGGCGCGCAGCGAGACCGACCTTGTGGAGGCCTTGCAAACCGCGCGCTCCGAGGCCGGAGCCGCCTTTGGCGACGACGCAGTCTACATCGAAAAATATCTCGAAAAGCCGCGCCACATCGAAATCCAGGTGTTCGGCGACGGAGCCGGCAAGGGCATCCACCTCGGCGAGCGCGATTGTTCCTTGCAGCGCCGCCACCAGAAGGTGTGGGAGGAGGCCAATTCACCGGCCCTCAACGAGGAGCAGCGCACCCAGATCGGCGGCATCTGCTCGCGCGCCATTGCCGATCTCGGCTACTCCGGCGCCGGCACCATCGAGTTCCTTTATGAGAACGGCGAGTTCTACTTCATCGAGATGAACACCAGGCTGCAGGTGGAGCACCCGGTGACTGAAGCCATCACCGGCATCGATCTGGTGCATGAGCAGATCAGGGTCGCGTCGGGCGGCGGATTGTCGGTGCGTCAGGAGGATATCCGCTTTCACGGGCACGCCATCGAGTGCCGCATCAATGCCGAGGACCCGAAGACCTTCGTGCCCTCGCCCGGCACAATTACGCATTTCCACACGCCGGGCGGCTTGGGTGTGCGTGTCGATTCCGGCGTCTATTCCGGCTACCGGATCCCGCCCTATTACGACAGCCTTATCGGAAAGTTGATCGTGCACGGTCGCAACCGTGTCGAGTGCATGATGCGGCTTCGCCGCGCACTCGATGAATTCGTCGTAGATGGCATCAACACGACACTACCGCTGTTTCGCGAACTGGTCGGCAACCCCGATATCGCCAATGGCGACTATGATATCCACTGGCTGGAAAAGCACCTCGCGGAGACGCAATAGCGTATATTCCGCATGATCTCATAAATCCAAAAGCGGGATCGATTTTGGACAGGGTTGTGCTTAAATTCAAAAGCGCTACATCCCTCTTGCCGCGTCCGATCGGACACCAAGGGCTGTAGTTTGAACCCGGCGGGCGGCTAAGATGTGCGGCGGCAAGGTGCTGGAGAGATGCGAAGGCGGCAGGGTCGCCCACCGGCGTGCCGGCGACACCCCATGACCCGCCCCTATGCTCCCGGACACCGGATTCCGGTCGATATCCTGCTTCGCGCCTATGCGTCGGGCGTCTTCCCGATGGCTGAAAGCGCAACCGATCCGGACGTCTTCTGGGTACGTCCGGAAACGCGGGGCATCATCCCGCTCGACGCTTTCCATATTCCCAAAAGCCTGCGCAAGACCATCCGCCAGCGGCGTTTCGACATCCGATTCGATAGCGATTTTATCGGGGTTATAGATGGCTGCGCCGAGGAGCGCGCCGAGCGCAGGACCACCTGGATCAACGCTTCGATCCGTGAAGCCTATATCAGACTGTTCGAGCGGGGCAATTGCCACTCGGTAGAGGCTTGGCGGGAGGACCGCCTTGTCGGCGGGCTGTACGGCGTGACGCTCGGCCGCGTTTTCTTTGGTGAAAGCATGTTCTCGAAGGAAACCGACGCCTCGAAAGTCTGTCTGGTCAGCCTGGTCGAGCGCCTGAATGCACGCGGCTTCGTGCTTCTCGACACGCAGTTCACCACCGAACATCTGAAGCGCTTCGGTGCAATCGACATCGCGCGCGGCCGATATGAGCAGTTGCTAGAAGAAGCCCTGCAAGGCCGGGCCGAATTCTACCCGTGAGCCCCTAAAGCAATTTCAGGGAAGCGGAAATCGACTTCCATCGGAATTGCCTGACCAAAAGTGTTGGAAGTCGAGACGGCTATAGCGCCGGTCGTCGTCAGTTGGTTTTCGGGGCCGGCACGTCGGATTCCGTCTTGCAACCCTTCAGCCACACGTCGTAGACGGCATGCTCGACGGCGTTGAGCCCAGGGCTTTCGGCGAACATCCAACCGGTGAAGATGCGACGGATTTTCCGGTCGAGCGTGATCTCGTCGACTTCCACAAACGCGTCGGTTTTCGGCTCTTCGCTTTCCGGGCGCGAATAGCAGACACGCGGTGTCACCTGCAGCGCGCCGAACTGCACCGTCTCGTCAATATAGACATCGAAGGTGATGATGCGTCCGGTGATCTTGTCGACACCGGTAAACTCGGCAACCGGGTTCTTCACGCGGCCGGCATTTGCCGGTTTGGCCGGAGCCGGCGTCGTCTCTTGTTCGGGCGGCGCCGAGGTCGGCTCCTCGCCGGGAACAGGCGCTGGCAACTCCTCGCCGGGGATGGGACCCGGCTCCTCTGCCGGAGGCGGAGCGGCAGGTTCCTCGAGCGGAGCGAAAACGCCCGGCTCCTGCGGAGGCGGCGGAAACTGGTCGGACTGCTGCGCGGCGGCGGGAGCAAGCATCGAAGCGAGTGCCAATACCGACGCGGCCCAGGCGCTCGCAGCGCGTCGGCCTCGTGAATGTCGGCTGGTTGTCGTCATCGGGAAAATACCGGAGATTGAAGCCAGGCTGCGTGGGTGACGCCTTGTTGCAGCGCTGATAGCCACAAAATATGGCGAGAAAATACCCTTGGTCTTAGCAATGAACTAACGAATGCCCTCACCCGCCCGGCGTCCAGGCGTCGTAGTCGCCGGTTACCTGCGGCCGATGGCCAGTGCCGAGCAGCGAGCCTTTCGGACGGTAGGCCGCAGCGCTGCCGGTCAGGTTGGGCAGATGTGGTTTCTCCCACTCCCGCGCCACGTAGTTTTCCTTCGATGGCGGCGTATCTACCCGGTGATGAATCCAGCCGTGCCAGCCCGGCGGAATTTGCGAGGCTTCAACCAGGTCCTTGTAGATGACCCAGCGCCGCGTGCGCCCCTCGGAGTCCTTGCCGCCTTCGTAATAGATGTTTCCCGCCTCGTCGCGGCCAACCTCGGTGCCATGACGCCAGGTGTGGAAACGGGTGCCGAGCGTCTGGCTGCTCCACCAGGTGAAAAATTGCAGGAGGAAATTCTTCATGCGATTCTCAAGCGCTCCAATGCGCAACAACTCCCCGCCTTATGGCGTCCGCGCGTTCTTATTGCAAGGCTTTGGCTGTTGAGCGCCGCTTTGCACGCAATTGGCAAGGGCGGGCAAAGGACATAGCATCGCGAGAGTTGAGCGTAGATCCATACGGGCCGCACGCGATGGACTTCAGGCAGATCCTCGAAATACTCAGCCTGTGCGTAACCATAATCGGCCTGCCGCTCGCCATCTTCATCTTCGTCTACGAACAGCGCAAGGAACGCGTCAACGAGGAGGAAGAAATCCGGCAGATGCTGGCCGATGGCTATACCGATTTCCTCAAGCTCACCCTCGACCATCCCGACCTGAAGCTGCAGTCACGCGAGGCAACCCCCGGCCTCAACGAACTCCAGCTCGAGCAGATGTTGGCGCTCTTCGCCATTCTGATCGCGCTGTTCGAAAGAGCCTATCTGGTCGCCTATGAGAAGAACATGACGCCACGCAAGCTGCGGCATTGGCGCTCATGGGAGGATTTCATGCGCGAATGGTGCGAGCGCGAGGATTTTCGCCGCGCCCTGCCCTCGCTTCTGCCCGGCGAGGATCCGGATTTCACCGCCTACATCACGCGCCTTGCCGAAGCCGAGCGCGTTCGGGCAACGTCTTGAATCAAGCCGATCAGCCTTGCCTGTCAGGCGAGCACTTTTTCCATGACCAGGCCGGTATGCCGGATTGCCCGCCGCCGCAATTCGCCGTCTCTCCGACCGGCGTAAAACCGTTTGCCCGGTAGAACGCCACGGCCGGCGCGTTGGCCTGCTCGACTTCGAGCCTGATCAGGCGGGCGTCTGGGAAACTGTCCTCGATTTCCCGCAGCAGCATTCTTCCCAGCCCGGCGCGTTGCGCGGACGGATGTACGTAAAGCTGGTGCAGCATCACGATCTTCGGATCGGTTGTCGCCGCCGCATAGGCCATGCCGCCGAGCCGCTCGCCGTCGTCCGCAACGAGGAATTCGGAATTCGGCCGTGCCATGCGCGCCTTCAACGAGGCAATCGAATGCCAGTCGGCGGTGATCTCCTCGACCTGATCGGCGCCGTAGAGAGCATCGTAGGTCGCGTGCCATGTCTCGACGAGGAGCGCGCGCACCGCCGCCAGATCACGCTCGCTGGCGGTGCGTACGAACATCGCTTCACTCCACGCCGAGCTTGGCCTTGACCAGATCGTTCACCGCCTGCGGATTGGCCTTGCCGCCGGTCGCCTTCATCACCTGGCCGACGAACCACCCGGCCATGCTCGGCTTGGCGCGCGCCTGTTCGGCCTTGTCGGGATTTGCCGCGATCACCTCGTCGACCGCCTTTTCAATGGCGCCCGTATCGGTGACCTGCTTCATGCCCCGGCTTTCGACCAGTTCGCGCGGGTCCCCACCCTCTTTCCACACGATCTCGAACAGATCCTTGGCGATCTTGCCGGAAATCGTGCCTTCCTTGATGAGATCGATGATGGCGCCGAGCTGGTCGGGCGTAACCGGCGCATTTTCGATATCGCCGCTGTCCTTGTTCAGGGCACCCAACAAATCGTTGATGACCCAGTTGGCAGCGAGCTTGCCGTCGCGGCCGCTCGCCACCTTCTCGAAATAGTCGGCAATCGATTTTTCCGCGACGAGGATGGAGGCATCGTAGACCGAAAGCCCAAGGCTCGAGATCAGTCGCGCCCGCTTGTCGTCGGGCAGCTCCGGCAGGTCTGCGGCCAGCGCATCGACATAAGCCTGGTCGAATTCCAGCGGCAGCAGGTCCGGATCGGGGAAATAGCGATAGTCATGCGCCTCCTCCTTGGAGCGCATCGAGCGCGTCTCGCCCTTGTTCGGATCGAACAGCCGCGTTTCCTGCTCGATTGCGCCACCATCTTCCAGAATGGCGATCTGCCGGCGCGCCTCATATTCGATCGCCTGGCCGACGAAGCGGATGGAATTGACGTTCTTGATCTCGCAGCGCGTGCCGAATTCGCCGCCCGGCCGGCGCACCGACACGTTGACGTCGGCACGCATCGAGCCTTCGTCCATATTGCCGTCGCAAGTGCCGAGATAGCGCACGATCATCCGCAGCTTGGTGAGATAGGCTTTGGCCTCGTCGGCCGAGCGCATATCGGGCTTCGATACGATTTCCATCAGCGCGACGCCCGAACGGTTCAGGTCGACATAGGACATGGTCGGATGCTGGTCATGCATCGACTTGCCGGCGTCCTGCTCAAGATGCAGCCGCTCGATGCCGACTTCGATATCCTCGAACTCACCCTTCTTGTCGGGACCGACGGAGACGATCACCGTGCCCTCGCCGACGATCGGCTGCTTGAACTGCGAAATCTGGTAGCCCTGAGGCAGGTCGGGATAAAAATAGTTCTTCCGGTCGAAAACCGATTTGTGATTGATCTGCGCCTTCAGGCCAAGGCCGGTGCGGATCGCCTGTTTCACGCATTCCTCGTTGATGACCGGCAACATGCCCGGCATTGCCGCATCGACCAGGCTGACATTGGCATTAGGGGCCGCCCCGAACGAGGTCGAGGCTCCCGAAAACAGCTTGGCGTTCGAGGTCACCTGCGCATGAACCTCCATGCCGATGACAATTTCCCAATCGCCGGTGGCTCCAGGGATCAGGCGTTTCGGATCGGGCGTGCGTGTATCGATAAGAGTCATGGCGTTCCGGAAGCGTGGCTGATGTGCGAGGCGTCTTCGCATGAGATGATCGTCGTTTCGCTAGATCAATACCCGCGAGGTTGCAAGCTTTGCGCACCCAATGCTGAAAGGGGGCAGCTCACATCCTTCTTAGCGCCACATCCGGATACAACTTTAACGATTATACAACTCTCACGCGATATTTAGGAACAATGTCCTACCGTCCCTATGCAGGCAAGAGCCTGCTCCTTCCGCTTCGGCGGGTTCCTCCAGCCTCTCCCGCCTCGCCACCCCCGCAGGCGGGAGAGGCTCCCAGCAAGCGGAGCGCATCGTGCGGATGAAAAGCGTCTGCGCATTCCTGGCTTTGGCAGCTTCTTCGCCAGCACTTGCCGAGCCGGCATCCGCACCGACGATGTCCGCCAGCATAGAGCGGCACCACACCAGCAATGCCCTCGACAGCGAATTCGCCGTCGCCGACTGGTACACCTTGATCCGCGGCTCGCTTCAGCATGCCGCGCAGCACGAAAACGGCGTCGTGCGGCTCGGCGCAGAATTCCAGGCAAGCCGCTATGATACGATCGGTATCGAGGACGACCACGCCGCCGCACTGCAACTGGAAGTTACGAAAAAACTCAGTCCCACGGTGGAACTTCGCGGCGCGCTCAGCTATCGGGTTTCTTCGGAAGGCGACGACCTGACGCTTGGGCCCTTCGTCCTCGGCACGCGCACGCTGAGCCAAGTGTTCGCCGCTGAAACCCAGCTCGGCATCGATCTCGGCGGCGGCACGGCATTGGTCCTCGAACTCGCCGATGCGCTCGAGAAGGTCGGCAGGACAACGTTCCAGGACACGATCTTCGCGCCAACGAAACTCGACCCCGACCAAAACCGGCTACGGATTGGCGCCAGGCTCTTTCGCACCGCCGGTCCGGTCACCTACGGCGTCTCGGCCTCGGCAACCAGGGTTTCGGTCGAAAAGCTCGGTTTTCCACCCGCGGGGCTGTCGCTGTCCGAGTACACGTTGCGCACCGAGGCCGGCTGGACCGGAACCGACGGCGCGACCATCAACGTCGCCCTAGGCATCCAGACGCTGCTCGGCGCCGATGACATTTATGCGAATACCCGCCCGACCTATCAACTCAGTTTCGCCAAGCCGCTGCTCCACGGCTTGGAACTGCGTGGTGCCGTATTCGGCCGCTTCGAAACGGTCGATAGCGACGATCCGCTCGCCTCATGGCTGCAGCGCGGCGAGATCGAGGTCAGGCTGCGGCCATCGGAAAAACTGCTGCTCGCTTCCGGCATATTCGGCGAGCTGAAGGAAAACCTGCTGCTGGAAAACGAAGAACATGCCTACGGCATCTACGCGGAAGCGGCATACGACGCCACCAAAGCCCTGTCGCTGGTTGTTCGTCTGGATTTCACCGATCGCCGCCTGACGGTTATCGACACCCGCAAGAACTCGCTCGATGCGTTCGTCGGTATCAGGACGAAACTGTAGAGCGGCGAACCGCTCCACGAGTTCCATCCAGGGACCTATCCTGCCGCAGTTGACGCGGGCAGGATAGGCATTTGCCGCACGCTGCGGTCAGCGGCCGAGCTTGTAGCTCTTCCGGTTCAGGATGCTGTTGCCGCCGAGCACGCCGACGCCGATCCCGCTCAAAATGCCGTTGCCGGTGTTGTTGCCGTTCAGGATGCCCGACACCGTGTTGCCGCTGAGGATGGCCGAGCCGTTCAGCACCGAGGTGCCATTGAGCAAGCCGTTCAGCACGTTGACGTCGCCAAGGCCGATGGACGGCGAGACGTTGACTAGGCCGCCGGTCGATGTCTGGTTGTGGCCGAATTGCGTATGGCTGCTGGAACCCCAGCCGCCGGCTTGCGCGGCGATGGCGGAGCAAGAAACAAAAGCGGCAGCGAGTGTAATGGTAAAGGTTTTCATGATGCATTCTCCTTGTTGCACGAAGTATTCCTTCATCTTCCCTGCGATGTACCTGCGATATTGATTATTCATGCTTCAGCGAGATATACAATCAGGAAGTGCAATTTCAGATCAATACAACCTGTTTTCCTTTTCTTAACCCTAATCTTTTACCTTAAGACAGATGGTTACCGCCGCCACGACCGGACGACAAAACAGCGGAGAATTGAAGTTTCGCCCGGCGATGGCGCTCAATCGGCTCGACGTTCCCAGCGGTCGAGAAACGCCTCGATGGTCATCGACTGCATGTCGGGAATGGCATCCACGAGGCGGTCGAGCGGCCAATCCCACCAGGCAAGCGCTTCGATCCGCGCCGATATTTTCTCGGGAAAACGCAGCCGCAGCCGCTTCGACGGAACGCCGGCCACGATCTCGTAGGGAGCGACATCGCGCGTCACCACGGCATTCGCGCCGACGACCGCACCATTTCCTATGGCAACGCCCGGCAGGATCACGGCACCGTGCCCCACCCAGACGTCATGGCCGATGGTCACGGATTTCTGCCGCCGCCTTTGCCTGAACGCACCATCGACGCCCAGATAGCGGAAATACTCGTTGGGACGATAACTCACCTTGTGGCTGGTGATACGTTCGATCGGATGTTCAAGCGCATTGATGCGTGTATTGGCGGCAATCGAGCAGAATTTGCCGATCGTGGTGTAAATCGCCTCGCCATGGCGTTCGAAATAGGAGAAGTTGCCGACGCTCACCTCGCGCAGGATCGCACGTTCACCGATCACCACATAGCGGCCGAGCCGACAGGACTTCAGCTCCGCCGTCGGATGGATGCGCGGCTCCGGCTCCTTGAAACGAAGATCGTCGGCCTGGGTCATGCGCGCCGTTTACGTCGAAGCGTGGCACCTCGCAAGCTCGGCACCGTAAGGCGCCGACAACTATTGCGGCTTGCCGTCGGTCCACACCACGTTCTGCCCATAGAGCGGAACGGTTGTGATCGCCATTTTCGCCGAGCCGTCCTGCACCTGGCGTGAGTGCGAGAGATAGATCAGCGTGTCGTTCTTCTTGTCGTAAATTCGGTTCACCACCTGCTTTTTCCAGATCAGGCTGATGCTTTGCTTGAACACCTCCTCCCCTTCCTCGCTGAGGTCGATCTTGCCTATGGTGATCGGGCCGGTCTGGCGGCAGGAAATCGACGAGTCCGATGGGTTCTCGAACCAGTTGCCTTTTTGCAGCCGGTCGACCATGCCCCTATCGAAATAGGAGACGTGGCAGGTCACGCCATCCACCGCCGGGTCCTTCACGGCTTCGATCACGATATCGTTGCCGAGCCAGTCCACGCCGACCTTGCCGACTTCCTGCGCCAAGGCCGGAGCTGTAGCGCCGGCCCACAATGCGGTGATACCGATAAGCAAGCGGCGCATGCATCTCTCCTTGAATCCGGTTGCCACACGCAACAGTTGGGGCGGCAGGACGACCCTTGCAAGCGTAAACAACGACCAAAGCATTGCCGGCCAGCGGCAACATGGCCCATTTCATCAACCGCCAGTCCCAATTAAGGTCCGGCAGTGGAGCCAATTGGCGGCGGACCGCATGCATGATCCGTATAAGACGCGATCGTGCCCCAAACGGAATGACATCATGATGCGAACAATCCTGGTCGGCATACTCGTTCTGATGGCAGCCGGCGTCGCCTGGCTGACATTCGACTGGTATCGCGCCCGCCATGGCGGCGAACCATTCGGCGCGCCGTTCACGCTCGTCGACCAGAAAGGCGAGCCGATCACCGAAGCGGCGTTTCGCGGCCACCCGAGCGCCGTGTTCTTCGGCTTCACCCATTGTCCGGAGGTCTGCCCCACCACACTGGTCGAGCTGGATTCCTGGTTGAAGAAGCTCGGCGACGACGGAAGCGACATCAAGGCCTATTTCGTTTCCATCGACCCTGAGCGCGATACCCCGGAGATTCTCGACACTTACGTCCGCAATGTCTCCGACCGCATCACCGGCATCACCGGCGAGCCCGCCAAGGTCGAGGCGATGGCGAAATCCTTCGGCATTTATGCGCGCAAGGTGCCGCTGGAGGGCAGCGACTACACGATGGATCACACCGCATCCGTGCTGCTTCTCAACGGGCGCGGCGATTTCGCCGGCACGATCGCCTATGGGGAAAGCGGCGACACCGCGCTCGCCAAGCTGAAACGGCTTGCAGATAAAGGCTGAAACGGTCAGTAGTGGGGTCTGTCTCCACACCTCACATCCGATCGCGAAGCACATGAGCCAGACACGCCTCTATCTGACGGTCGGACGCACCGACGCCGACCGCGCTTTTGCAGCCTTTGAACTGGCGTTCGAAGAAGAAGGGTTTCCGCTGGCCGTCCGTGAACTGGACGAGGACCGCGACATCCATGAAGTGTCGCTCTACGCCGATAGCGAGGTCGAGGAAATCGAGGAGCGTATGCGCCAGGCGCTCGCAGGCCTGTCGCTCGACAACAAGATCGAACGCGAGGTCCTCCCCGACATCGATTGGGTGGCGCTGTCGCTGGAAGGGCTGAAGCCGGTGCGCGCCGGGCGCTTCGTCGTCCATGGTTCGCACGACCGCCAGGCCCGCCGCGCTGGAGAACTTGCCATCGAGATCGAGGCCGGCCTGGCATTCGGTACCGGCCACCACGGCACCACCTCGGGGTGCCTGGAGATGATCGAGATGGTCGCCGGCCGCGAGCGCCCAAGGAACGCGCTCGATCTCGGCACCGGCAGCGCGGTACTGGCGATCGCGCTGGCAAAGCTCCTGCGCATCCCGGTGCTTGCAACCGACATCGACCCGATCGCTACAAGGGTCGCGAGCGACAACGCCCGGCTGAACGGCGTTGCCGCCCTGGTTGAAACCCATACGGCGCCCGGCTTTCATCACCCGATCTTTGCGGCACGCGGCCCATTCGAACTCATCGTCGCCAATATATTGGCGCGTCCGCTGATGAAGCTGGCGCCGCAGATGGCACGGCATCTGGTGCCGGGCGGCTCACTCATTCTGTCGGGCATTCTGGAGCGTCAGCGCAACGCCGTGCTTGCCGCCTATGTCGGGCAGAGTTTTCGCCACGTCAGCACGCTTGCCCGCGAAGGCTGGGTGACGCTTCACCTCAAGCGCTGAACGCTAGCCGCCGCGTTGCAAGCGGCCGGCGGCGCAGGTAGGTTCCCGCGATCCGGACCGGCACGCAAAGGCAAGGCATCATGTTCCAGAGCTTCGATTCCGCAAGCGACCCGACCACCGCCGCAGCCCGCATCGCCAAGCTGCGTGAGTGGCTTGCGGCGCATGATCTCGACGGCTTCCTCGTGCCGCGCTCCGACGAGCACCAGGGCGAATATGTCGCGCCACACTCCGAAAGGCTGCGTTGGCTGACGGGCTTCAGCGGTTCGGCGGGCGTGGCCATCGTGCTGGCTAGCCGCGCCTTCATCTTCGTGGATGGCCGCTATCAGTTGCAGGTGCGCGAGCAGGTCGATCTCAATATCTTCACCATCGAAAGCCTGATCGACAATCCGCCTCCATCCTGGATCGAGGACAATCTCGCCAAGGGTGCGCGGCTCGGTTTCGACCCTTGGCTTCACACTGTGGGTGATATCGCAGCGCTCACCAAGGCCGCTGAAAAGGCAGGGCCGACGCTTGTTCCGCTCGACCGCAACCCGATCGACGAGATCTGGACCGATCAGCCCGGGCCGCCGGCCGAACCGGTGGAAATCCACCCCATTGCCTTTGCCGGGGAATTGGCAAAGGACAAACTTGCCCGCCTTGCCGAAACACTGACCCGCAAGGGGGCCAGTCACGCGGTACTGACCGACCCATCATCGATCGCCTGGGCGTTCAACATCCGCGGCGCCGACGTGCCGCACACGCCGCTGGCGCTCGGCTTCGCCATTCTCGCGGCTGACGGCACGCATCGCTTGTTTCTTGACCCGAAAAAGCTGTCGCGCACCGTCAGAGCCTACCTCACGCAGCTTGCCGAACTCCGGGCGCCCGACGCACTGGGAGCCGATGTCATCGACCTGGCCAAGGCCGGCGGCAAGATCGCACTCGATCCGGTGCTGGCCGCTGAAAGGCTGCGTGCACTCGTCGCGGATAATGGCGGCACGGTGATCAGCGAGCCCGATCCGGCCCGCCTGCCCCGCGCTACCAAGAACCAGGCCGAAATCAACGGCACGCGCGCCGCTCATCGCCGCGACGGTGCTGCCGTTTCCAAACTTCTGTGCTGGCTCGACGCGCAAAAGCCCGGCTCGCTCGACGAAATCAAGGTCGTGACCCAACTTGAGGGTGTCCGCCGTCGCGTCGGCGAGGAAACGCAGATGCCGCTTCGCGACGTCTCCTTCGATACGATTGCCGGCGCCGGCCCCAACGGCGCCATCATGCATTACCGCGTGTCGCGCAAGACCAATCGGAAGCTTGGGCAGGGCGAGCTTTTCCTGCTCGATTCCGGTGCGCAATATCAGGACGGCACCACCGACATCACCCGCACGGTGCCGATCGGCCAGCCGACCGAAGAGATGCGCGAACGCTACACTCTTGTGTTGAAGGGCCTGATTGCCATCTCGACGCTGCGCTTTCCAGTCGGCACACGCGGTTCCGATATAGACGCCATCGCCCGCCATGCGCTCTGGCAGCGCGGTCTTGACTATGCCCACGGCACCGGCCACGGCGTCGGCTCCTATCTGGCCGTTCATGAAGGCCCGCAACGTATCGCCAAGACCGGGACCGAAAAGCTGCTCGAAGGCATGATCCTGTCAAACGAGCCCGGCTACTACAAGGAAGGCCACTACGGCATCAGGCTGGAAAACCTGATCCTGGTGACTGCGGCTGAACCCGTACCGAGCGGCGACCTGCCGATGCACCGCTTCGAGACATTGACCCTGGCGCCATTCGACCGCCGCCTGCTGCGGGCAGACATGCTTACAGCCGATGAGCTTGCCTGGCTGAATGCCTACCATGCCCGCGTGCTGGCCGAGATCGGCCCGATGGTCGATGGTGAGACCTTGAAATGGCTGGAACAGGCGACCGCGCCGATAAAATAGCTGCGGCGAATCTTATCCGATGAAATGGCGCAAGACGATCAGGGTCGCGGCGCCGGTCAGGAACATCGTCATCATGCCGCCACGCAACGCAACGACGCCGGCGACCAGCAGCGCGATCAACTCGGCCGGCCCGGCCGACAGTGCTGCCGGTGCCACCAATGTCGTAAGCACCGCCGCCGGCACGGCGTTAAGCCCGGCCTCGACGCGCGGATGGATGTTGTCGAAACGCGACAGCACCAGATGGCCGCCTGCCCGGGTCAGATAGGTCAGCGCCGCCCCGGCAAGGATGATCCAGACTGTCGTGCTCATGGGCGATCGCTCCCTTCAGCCTTTTTGGGCGGCATGGCCACTGCCAAAAGGATGCCGACCATCGCCCCGATCGACACATGCCAAGGCGAGCCTACGAACTTATAGGCGACGATCGAGCCTATCGAACTGGCGACGACGATCGGCAGCCAGAGCGGCCGCTTGCGAAAGCCCATAACGAGACCGAGAAAATAAATAGCCAGGAGGAAATCCAACCCAAGGGCATGGGTGTCCGGAAGCAGTTGGCCGAACATCGCGCCAAGTGCCGACTCGATGACCCAGCCGACATAGATCGCCACGCCGATGCCCATATACCAGGCAAAGGTGACTTCCTCGCCGCGCTCCGCCTTCGTCTCCGCCTCGGCGATCTGCGGATCGGAGAGGAAGAAGAAGCCGACGGCCTTTTGCACGAACGACCAATGCCGAATGCGCGGGCCGATGGCCGCCGAATAAAGAATATGGCGGAAGTTGACGGCGAAGATCGAGAACGCGATCAGCCACGGCGGCAGTTGCTGGCCGAACAGCTCGATGCCGACCATCTGGCTGGCGCCGGCAAAGATCGTAACGCTCATCAGCAGCGCCTCGAAAACGGTGAAGCCATTTTCCAGGGCAAGCGCTCCATAGAGGATGCCGAACGGAAAGAGAGCCACCACCACCGGTAGGGCTATGCGCGCGCCGCGCCAGAACTCGCTGGTTTTTCCACTTTCGGATATCGCTTCGACTGACATGGCTTCTCCGCCGCCTCGGGTCAACTCGATCCAGGCCTTGAACGCGGTTGATTTCTTTAAGCTCAAGCCGAATGCCAACGGGAAAACCGCATGCATTCCGATCCCTTCCGGGAACCAGATTCATGTAGTGCAGCCCGGCCGCCCTGTCCTATGAATTCGCTTGAGCGAGTGATCAGGAGAAATGAAATATCGCGTCGAACCGATCGCTGGCCTTTATGAGCCATTGCCGATCCGCTCGAACCATTGATCCTCGTCGATGACCTCGATGCCGAGTTCGGTCGCCAGTTTGAGCTTCGAGCCTGCGCCCGGCCCGGCCACCACAAGGTCCGTCTTCTTCGATACCGAGCCCGCCACCTTGGCGCCCAGCCGTTCGGCCATGGCCTTGGCCTCGTCACGAGACATTTTTTCAAGCGACCCGGTGAAAACGACGGTCTTTCCGGAAACAGGCGTCGAGACCGCGCCGACCGCCTTCTCGTCGAGCGGTGTAACCTCCTCGAGCAAGGCATCGACCGCCCGGCGGTTGTGATCCTCGGCGAAGAATTCGACCACGGCCGCCGCCACGATCGCGCCTATGCCGTTAACGCCATTCAGATCCTGCCAGGCGGCGTTGCCCTTGTCGCCCTTGTCCTGCGGCAACACGGCCGCCTCGCTCGCCTCGCGAAACGCGGCGAAGCTCACATAGTGTCGGGCGAGCCGCTTCGCATTGGTCTCTCCCACATGGCGGATGCCGAGTGCATAGAGGAAACGCGAAAACTCGATATTGCGACGCTCGTCGATGGCTGCGTAGAGCTTCTTCACCGAAGTCGCGCCGAAACCATCGACATTTTCGAGCTTGGTCAGCGATTTTTCCTGCCGGGCCTTTAGCGTGAAGATATCGGCCGGCGAGCGGATTTGCAGCGCCGGGTCCTCGGAATTGAAAAAGAACGCGATCTGCTTTTCGCCCAGCCCTTCAATGTCCATGGCGCCGCGCGAAACGAAATGGCGCAGGCGCTCCACCGCCTGCGCCGGGCAGATCAGCCCGCCGGTGCAGCGCCGCACCGCCTCGCCTTCCTCGCGCACCGCATGGCTGTCACAAGCCGGGCAGCGGTCGGGAAAGACATAAGGCACCGCATCCGCAGGCCGCTTCTCAAGCACGACGTCGAGGATTTGCGGAATGACGTCGCCGGCGCGCTGGATCAGCACGGTGTCGCCGACACGGATGTCGCGCCCCTCGCGGATGGGCTGGCCGCTGCTGCCGATACCGCGAATGTAGTCCTCATTGTGCAGCGTGGCATTGGTTACCACCACACCGCCAACCGTAACCGGCTGGAGTCTTGCCACCGGCGTCATCGCCCCGGTGCGCCCGACCTGGATGTCGATGCCGGTCAGGATGGTGGTCGCTTTTTCGGCGGCGAATTTGTGCGCCGTCGCCCAGCGCGGGCTGCGCGAGCGAAACCCGAGCCGCGCCTGCAAATCCAGCCGGTCTACCTTGTAGACGACCCCGTCAATATCGTAGGGCAGCTGCGCCCGCGTCGCCTCGATGCTCTTGTAATGCGCAAGAATCCCTTCGATCGAATTGCAGCGCACCATTCCATCATTGATCGTGAAACCCCAATCGGCGAAGCGGCGCACGATATCGAACTGCGTTTCGCCGAGCTGTTCGCTGGTTTCGCCCCACGCATAGGCAAAGAACCTCAGCGGCCGCGTTCGCGTGACCTCGGGGTCGATCTGGCGCAGACTGCCGGCCGCCGAATTGCGCGGATTGGCAAAGACCCGGCCGGTTTCGGCCATCCGCTGGTTGAGTGCGATGAAATCGTCGCGGCGCATATAGACCTCGCCGCGTATCTCGATGACATCGGGCGCATCCTTCGGCAATTGCTGCGGGATTTCGCCGATGGTGCGGATATTGGCCGTCACATTCTCGCCGGTAGTGCCGTCGCCTCTTGTTGCCGCCGTCACCAGCCTCCCGCGCTCATAGCGCAACGACATCGACAGGCCGTCGATCTTCGGCTCCGCCGTAAACACCAGTTCCCGGTCTGGCGGAAAGGCGAGAAATCGCCTGACGCTGGCGACGAAGTCGACAACGTCCGCATCGGAAAACACATTGTCGAGAGAAAGCATCGGCACCGAATGGGCGACCGGGCTGAACGTCGCCGAGGGTGCCGCGCCCACCTTCAGCGACGGCGAATCGGCACGCATCAGCTCTGGGAATCGCGCCTCGATCGCCGCATTGCGCAGCCTCAGCGCATCATATTCAGCGTCCGAGATCGTCGGAGCATCCTCGCCGTGGTAGCGGCGATCATGAGCCGCGATCTCCTGCGCCAACCGGGCCAGCTCCGCTTCGGCCTCCTGGGGAGTCAGCAAATCGATTGATTTGTCTTCAAACGCCATTTCAAAGACCTTCGCTGTGCACCTCACACCCCCTCTCGCCTGCCAGCCATCTCCCCCTCAAGAGGGAAGATCGGCTATGTGTCGGCGCGCGCCAGGTGCAGAACGGGTGGCGACGCTGAAACTGTTGATCTCCCCCCTTGCGGGGGAGATAGCCGGCAGGCCAGAGGGGGGTGGATAAGAGCACGCATTCTGCAGGAAATCCAACGCTCAGGAAGCGCCGGCATTTTCGCGCAGCAGGCGTTCGGCCGCCGCCCTCGCCTCGTCTGTGATGCTGGCGCCCGCCAGCATGCGCGCAATCTCCTCCTGACGCGAGCCGAGGTCCATTTCGGCGATGCTGGTGGAGACCTGCTCGGTGCTGCCGGATTTCGCGATCAGGAAATGCGTGTCGGCGCGTGCCGCCACCTGCGGCGCGTGCGTGACCGACAGCACCTGGACCCGATTGGCGAGCCGCGCCAGACGCTGGCCGATTGCGTCGGCCACCGCGCCGCCCACGCCCGTGTCGATTTCGTCGAACACCAGCGTCGGCGCCGAGCCGCGGTCGGCAAGCGCCACCTTCAGCGCCAGCAGAAAGCGCGACAACTCGCCTCCGGATGCGATCTTCATCAACGGACCTGCCCGCGTGCCGGGATTGGTTCGCACCCAGAATTCGATCTGGTCGATACCTTCCTGCATGCGATTATCGGGTTCGCTGCTGAACTCGACGATGAAATCCGCACGCTCGAGCTTGAGCGCCGGCAATTCCGCCATTACCGCACTGCGCAGAGCGACTGCTGCAGCCTGGCGCAATTGGGAAAGCCGGGCAGCAACCTCGTCATAAGTGTCGCGCGCCGTGACAGCCTGCTTCTCAAGCTGGTGCAAACGCCCTTCACCGGCATCGAGATCGGCAAGGTCGTCGGCCATGGTGTCGCGCAGCCGAGCAAGGTCGTCAACGGGCACATTGTGCTTGCGCGAGGCGGCGCGCAGCGCAAACAGCCGCTCCTCGGCCTTCTCCAGCCGTTGCGGATCGTATTCGGTGGCCCGCAGAGCCGTTTCGACACCGGATTGCACGGCGTCCAGCGACAGCATTGCCTCGTCAAGCGATTGCACGACTTCGTCGAGCAGGCCAGGCACTTCTCCCGCCTTGCGCTGCAGGCGCCTGAGCAGGCTTGCCAGTTGCGGCAGCGGCGAGTTGGCGCCCGACAAAATGTCCTGCGCGTCCTGGATCTCGCTGGCGATCTTTTCGGCCCGGATCATCTGGTTGCGAACATCCGCCAGATCCGTTTCCTCGCCCGGTTGCGGATCAAGCTCCGTCAGTTCGGCCACGGCCGCACGCAGATAATCGGCTTCGCGTGCCGAGGCCTCGACCTTGGCGCGATGACGCGCCAGTTCCTGCTCGCAGCCACGCCAGAAACGCCAGGCCTCGCCGCAGGCCCGCACTTCGCCAAAATGGCCGCCGAAGGCGTCGAGAAGATCGCGATGCGCACCCGCGTCCACCAGCGCCCGTTCGTCATGCTGTCCATGAATTTCGACCAGCGCGCGGCCGATATCGCGCATCAGCGCGACGCTTGATGGCTGGTCGTTGACAAAGACACGTGTGCGCCCGTCCGCCGTCTGCACACGGCGCAGGATGATATCGCCATCGTCATCGAGCGAATTGTCGTTGAGTATCTGGCGGGCCGGATGGTTGCGCGGCACGTCGAAGACCGCCGACACCTGGCCCTGCGCCGCGCCATGGCGCACAAGCTGCGCATCGCCACGGGCGCCAAGCGCCAGCGACAATGCATCGAGGAGAATGGATTTTCCCGCGCCGGTCTCGCCGGTCAAAACCGACAGGCCGGATGAAAAATCAATGTCCAGCCGCTCGATCAGAACGATATCGCGGATCGAAAGCCTGGAGAGCATCGCTCGCCATTCAGCCGGTGATCAGCTTTCCGGCCTTGGACAGCCACGAGCCGGCGTTCTCGCGTGGTTCCAGACCGCCGGTCTGAAGGAGCTTGTAGGAATCCTTGTACCACTGGCTATCGGGGTAGTTGTGGCCAAGCACCGCTGCTGCGGTCTGCGCCTCGTTGGTCAGACCCATCGCGTAATAGCTTTCCGTCAGGCGGGCGAGCGCCTCTTCGATATGACGAGTGTTGGAGTAGTTCTCGACGACGTAACGGAAGCGCTTGATGGCGGCAATATATTCACGGCGCTCCAGATAGTAGCGTCCGATCTGCATCTCCTTGCCGGCGAGCTGGTCGCGCGCAAAGCGCACCTTTTCCTTGGCGTCCTCGACATATTCGGAATCGGGCCAGCGATCGACCACTTCCTGCATCGCCTCGATGGCGCGGCGCGATTCCTTCTGGTCCTGCGTCACGTCGCGAATCTGGCGGAAATAGCTCAGACCTATAATGTATTGCGCATAGGCTGCATCTTCGCTCGACGGATAAAGCGCCAGGTAGCGCTTGGCCGAACCGATCGCATCGTCGTAATTGCCCTGCCGATAATTGGCAAACGCGCCCATCACCATCGATTTGCGGGCATACTCCGAATAAGGATGCTGGCGATCGACCGCCGCGAATTTGCGGCTCGCTTCCTTCAGCCGCCCGGCGTTCATATTCGCCAGACCCTGGTTGTAAAGCACATCGGCCGGTTCGGTCTGCTCGACATAGGTCGAGAGATCCAGATCGCTTTCCTTTGACATGCAGGCCGAAAGCAGAAGCGGCGCGCAAAGCACCGACAACGTCATCAGGGCAGCGCGCGCCGGTTGTCTCGACTGTGCAGCTCGCTGGAAAACCATAATAGGACTCTGCCCTTTCGGATTATACTCGATGGCCGCAGTCATAGACCACAACTGCGCTCGCTCGGCAACGCTATCATCCGGCAATGGCGCATTTTTGTGGCAGTCCTTGCCGCAGCCTCGATCGAACTGTGGATTTGCAGGTCCGAGAAACCGGCCTAAAGCGCCCACGGCGCATTGGCCGGCGCATTGACGGCGATCATCTCGGACGAGCGCCCGCGCTCTCGACGCGTCTCCACGATCTGGAAGGCCGATCCGTCGGACAAAAGTCGCCGCAGGGCAGCGGCGTTGAGCCTGTGCCCGCCCCGATAGGAGCGGAAGCAGCCGATGAAGCGCGCGCCCGCAAGCGCAAGGTCTCCCATTGCATCAAGCAGCTTGTGGCGCGCGAATTCGTTCGGATAGCGGAGGCCTTCCATGTTGATGACGCGCCCGTCGTCGCCGATAACCACCGAATTCTCCAGCGACGAGCCGAGGGCATAGCCGGCGGCCCAGAGGCGCTCGACATCCTTCATGAAGCCGAAGGTGCGGGCGCGCGCGATCTCCTTGCGGAAGGTTTCGGCGTTGATGTCGGCGGCGAAAGACTGGCGGCCGATCGCCGGCGTCTCGAAATCGATCTCCACTTCGAAGCGCGTTCCGACATAGGGCCGGAACTCGGCCCATGACGCGCCGGATTCGATTCGCACCGGCTTCAGAACGTGGATATAGCGGCGCTTGACCGGCAGCATTTCAAGGCCGGCCTGGTCGAACGCTTCGACGAAAGCCGCGGCGCTGCCGTCGAGGATCGGCACCTCGCTGCCGTCGATCTCGATCACGACATTGTCGACCCCGATGCCGAGCAGCGCTCCCATCACATGCTCGACGGTTGCCACGTGGTGGCCTGCGGGATCACCCAACATGGTGCAGAGATCGGTGCTGCCGACTTCCGAGAAGAGGGCGCGCAATTCCCTACGCGCCGCACCCTCACCCGCATACTGGAACACGATACCGGTATCGGCATCGGCCGGCAGGAAGTGCATGGATACAGGTTTGCCGCTATGCACGCCGAAGCCCGAAAGCGTTGCACGCGATTTCAGAGTCGTTTGATATTCGTGCAAATGAATCCCCATGCGCCCGCTAGCTCTGGCCCGGCGCACCAGCTCGACGGAGCGCGGAAAATAACGGCGGGTAGGAACGCCTCCCCGAAGATTCCCAAGCGCCGAGTCGATGTGCATATAAGGATAGTGACGCGCCCGAAAGACTCCAAATCACGGTTTTTTACTCCATGTTACGGGAAACGGCATGCGTATTTCTATTCAAGCTCCTGTTTTCCTTGTCTTTTAACCAAAACGGGCAGGCGCTGAAACGCCCGCCCGTTAATAGCTGTTAAATTCCGTTAACAGTTCAGTTTGCCTGCCTGCGCAGGAAAGCGGGAATCTCCAACTGATCGTCTTCCTGCTGTGCGCGGGCATGAGGCGCGAGCCGGCCGTGCTCGTCAAGCTGGCCGCGACGTGGCGCATAAAGCTGCGGGTCCTGGCTGACGACCCGACGGGCGTCGGGTGCCTGACGCAGCTTCGGTTCGCGCGGTTGTGCCGGCTGCAGGCGGGCGGGCTCTTCTTCACGCCGTGTCAGGCCGTTGGTCAAGCGCTTGAGCAGGCCCATCGGGCCGCTCTCCTGCTCCGCGGGACGCGCCCTGGCCTCTACCGTGGCCTTCACGAGCGGCGGAAAGTCCTCCACGCGGGGCATTCTCGGCTGGGCAGCCACCGGTTGCTGCGGCTCACGCTGCTGTACCGGAGCAGGAGCCGGCGCGGGCGCCGGCGCCGCCATCACTGGGTGCGGCTGGGGAGCTGGTGGTGGAGGCGACTGGAACAGCTTGCTTTGCGGACGAAAATCATCCGCTGGTGCCGGGCGCGGCGCGGCTGCAGCGTTCGATTCGGCCTGGCGGATTGCCTCGGCGACAGGATCGGCCGCGCGAGGCTCCGCGATCTGCTCATGCGTCGGGGCGGCCTGCCGGATGACCGGCTTCTGCGGCGCGCGAATGGCAATCGGGGCGGCCGCGATTTCTGCGGCGGTCTTGTCGATGCCGGTCGCAACAACCGAGACGCGGATGACGCCTTCCAGTTCCTCGTCGAAGGTCGCGCCAAGGATGATGTTGGCGTCCTGATCGACTTCCTCCCGGATGCGGGTTGCCGCCTCGTCGACCTCGAACAGGGTGAGATCGCGGCCGCCGGTGATCGAGATCAGCAGGCCCTTGGCGCCCTTCATCGAGGTTTCGTCGAGCAGCGGATTGGCGATCGCGGCTTCCGCGGCGGCCATTGCCCGGCCCTCGCCCGAAGCCTCGCCGGTGCCCATCATCGCCTTGCCCATTTCGCGCATGACCGAGCGGACATCGGCGAAATCGAGGTTGATCAGGCCTTCCTTGACCATCAGATCGGTAATGCAGGCGACACCCGAATAGAGCACCTGGTCGGCCATCGCGAAGGCGTCGGCGAAGGTGGTCTTGTCATTGGCGAGCCGGAACAGGTTCTGGTTCGGAATGACGATCAGCGTGTCGACGCATTTCTGCAGCTCTTCGATGCCCATGTCGGCCGTCTTCATGCGGCGCTGGCCCTCGAAGTGGAACGGCTTGGTGACGACGCCGACGGTGAGGATGCCCTTCTCGCGCGCTGCGCGCGCCACGACCGGAGCAGCGCCCGTGCCGGTGCCGCCGCCCATGCCGGCAGTGACGAAGCACATATGCGTGTTCGACAGATGATCGATGATCTCGTCGATGCATTCCTCGGCAGCCGCCCGGCCGACTTCGGGCTGCGAACCGGCGCCCAGACCCTCGGTGACATGCGCGCCAAGCTGGATCAGGCGCTCGGCCTTCGACGTGGTCAGCGCCTGCGCATCGGTATTGGCCACGACGAACTCGACGCCGCGAAGGCCCGCCGTAATCATGTTGTTCACGGCATTGCCGCCGCCGCCGCCGACACCGAACACGGTGATGCGCGGCTTGAGCTCGGTGATGTCCGGCTTCTGCAGATTGATCGTCATTGTTCTCGTCCTTTTGCCTTTCCCGCCGCTTCGCCGCTGCGGCCGCCTATGGGGCTGTCCCCGTCAAACTCTAGAAACTCTCTCTCAACCACTGGCCCATGCGATACAATTTCCCCCCGGTTCCGGTCATGCGCATCCTGGAAAAACCGCTTGCCTGGCTGATTTCGAAATCCGCCACCTGCGGGTAGATCAGGAGGCCGACCGCCGTTGCGAATGCAGGCCCCTTCGCTGCCACCGGCAGGCCCGCCACGCCGAGCGGCCTGCCGATACGCACATTGCGCCCCAGAATCCGGCGCGCCGCCTCCGGCAGGCCGGCAAGCTGGCTTGCGCCGCCCGTCAGCACGACGCGCTTTCCGACCGCACTGCCATAGCCCGAGTTGTTCAGCCGGTCGCGCAGCAGTTCCAGCGTCTCCTCGATCCGCGCGCGTATGATCCGCGTCATGACCGAACGGGGAACCTGCAGCGGCACTTCCGCGTCATCCGCGCCGATCGGCTGGACCGTGACGAGGTCGCGGTCGTCCGCACTGCCGGTGAGCGCGGAGCCATGCATCACCTTCAGTCGCTCGGCGTCTTCCAGCCGCGTCGAAAGCCCCTTCGCCAGGTCCATCGTCACATGGTGGCCGCCGATCGGGATTGCGTCGGCATGGACGAATTTCCCGTCCGCGAAAACCGAGAGCGTGGTGGTGCCGCCACCCATATCGAGACACGCGGCCCCCATTTCCAGCTCATCGTCGACGAGAGCGGCAAGGCCACTTGCATAGGGCGTCGCCACCAGCCGCTCCACCGACAGATGCGAGCGGTTGATACAGAGTTCGAGATTGCGCAACGGCGCGGAATCGCCCGTCAGCACATGCATATCGACACCGAGCGTGTCGCCGACCATGCCGCGCGGATCACGCACGCCGCGCTCGGCATCGAGCGAGAACGCCACCGGAAGGGAATGGACGACCTCGCGTTCCGCCTTCAGCGCCTGCTTTGCGCCCGCCGCAAGCACGCGCTTTATGTCGCCGGCGCCCGCCTCGTGGCCGCCGAGATTGATCGTGGCGGAGAACACTTCACTCTTGAGACGGCCCGCCGTCAGATTGACGATCAGGGAATCGACCGTGAGCCCGGCCATCCGCTCGGCGGCATCGACCGCGAGACGAATTGCATGTTCGGCACGATCGAGATCGACAACCACGCCCGACTTCACGCCCTGGGATTTCTGGTGGCCGATGCCGATCACCCGCGCCTGGTGCGTGCGACCGCGCAGCAGGTGGCTTTCCGCGCTCGGCTTCAGACTGGCAACGACGCAGCACACCTTGCTCGAACCGACATCGAGCACGGTGACGATGCCTGAGCGCCTGGCCGAACCGTCCTTTTGACCGCCGAGCAAGCTCATATCCGCTTCTCCGCACTGGCCTTCGGCGCTTTAGCGCCCTCCTTGAGCGACGCCTCGCGGCGCTCGACGGCTTCCGGCGTCAATTGCACGACCAGCCGATCGGACAACCGCATATCGACGGCGGCTATGTCACGCGAAAGCAGGCCCACATCGCGGTCCATCGTCACCAGGTCGGCAAGCGCCTTATCCGCCCCGCGCTCCGGCAGCTTCACGGTGATGCCATTTTCCAGCCGAAGATCCCAACGCCGCTCCGACACGCGGATGTAGCCCTTCACGCGCGCCGCAAGCTCCGGATATTTCCTGACTTTCGCGAGGAAGGCAGAGGCATGGTTCGCCGCGCCATAGCCGATCACCAGCGGAAGGTTGGCGTGACGGCTGTTCGAGAACGGCACGATCACATTGCCGTTTTCCTCGATGACGGCGAGTTGACTGCCATGCTGCCAGATCGCGAAGGGCTTGCGCTCCTCGATCTTCACTTCCAGCGCATCAGGATAGATCTTGCGAACGGACACATCCGTAACCCAAGGCAGCTCCGCAACCCGCGTACGCGCCTTATCGGCATCGAAGCCGATCAGCGAGGTCCAGCCGTCTAGCTCCAGCCTGCCGAGGACGTCGATCTCCGAGGTCTCGTGATGACCGATCACCCGGATCTGATCGACCGCAAAACCGCTTCGGGCAGTGATCGCCTGAACCACCGCCGGCATGTGTCCGCCGACATAAGCGCCGTAGAAACCGCTGGACGCCAGCAGAATGGCCGAGGCGATCGTCGCCGAAAAAGGCGGCGGCGAAAAATCGCCTTGCCCGAGCCGCGCGGCAAGACGCGCAGGACGGCGCAGCCAGCGCGGAAGCACGAAGCCATCACCGGACAAGCCGAGCAGGCTCGAACCGATCGCCCCCGTCTTCCTGACCTGACCCGACTTCAACGCGAACACGAAGCGTCCTCCACCATCCAACTCAAAAGCTCGCCAAACGAATGCCCGGCCTCAGCGGCGATTTCGGGCACCAGCGACGTCGGCGTCATACCCGGCTGGGTATTCACCTCGAGCCAGATGAGCTCGCCATTTTCGGAATGACGGTCGTCGTAGCGGAAGTCCGACCGGGAAACGCCCCGGCACCCAATTGCTTGATGAGCCTTGAGCGCCAGTGTCTGTATTTTTTGGTAAATATTTAGTGAAATTTTAGCCGGACACTCGTGTTTTGATCCACCGGCGGCGTATTTCGAATCGTAATCGTAGAAGGAATGACCGGTCGGAATAATCTCGGTAACGCCGAGCGCCACATCGCCCATCACGGCGCAGGTCAGCTCGCGCCCATGCACGTAGCGTTCCACCATCACCGCGTCGCCATACCTCCACTCCCGAGACGCGATCACCTGCGGCGGATGCGACTGATCCTCCTTGACGATGACCACACCGAAGCTCGAACCCTCGCTTACCGGCTTGACCACATAAGGCGGGCGCATCGGATGCTCGGCCCCGATCGCGAAGCGACTCATCACCTTCGAATCGGCAACGGGGATGCCGGCCGCCCTGGCGACCTTCTTGGCCTGCTCCTTGTTCATGGCAAGGGCGGAGGCAAGCACGCCGGAGTGCGTATAGGGAATGGCGAGATATTCGAGGATGCCCTGGATCGTGCCGTCCTCGCCGAACGGACCATGCAGGGCGTTGAAGACGACGTCGGGGCGCAACTCGGCAAGCACCGAACCCACATCGCGATCGACATCAATTCGCGTCACTCGATAGCCGACCGCCTCGAGCGCATCGGCGCAGGCGTTTCCGGACGAAAGCGAAACTGGCCGTTCCGACGAAAAACCACCCATCAATACGGCCACATGCTTAGTCATAGTCCCGGGCTTCCCAATCGTGCTTTTTCTGAATTGAATCCGAGTCTTCCGGTGGATTGCCCCCCAGACGGAAAACGCGTCGACCGCGTCGAACGACTCAAATCAGGAAACGCTTTAGCCCAAAGAATCAGAGAGTTGATTCCGTGGCAAGCCCTTCGGATTCGAGTTGATTCAATTTATGTAAAAATTCGCCTGTCCGAGGCCGACGAGGACCGCTGACCGGCCTCTCACGGCTCGAAAACAGCTAAAGCATCTGCCCCAGGAATTCCTGCACATGCCGGCCCGGCTTGAAGTCGCCGATCCGCTTGATCTCCCAATGCAGGCGGATACCGGAGCGCTCCAGCACGCGCGCGCGCACCGTCTCGCCCAGAAATTCGAGGTCGTAGCCGGTGGCACTGCCGGTGTTGATCATGAAGTTGCAGTGCATCGGCGACATCTGCGCCCCGCCAATCAGCAACCCGCGACATCCGGCCTCGTCGATCTCCTTCCAGGCCGACGTTCCTTCCGGATTCTTGAAGGTGGAGCCGCCGGTCTTTTCGCGGATCGGCTGGACCGTCTCGCGATGATGCTGAACCGCATCCATCTCGGCCCTGATCCGCTCACGCTCCTCGCCATAGCCCTCGAACAGCGCCGAGGTGAAAATCAGGTCGCCGGGAGCCGAGCTGTGCCGGTAGGCATAGCCCATATCCGCGTTGGACAGAGTGTGGACATTGCCTCGCCGGTCGAGCGCTCGCACCTCGACCACCCTCTCGCGCGTCTCGACGCCATTGGCACCGGCATTCATGCGCAACGCCCCGCCGATGCAGCCCGGAATGCCGTGGTAGAAGTGGAAGCCGCCGATGCCGGCTTCCAGCGCCACCGCCGCGACGCGTTTGTCAGGCGTTGCGGCACCAGCGCGCATCTGCGTCGGCGAGATCGCTTCGGCTTCGCCGAAACCCTTGGCCGACAGCCTGACGACCACGCCGCGGATGCCGTCCTCGCGAACCAGAAGATTTGAGCCGACGCCGGCTACCATCAGCGGAATTTCTTGCGGCAGCTCCTTCAGGAACGCCGCCAGATCTGCTTCGTCGGCGGGTTGGAACAAAAGGTCGGCCGGTCCGCCGACGCGAAACCAGGTGATCTTGTCCATCTCGGCATCGGGCGTGATGCGGCCGCGCAGTCCCGCAAGCCTGTCGCCAAGTGCCGCAAGCAGCGCCTCGCCGCGCGTCATGCCGTCTCCCCGCCAAGTTCCTTCGGAAGGGCATAGGCCCACTGGGTGATATTGCCCGCGCCGAGGAAAACGACGAAGTCGCCGGGTGTTGCAATCTCGCGCACGATGGGCGCGATCGCCTGCGGGCCATCGATGTGGCGCGCGTCTCGATGGCCGCCGGCTCGAATGCGGGAGGTGAGCGTCTGTGAGTCGACGCCATCGATCGGGTCCTCGCCGGCGGCATAAACCGGAGCTACCATGATCGTATCGGCATCGTTGAAGCAGGCGGCGAAATCGTCGAAAAGATCGTGCAGGCGCGTGAAGCGGTGCGGCTGGGCAATGGCGATCACCCGCCCCTCGCAAGCATCGCGCGCCGCCTTCAACACCGCTTTGATCTCGACCGGATGGTGGCCGTAATCATCGAAAATGCTGACGCCGTTCCAGCTTCCCGTTGGGGTGAAGCGGCGCTTGACGCCGCCGAAGGACGACAAGCCTTTCCGGATGTTTTCCGGCGTAAGCCCTAGTTCGTGCGCTACGGCGATTGCAGCCGTCGCGTTGGAGACATTGTGCTTCCCAGGCATCGGCAGGCGCAGGTCGGATATCGTCGTCTCTTCGGCCGTCTTGCGATCGCGGATCACGACGTCGAAGACCGAAACCGCACCTTCCATGCGATGGCGGGCAAAGCGCACATCGGCCTGCGTGTTCTCGCCATAGGTGATGATGCGGCGGTCATCGATGCGCGAAACCAATGCCTGCACTTCGGCGTGGTCGGTGCACATCACCCCGAAACCGTAGAACGGCACATTCTCCACGAACTGGCGAAAAGCTTCCCGCACCTTGTCGAACGAGCCGTAATGGTCGAGGTGTTCCGGATCGATATTGGTGACCACGGCTATATCGGCCGGCAGCTTGAGGAAGGTGCCGTCGCTCTCGTCCGCCTCCACCACCATCCAGTCGCCGCCGCCCATGCGCGCATTGGTGCCATAGGCATTGATGATGCCACCGTTGATGACCGTCGGGTCAAGACCGCCGGCATCCAGCAACGCAGATACCATCGAGGTGGTGGTGGTCTTGCCATGCGTGCCGCCGATGGCCACGCACTGGCGAAAGCGCATCAACTCGGCCAGCATCTCGGCGCGCCGCACGATCGGCAGCAGCTTTTCGCGCGCCGCGATCAGTTCCGGATTGGACTTCTTGATCGCGGTCGAGATCACCACGACTTCGGCCTTGCCGAGATTTTCCGCGCGGTGGCCGACGAAGCATTCAATGCCCTTTTCGCGAAGCCGCTGGATATTGGCTCCATCGGACTGGTCGGAGCCCTGCACCTTGTAGCCGAGGTTGAAGAGCACCTCGGCAATGCCGCTCATGCCGATGCCGCCGATGCCGATGAAATGCACGAGGCCTATCGTCTGCTGCATCTTCATGGCTGAAAATCCTTTTTTATGTCCGCAATCGGCTTTGCGGCCGCAATAGCCTCTGTGAGGTCGGCAAGCAACCGCACTGCTTGTGGCTTTCCAACCGACCGGGCCGCCTCGGCCATTGCCGTAAGCCGTTCGGGGTTGCCGATCGCTTCGCCGATCAGGCGGGCAAGCATCTCGATTGAAAGCGTGTGCTGCGCATAGACTTCGGCACCACCGGCTGCGGCAAGGGCTGCCGCGTTCGCAGCCTGGTCATGGTCGAGCGCAAAGGGATAGGGCACGAAAAGTGCCGGCCGGCCGATCACGGCCAGTTCCGAAACGGTCGAGGCGCCGGAGCGTGAAATGACGAGGTGCGATGCGGCAATCCGCGCTGCCATATCGGTGAAGAACGGCTCCACCTCGGCCTCTATCCCGAGGTCGCGATAGGCGCCAAGCACGCGTCTCACATCCGCGATCCTCGCCTGCTGGGTGATCTTCAGGCGGCGACGCACCGGCTCGGGCAGCAGGGCGATCGCCGGCGGCACCGCATCCGAAAAGAACTGCGCGCCCTGGCTGCCGCCAAAGACCAGCAGGTTGAATGGCTGATCCGCCCCGGAAGCGACATAGGGTATTTTTGCCGCCTCGAGCACCGTCGACCGCACCGGATTGCCGGTCACCACCGTCTTTGCACCGTAGCTGCTCGCCGTTTCGTCGAGGAAGCCGCCGGCGACCGCACCGACGCGCGCGGCCAGCGCGCGGTTGGCGCGGCCCATGACGGCGTTCTGCTCATGGATGAGCGTCGGCACCTTGCGACGCGTCGCAGCAAAGAGCGGGGGCAACGTCGGATAGCCGCCAAAGCCGACAACGACCCGCGGCCTGAGCCTGCCGATAAGTTCCGACGAGCGGCGAAAGCCGCGCCAGATCGCCCAGAACGAGGCGGCAAGCTTGAAGGGATTGCGCGAGCCGAGCGTCGCGGAAGGAATGAGATGCACCTCCGTCGCCGGGAAATTCCCGGCGTAGCGGCCGGCGCGTTCATCGGTCGCGAGGTGAATTTTCCAGCCGCGCGCGATCAGCTCCTGCGCCAGCGCCTCGGCGGGAAACAGGTGGCCGCCGGTTCCGCCGGCAGCCAGTAGGGCAACATCTCTCCTCATGGCTCACTCGGCCGCGACAGCGCTGGGCAGGCCAAGGAAGCCGGGACGCTTGCGCTTTTCCGGGCGTTTGCGCGTCAGCGCCAGAACCATGCCCATGGAGATGGCGATGGCGATCAGCGACGAGCCGCCATAGGAGATGAACGGCAGGGTCATGCCCTTGGCCGGCATCAGTTGCAGGTTCACGCCCATGTTGATGACCGACTGGAAGCCGAAGACGACGACGAGACCGGCCACGGCATAGCGGGTGAAATCGTCCTGCTCCTTGAGCGCCGTATTCAGCCCGCGCAGCACGATGAAGGCAAAAAGGGCCATGATGAGCAGGCACAGAACGATGCCGAATTCCTCGCCCGCCACCGCGAAGACGAAGTCGGCATGGCTGTCCGGGATCATCCGTTTGACCGTGCCCTCGCCGGGACCGACCCCGAACCAGCCGCCATTGACCAGCGCCTCGTGGCCCATGTCGACCTGGAAGGTATCGCCCTCACCGGTCAGGAAGCGGTCGATGCGGCCGGCGACGTGCGGGAAGACCGTATAGGCCGCCACCGCGCCGCCGACGCCGAGAGCTCCGAGAACGATGATCCACAGCCAGGGCATGCCGGCCATGAAGAACATCACGCCCCAGGTTCCCAGCACCAGTATGGTCTGGCCGAGATCGGGCTGGGCGACAAGCAGCGCCACGACGAGCCCCAGCAGGATCATGGCGAAGAGATTGCCTGGAATATCGGGCTGGCGCGCATGTTCGGCAAAAAGCCAGGCGCAGACGATGACGAAGGCCGGCTTCAGGAATTCGGATGGCTGCACCGACACACCGGCAAGGGAGACCCAGCGCCGCGCGCCCTTCACCTCGACGCCGATATAGAGCGCGGCCACCATCAGCACCAACGAAAGACCAAGCATGATCAGCGCCACGCGCCGCACCCCGCGTTCCTTTAGGAAGGACACCGCGATCATCACCAACAACGCCGGAATGGTGAAAATGATCTGCCTGGTCGCGAAATGAAAGCTGTCGAGGCCGATGCGCTCGGCGACAGCCGGGCTCGCGGCGAAGGAAAGCACGATGCCAAGCCCCATCAGCGACAGGAACGCCGCCAGGAACCAGCGATCCACCGTGCGCCACCAGATCGCGACCGGGCTCGTATCGAGACGGCTTGCCATTAGCGTTCCCCTCCAATGAGCTTCATCCGATCGATGGCGCGGACCGCCTGCCTGAAGGCTTCGCCACGCACCTCGAAATTCTTGAACTGGTCGAAACTTGCGCAGGCCGGCGAAAGCAGCACGACAGCTTCGTCGGCATCGTCCTGGGCGGCGTCGCTGGCCGCATGCTCGATTGCCGCTTCCAGGGTGCCGGAGATCTCATAGGGCACGGCCTCGCCGAGCGTGGCCGAGAAGACGGGCGCTGCCTCACCGATCAGATAGGCTTTGGCGATGCGCGGAAAGAACGGGCGCAGCGGCTCGATGCCGCCCTCCTTCGGCAGGCCGCCGGCGATCCAGTAAATGCGGTTGAAGCTCGACAGCGCCGGCGCGGCCGCATCCGCATTGGTTGCTTTCGAATCGTTGATGAACAGCACATGGTCGCGTCGCCCGACCTGCTCCATGCGATGCGCAAGGCCCGGGAAGCTTTCCAGCCCCGACTGGATCTCGCCGAGATCGAGCCCGATGCGCAGGCACGCGGTAACTGCGGCGAGCGCGTTTTGCGCATTGTGCTGGCCGCGCAGCGAGCCGATGCCTTCGAGAAAGGCGATACGGCTGTAGCGGCCATGCCTTGCCTCCATCAGGTCGGTGCCGTCGGCGAAATAGCCGTCGGTAAGCGGCAGCCGCTTGGAAATGCGGATGACGTCCTTACCGGCCTTTTCCAGCCGGTCGGCGATCTGGGCGCAATAGATGTCGTCGACGCCGATGATCGCCGTTTCGCTGCCGGCGACCAGCCGCTCCTTGATCGAAGCGTAGTGCTGCATCGTGCCGTGGCGGTCGAGATGATCCGGCGTCAGATTGAGCAGGATGCCGGCAGTCGGGTTGATCGAAGGAGCGAGGTCGATCTGGTAGGAGGAGCACTCGACGATGTAGTTGCGCGTCGTCTCGGGCGGATCGAGCGTCATCACCGCGCGGCCGATATTGCCGCCCATCTGCGCATCACGGCCGGATGCCTTGATGATATGGGCGGTAAGCGCTGTCGTCGTCGACTTGCCGTTGGTGCCGGTAATGGCGATGAACGGCGCATCGGGCGCGCCCGCCCGGCGCTCGCGCGAAAACAGTTCCACGTCGCCGATGACTTCGACGCCGGCGCTGCGCGCCAGTTCGACGGTCCAATGCGGTTTCGGATGGGTCAGCGGCACGCCGGGCGACAGCACGAATGATGAAAAGCCGCTCCAGTCCGCCTGCCGCAGATCGCCCGTCGCAATGCCGTGGGTCTCGGCATTGGCGACGCTTTCGGGATTGTCGTCCCACGCCAGCACCTTGGCGCCGCCTTCGATCAGAGCGCGCGCCGTTGCTATTCCCGAATCGCCCAGTCCGAAGAGCGCTACGTGTCTGCCGCTCAGCGAGCGCGCTGGTACCATCGAAAACCCCTAGCGAAGTTTCAAGGTCGAAAGGCCGACCAGGGCAAGAATGACGGCGACGATCCAGAACCGGATCACCACCTGGCTTTCCGTCCAGCCGAGTTTCTCGAAATGGTGATGGATCGGTGCCATCAGGAACACGCGCTTGCCTGTCATCTTGAAGAAGCCGACCTGGATGATGACCGACAGCGCCTCGACCACGAACAGGCCGCCGATGATGGCAAGCACGATCTCATGCTTGGTGGCGACCGCGATCGTGCCGATCAGGCCGCCCATCGCCAGCGAACCGGTATCGCCCATGAAGATGGCCGCAGGCGGCGCGTTGAACCAGAGAAAGCCAAGGCCGGCGCCGATGACCGCGCCGAGGATCACCGCGAGCTCGCCTGTGCCCGGCACAAAATGAATCTGGAGATATTCGGCGAATACCGCGTTACCCGAGAGATAGGCGATGACGCCGAAGGATGCGGCCGCGATCATGATCGGGACGATCGCCAGGCCGTCCAGCCCGTCGGTCAGGTTGACGGCGTTGCCAGCCCCCACGATGACGATGCAGGCAAACGGGATGAAGAACCATCCGAGATTGATCAGGAGGTCCTTGAAGAAAGGAAATGTCAGCGACGAGGAAAACGGCTCCTGCCCCGCATGCATGATCGTCCACGCGGCGATGCCCGCGATGACGAACTCGATCGCCAGCCGCGCCTTGCCGGAAACGCCGAGATGCGACTGCTTGGTCACCTTCAGGTAGTCGTCATAGAAGCCTATGGCGCCGAAGCCGAGCGTCACCAGCAGCACGACCCAGACATAGATGCTGGTGATGTTGGCCCAAAGAAGCGACGAGCCGACGATGCCGGAAATGATCATCAGCCCGCCCATGGTCGGCGTGCCGGCCTTCTTGAAATGGGTCTGCGGCCCGTCGGCGCGGATCGGCTGGCCCTTGCCTTGCCGGATGCGCAGCGAGTCGATGATCATCGGTCCGAAAATGAAGACGATCAGCGCCGATGTGATCAGCGCGCCACCGGTACGGAAGGTTATGTAGCGGAAGATATTGAAGACGGAGAGATAATCCGCGAAATCCACCAGTAGCGTCAGCATTCCCCAGAGCCTTTCCCCGCCCGCTATCAGGCTTTTGTCGCGATTCCGGCGCGTGCCGGAAAATTTGCCGTCAATGCATCGATCAGTTTCGAAAAACCGATCCCCTTCGATGACTTGACCATTATTACGTCGCCCGGCCGGATCGCCGTCATCAGCGCCGGCTTCAGAGCCTCGACATCGGACCGGTATTCCACGCCGAGGTCGCTGGGCAAAATATCGGCCAGAACCTTCATCTCCGGCCCTGCCAGGAAAACGAGATCCGTACTTGTCTCGGTGATCAACTCGGCCAGCCCCGCATGCAACTTCGGCGCATGCTGGCCGAGTTCCAGCATGTCGCCGAGCACGGCGATGCGACGCCCCTCGCGCGACGGCGGCGTTGCGTCCAGCAGCTTGATCGCCGCCTGCATGGAAGCCGGATTGGCATTGTAGCTCTCGTCGATCAGCGTGAACGGCCCGTCGGGATGACTAAGCGTATGGCGCTGGCCCCGGCCACGTTCAGGCTGCAGATCCTCCAGCGCCAACGCCACTTTGGTGACATCGGCTCCCGCGAGTTGCGCTGCGCCGAGCACGGCAAGCACGTTCTGGACGACATGGCGGCCGGGTGCCCCGATCTTTGCGGCGACCTCCTGCCCGGCAACCTTGGCGGTCATGATCGAATGATCGGCATGAAGCACGAAATTCGTCAGCTTCACCTGCGCTCGTGCATTCTCTCCGAAGCCGACGATATGTTCGACGCTTGCGTCGCGCGCAAGTCTTTCGAGCAGCTTGAAGCGGGCATCGTCGCGATTAAGCAGCGCCGCGCCCCCGGGCTCGAGACCCTCGAATATCTCGGCCTTGGCCCGTGCAATGTCGTCAAGGCTGCGGAAATGGCCGAGATGCGCCGCGGCTATCAGTGTGATGACCGCGACATGCGGCCGGACCATCTTCACCAGCGGGCGAATCTCGCCCTCATGGTTCATGCCGATCTCGAAAATGGCGTAGTCGCAGTCCTGCGGCATGCGCGCCAAGGTCAGGGGCACGCCCCAATGATTGTTGAACGACTTGTCCGACGCATGAACCTTGCCCACGGAGGAGAGACCGTGGCGAAGCGCCTCCTTGGTGCTGGTCTTGCCGACGGAACCGGTGATCGCAATCACCTTGGCCTTCGTGCGCTCCCGCGCGGCGACGCCTGCCTTCTCCAATGCCGCCAGCACATCCGGCACCACGATCATCGGTGCTGTCAGCCGGCCCAGTCCCGGCAGCTTTCCCTCGGCCACCACCAAAAGCGCGGCACCGGCCTTGACCGCGGCGGTCGCGAAGTCGTGACCGTCCATCGTGTCGCCCTTGATGGCGAAAAACGCCTCGCCCGGCTGCAGGCTGCGGCTGTCGATCGAAATGCCGGTGACGCCCTCCGGCATCTGTCCAACCGGCCGACCGGCCACGGCGGAGACAAGTGCATCCGAGGTCCAAAGCAAGCTCATGCAACCGGCTCCTTCAGCGCCCGCCGCACCTCCTCATGGTCCGAAAACGGAAAAGTCTCGGTGCCGATCGTCTGGCCCTCCTCGTGGCCTTTGCCGGCGATGATCAGCGTGTCGCCGGCATTGAGCATGGACACCGCCTCGACGATTGCCGCGCGGCGATCCGTAATCTCGATAGCGCCCGGCGCCGCAGCCAGGATGGCCGCCCGGATCGTTTCCGGCACTTCCGAGCGAGGGTTGTCATCGGTGACGATGGTCACGTCGGCAAGCCGCGTTGCGATCTCGCCCATGATCGGCCGTTTGCCCCGGTCCCGGTCGCCGCCGCAGCCGAATACCACGATCACCCTTCCGGTGGTGAAAGGGCGCACCGATGCCAGCACGTTCTCCAGCGCATCGGGCTTATGAGCATAGTCGACATAGACCGGCGCGCCATTAGCCGAAGTGCCGACCAGTTCGAGCCGGCCGGGGGCGCCGTTGAGCTTCTCGAGCGCCGGGAGTGCTTGTCCGGCTGCACTTCCCGTCGCCATGGCCAACCCCGCCGCCACCAGCGCGTTGGAAACCTGGAAATCGCCTGCAAGCGGCAGGTCGATCTCGTAAATGACGCCGTCGGCCTCGATCTCGGCGCGCTGGCGGAAGCGCTCATGCTCCACGCGCTTCAGGCGGAGGAAATCGCCGTGCCGTCCGACGGTCAGAACCTTGAGACCGGCGGCGCGCGCGGCTGTGATCGTGGGTTGCGACCATGGATCGTCGGCAAAGATCACCGCCGGCGCGCCCCTAGGCAGCAGCGTGTCGAACAGGCGCAGCTTGGCGCGATGATACTCTTCCACCGTCGGATGATAATCCATGTGGTCGCGGCCGAGATTGGTGAAGCCGCCGGCGGCAAGCCGCACACCGTCAAGGCGGCGCTGGTCGAGGCCGTGGCTGGAGGCCTCCATCGCGCCATGCGTGACGCCCGCCGCCGCAAGCTCGGCCAGCAGGCGATGCAGTTCCACCGGATCAGGCGTGGTCAGCGAGCCGTATTCGTTGCGCCCCGGCGCCACCACGCCGGTGGTGCCGATGCTGGCCGCCGAAAGGCCGGCTTGTTGCCAGATCTGGCGGGTGAAAGCGGCGACCGAGGTCTTGCCGCTGGTGCCGGTGACGGCAACCATGGTTTGCGGCTGCCTGCCGGCAAAGCGTGCCGCAAGCAGCGCCAGGGCGCGCCGCGGGTCGTCGGAGGCGATCATCGGGATGGAGATGGATGGAAGAGAAGCGCCGCTTGCCGCCACAATTGCGACAGCGCCTCGCTTTTCGGCCTCGGTCGCAAAACTCGCCCCGTCAGCCTTGCTTCCCGCCAGGGCCACGAAAATATCGCCCTGTTTCACCCGGCGCGAATCCGCCGTTACGCCGGCCGCTTCCGGATTGGCGGAAGCCGTTTGCGCGGCAGGCAGGATATCGGCAAGGTCATTCAGTTTCATCGAGGGTCTGCTGCCACAACAAATGGTGTCACAAACAAATGGCGCGCTCTGCCGGCGCGCCATGCGAATCATTGGTAGGAAACCAGCTTTGCCTCATTTTCATGGCCGAAATCTGGCTTCACGCCAAGGAATGATGCAGAGCGTCTGATGATATTGGCGACCACCGGCGCCGCATTCAGGCCCGACGTGGCGGCCATGCCCGGCTTTTCCGGCTTCGGCTCGTCGATGATGCTGAGGACGATATATTGCGGGTCGTCCATCGGAAATGCGGCGAGAAACGCGTTGAAGCGAACATTGGAGGCATAGCGGCCATTCACGACCTTTTCGGCCGTCCCGGTCTTGCCGCCGACGCGGTAGCCCGGCACCTCGGCGCGCTTGCCGGAGCCCTTCTCGGCGTTCAGGCGATAGAGATAGCGCATATCGGCGCTGGTCTGCGGGCTGATCACCTGTTTCGACTGGGCCAGCGCCTCCTCTTCCGTGCGCGGCAGGAAGGTCGGGTTCATCAGCCGACCGCCGTTCATGAGCGCAGCCGCTCCCACCGCCGTCTGCAATGGCGTCGTCGACATGCCGTGGCCGAAGGAAATGGTGATCGAATGCACCTTCTTCCAGACCTTGGGTTCGGTCGGTCGGGCAACTTCCGGAAGCTCGGTCTCCATGCGGTCGAGCAGGCCGATGCGCTTGAGGAACTCGCGGTGCCCTTCGATGCCGACGACATCGGCTTCGCGCGCCGAGCCTATGTTCGAGGAATAGATGAACACTTCCGGCACGGTCAGCACCCTGCCCTTGCCGTGGAAGTCGCGGATCGTCTGCCGCCCGATGGTGATCGGCTTGCGGGCGTCGAAGGTACTGTTGAGGTCGACCTTGCCGGAATCAAGCGCCATCGCCGTGGTGAAGCTCTTGATGGTGGAGCCCATCTCGTAAACACCCGCCGACATTCGGTTCAGCCTGTCCTTGTCGAGTGCGTTCTTCGGATTGTTCGGGTTGTAATCCGGCACCGAGGCCATAGCCATGATCTCGCCGGTCTTGGCGTTGAGCACCACGGCGCCAGCGGCGATCGCGTGGTATTTCTCCATCGCGCGCGTGATTTCGTCATGGACGATATGCTGCACCCTTATGTCGATCGACAGCTTCACTGGCTTCAGATTGTCGGGACCGACAAGACCGGTGGCGCGCAAATCGGCCAGTCCCTGGTCGTCGATGTATTTTTCCATACCGGCAATGCCCTGATTGTCGATATTGGTCAGGCCCAGTATGTGCGAGGCGGTTTCGCCGCCCGGATAGAAGCGTCGCTTCTCCGTGCGGAAGCCGATGCCGGGCAGGCCGAGTTGCATGATGTCGTTCTGCTGCTTGGGCGTGAGCTGGCGCTTCAGCCAGACAAAGCCCGCACCGTTCTTGAGCTTGTGATAGGTCTGCTCGACCTCGATATCGGGCAGCACCGTTTGCAGTTTCTCGATCACCTCGTCGGCGTCGACGATGCGGCGCGGCTCGGCAAAGAGCGATGCCGTCTTGATGTCAGTCGCCAGGACCTCGCCATTGCGGTCGAGTATGTCAGGACGCGATGCGGTGATGCGCGAAACCGGGCCGCTCGCCTCCTCCGGCTCCTGAAGGGCGAGATAGACGAGCCGTCCGGCAATCGTCGAATAGATGCCGAAAAACACCGCCATGGTCATGACGACGCGGTTTTTCGCCCGGCCGCCGGTCGACTTGCGGGCGCCCTCGACGACAATCGACGCGCTCGCGCCTGCTTCGTCCGTCCTGCGTCTACGCAACAGCTTCATCATTGAACGACGGCTCCCGTCACGGTTGCATCGGTGCCGCTGTCGGCCATGCCGCCAAGGCGCTGCGTGGAGAAATCCGGAATATCGACCGGGCGCGCCGGCAGATCGTCGAGGTTGACGATCTGCCGCGCCTCGACCGGCTGCAGTTGAAGCTGATCCTGATAGATTTCCGACAGTCTCTGTAGCCGCGATGGTTGAGTGAGCAGGCTCCAGTCCGCCTTCAGCAGATCGATCGAATTTTCTTCGAAGCGGATTTGCTGCTCGATCTTGCGAACGGCTGAAAGCTGGTTCTCGGCGTCGTGCTTGGTCTTGTAGGTAAAGGCGGCCGCCGAAACCATGAGTGCAATCAGCACGATATCGCTGGTTCGAAACATTTGACTCCTACCTCTCATGGCGGACTTCCGGCAGCTTGGGCAGCCCGAAGATGGAAAGATCGGCGGCGCCGGCAGGCGCATCGGTGCGGATCGCGGCGCGAAGCTTGGCCGAACGTGCGCGCGGATTGGCTTCGATCTCGGCCTCCGAAGGGCCGACCGCGCCGCCGGCCTTGTCGAACCTAGCCGTCCTGATCTGCGTCTGCGGCAAGTGGCGGGAGCCGGCCACATTGCCCGACCTGTCGGCTATGAAGCGCTTGACGATGCGGTCCTCCAGCGAATGGAAGGTGACGACGACGAGCCGTCCGCCGGGCTTCAGCGCGCGCTCGGCCGCAAACAGCGCCTGCGCCAGCTCGCCCAGTTCGTCATTGACGAAAATCCGCAGCGCCTGGAAAACCCTCGTAGCGGGATGAATCTTGTCCTTGGGATTGCGCCCGATGTGATCGGCGATCGCCTCTGCCAGGTCGCGCGTGCGTTCGAATGGTCGGGTCGCGCGGCGCTTCTCGATCATTCGGGCAATACGCCCGGCATGCCGCTCCTCGCCGAGGAATCCAAAGATGCGGGCGAGATCTCCGGCCTTGAAGCGGTTCACGACATCGGCCGCGCTCATGCCCGCCTTGGCCATGCGCATATCGAGCGGCCCATCGGCGCGAAAGGAAAATCCGCGCTCGCCCTGATCGAGTTGCATGGAGGAAACGCCGATATCGAGCACGACGCCGTCGACCTCACGTGCATATTCGTCGAGACGGGAAAACGGCCCATGGATCAGACGCAGCTTTCCGCCCGAACCAGTTTCCAGCTCGCGGCCCGCTGCAATCGCATCGGGGTCGCGGTCGATCGCCACCACCGCTGCACCCCGGCCAAGCAGTGCTCGTGTATAGCCGCCGGCGCCGAACGTACCGTCGATGATGGTGTCGCCCGCCTGCGGCGCAAGCGCAGCAATCACTTCATCGAGGAGTACCGGAATGTGACGGGCTGGACCGTCACCCGGTCCAGCGTTTTCGCTGCGGGAGGCCATCATTGCGCCTGCTCCATCAGCCTTGGGTCTGCGCCCTGCCGCAGCTTCAAAAGCCGTTCCCGCACCTGCGCACCATAAGCGCGCAAACGCTCCGGCTCCCACATCTGGAAGAAATGGCCGCGCCCGACAAAGGCCACCTCCGAAGAAATGCCCGTATGCTCGCGCATGAAGTCCGTCACCGTGATGCGACCGTCCTGATCGAGCTTCAGGAACATCCCGTCGCCATGGCAGAAGAAGGACATGTCGTCCGCCGTTTGCAGGAAGGGATCCTCCAGCGCAATGCGCTGCTCGTAGCGGTCGAGCAGATCGAGCCCGCCGACGTCCAGCGTCGGGATGTCCAAAGCGCGCAGCGCGTAAAGTTCCGAATAGCCGCGCTTCTGCACCACGCCGCGAAAATGCGCAGGAACGGAAACCCTGCCCTTGGCGTCGATCCTGTTCACCGCATTTGAGAGAAAACGGTCCATGACCCGTTACAACCGTCCCCTTGATGGCTGTTGCCGTTGCGCCCTGCGCGCGGTCCGCACGAACCGGCATCGCATCCCCGTCTTCGTTTTCGCATGCAATGAAACGCCCTCGCGCAGCCGCTGCGACTGTGCGTTCGGGGGACGCGGCACCCGGACCTGAAACAAAGCCTTGAGTATGCGGATGGGATAACATGGGCCAGGATGGGCGTCAACGGGAACAGGCATCGGAACAGCCATATCGAGGTTCGCTCACGCGCCTTTCGTGGCCTTGCTGTCTTTATCCTCCATTAAGCTTAACGAGCGGTTATTGAAGGCTTGGCGCCGCCGCGAGCGCAACACGCCACTTTTTCCGAGCCCGTCGAGAGCGCGAACACTTTGCATTGGCTGCGCGCCTGTTTTGGAAAATAGATTCTGATTTTGGAGCCTACCCAGTAGACTAATCACCCTTGCTCAAGGTCAAGGACAGGAATAGCGTTGATAAAATCAACCTTCCCGCCCGAAAGACCAAATAGACATGTCCGAGACACTTCAATCGCGCGCTGCAACGCTTGCCCATCTGCGCGGCAGAACCCTTCAAAGGGGTGAGTCCGTTCCTCTGCCGCTCATCACGGCCGCGACGTTCCACGCGCCGGGCGATTCAACCGGCTTCCATCAATATGGTCGCTTCTCCAACCCGACCTGGGATGCGGTCGAGGAAATGCTTGCCCATCTCGAGGATGCGCCCTGCATCGCCTTTCCCTCCGGCATGGCCGCAATTGCCGCCGTGTTTTTCACGCTCTTGAAGTCGGGCGATCACATTCTGCTGCCGGCCGATGGTTATCCAACCGGCCGCGGCCTGGTCGAGCGTTATCTGGGCAAGCTTGGCGTCACCTTCGACACACGCCCGACGGCAACTTTTCTTGACGGCGGCTTTGCCGGCTATCGGCTGGTGTTCATCGAGACTCCGTCGAACCCGGCGCTCGACATTTGCGACATCGCGGCTGTCGCCGAGGCCGCCCATGCCAAGGGCGCAATCGTGGTGGCCGATAACACGACGATGACGCCTTTCGGCCAGCGTCCGCTCGACCTTGGCGTCGACATTCTGGTCGCCGCCGATACCAAGGCGCCAAACGGCCATTCGGACGCGCTTTTTGGCCATGTCGCCAGCCGTGACGCGGACATCATCGCAGCCATAAAGGATTGGCGTCAAACATCCGGCAGTATACCTGGCGCGCTGGATGCCTGGCTGGTGCACCGCGGGCTTGAGACGTTGGAACTGCGTTTTGAGCGCATGTGCAACACGGCGGAGGTCATTGCCGAGCGCCTGAAAGGCCACAAGGCGCTTGAGGCGGTCCGCTACCCCGGACTGGAGGACGATCCCTCGCACAATCTCGCCCGCTCCCAGATGGAACGCTTCGGCTTCCTGATCAGCGTCGTGCTGGGCTCGGAAGACGAGGCCGAGAACTTCATCAACGGCTGCAAGCTGATGCAGGCCGCCACCTCCTTCGGCAGCGTGCACACCTCGGCCGAACGCCGCACGCGCCGCGGCGACGCCGTGCCGCCGGGCTTCGTTCGCATCGCCATTGGCTGTGAACCCGTCGAGGAATTGTGGACGGCCATCAAGGAGTCGCTGGATCGAGTTGCCGGATGACGCCGGCTCCATTCGGATCCTGGCTCTATCTAGACCCGTTTGAATCAAAGTTGCAGGAAATTCTCGCAACGATTTGAAATAAAAGAACTATGCCAGCCAGCCTGTAAGCCGGGTTCTGTATGGCCCCTGCCCCTTGCGGCGCAGGAACGTGGCGACCATTCGTCTTGGACGCATGTTGCCATGCGCCTCACGCAACCTACCCGGACGGCGAGGCCGGAAACAGCCCTGAGGGTTTCCCCCTCATACCATCCCTATTCGGTTTTGCTCCCGGTGGGGTTTACCGTGCCGCTCCTGTTGCCAGTCGCGCGGTGGGCTCTTACCCCACCCTTTCACCCTTGCCGCGCATGCCGAAGCATGAGCGGCGGTTTGCTTTCTGTGGCACTTTCCCTGGGGTCGCCCCCGCCGGTCGTTATCCGGCACCGTGTTTCCATGGAGCCCGGACTTTCCTCACCCGCAGCCTTTCGGCTCTTGCTGGTGCGGCCGCCCGGCCAGCTGGCACCCCTGTATAAAGGGATTCATCGCCGAAAACGCAAATGAAAAAACCGGGGTGCCGTCCGACGCTCGTTCAAATGCTGCGGCAGCGGCTCAATTGGCGGCCAAATGCTGCTTGACCTTGCCGCAATAGGCCGACGACACCGGGTTCATGCGCTTGGCCGCATGACCGGCATTGTATTTCAAGATGGTGCCGCAAGTCGTCCCGCCGCCGAGCGAATGTGCCTTGGCGAGGTACTTCATCCCATACTTGATATTGGTTTCGGGATTGAACAATCCCTTGACGCTGCCCGTATATCCCATCATGCGGGCGGTCGCCGGCTTGATCTGCATGAGGCCGATTTCGCCGGCCTTGCCCCGCGCGCCTGGACGGTAGTTGCTTTCGACCTTGATCACCGCATGGGCAAGTGACGCCGGTATGCCGTAGGACGCCGCATAGCGCGCAACAATCGTGCCGTAGCGAAGGCCGGCTTTCTCGCCTGCCTCGACGCCCTTGGACTCGGTCTGCGTCAAGTCGAGCTCCGTCTTTTTCGTCAAAGCCGTTTTCTTGGCGGAGGAGCTCTTCGCCTGCGCAGCGCCTTTCAGTGCAACCTTTTCTTCCGCCTTGGCGTTAAGGGAGGCCGGCAGGGCTTTGGTCGGCGTTTTAGTTTTTTCGGAAGAGGAAGATTTGGTGAGGCCCGGCTGAGCTCTCGAACTTTGCGGTGCCTGCGCATAGGCAGAACAATTTATCAAGGCGGCAGCAAATACCGCCGACACACAGGTCAAAATCTTCATGTTTACCTTATCTGTTTTTGGCCACACGAAAACTATTCGCGCGGCAGCCCTGCTCGACGCGAAGCCGTATCTCCACAGCTCTCGATATTCACGCGGAAGGATTTGACGAGCGATTTGGCGACAATGAAGGCCGCTAAAATCACTTTCCGTAACGAAGTGAAATTTACTTCCTGGGAGGATAGGGCTTAGGCCAACTCGCGCGGAAGCAGCGACAGCAATCGCCTGAGCGTCTCAACGGTTGCAGGGTCGGCGACACCGTCGACGTGGCTCGGATGGAAATGGCGTTGGAAGGCCGCCACCGTCGTTTGCGTCTGCTGGTCGAAGATACCAGTGATTTCAACGCCGTAACCGTAGAGAGCCAGCACCGATTGTAGCGCCTCGACCGGCTGCCCCTGCGCGCCGGGCGCCAGCACGGGGCCTTTGCGCACCCGCGCCGGCTCGATGAAATGCCCGACTCCGGCGCAGGCAAGCGCCTTCCACGGGAATTTTTCGCCCGGATCGATCTTGCGACCAGGTGCCACATCAGAATGCGCTAAAATCCGCTCAGGCAATATCGAATGGCGCTCGACTATGCCCCGGCAGAGGGCAATTACGGCATCAATTTGGCACTTCGGGAAGTCCGGATAGCCTAATTCATGGCCCGGATTGACAATCTCGATACCCACCGAAAGCGAATTTATGTCGACCTGCCCGCGCCATGAACTCTTGCCGGCGTGCCAGGCGCGATCGCTCTCGCGCACCATTTGCACGATATGACCGTCCTCATGAACCAGGTAGTGCGACGACACTTCGCTTGCGGGATCGCAAAGCCTGGCCTGGGCGCCCTTGCCCGTGGGCATCCCGGTGTAGTGGAGAACGATCATGTCCGGCCGTTCGATGCCGCGCCGGGGATTGAAATTCGGCGATACGCAAACTTCGGCGCCGGGATGGTCGGGCCGGAACCCGCTCATGCGGCCTGCGCCGTCCGCTCGATCAGCGCATAAGCGGCATTGATCGCCGCCATCCTTGTCGTGGCGATCTTGATGAATTCCTCCGGCAACCCGCGCGCGATCAGACGATCAGGATGGTTGTTGGCGGCAAGCTTGCGATAGTGCTTGCGCACATCCTCGAACGGCCTGCCGCGTTCGATACCGAGCACGACATACGGGTCGGCTTGGCCGAGATCCAGATGCCGGGCAAGTATCGTCTGAAAGTGCTCGTCCTCGATGCGGAAGATTTCGGCGACGCGCCTGAGAAAACCGCATTCGCGCTCATGCAGCATGCCGTCGGCCTTGGCGATATGGAACAGCCCGTCGATGATGTCTTCCAGCATCGCGCAATTGCGGTGCCCCGAACCGCATAGCTTCGCCATGCGCTCCGCATAGGCCTCGAAGCCGGCTACATCCGCTCTGGCCAGATCGTAAAGGCGCGCGACATTGCGCGCCTCCTCCGGCGGCACCTCGAATATTTCGCGGAAGGCACGGATTTCGTCCTGCGTCACAACGCCGTCCGCCTTGGCCATCTTGGCCGAAAGCGCGATCATCGCGACAGAAAAGGCGACGCGGCGACGCAACTCGGCGTCGCCCGCAAACACCGTGCGCACAGCCTCCGTCATCTCCGCGACGCTTGAGATTGCGGAGGTTGAAACGCGTGAGAGGAATTCGCCTATGCGGCCCCAAATCGACATGCGCCGCCTTTTAAAGCGAAACTCTGTGATTTGCGAGCCGCAATCGCGTGTCCTCACTTGAACATAGGTCCTCGTCGCTGTTCTCGAACATAAAAAAGGCCGGGCAGAAACCCGACCTTGCGGCAGCCTGAACGCTGCTGAAGAGGCTACTATCCCCCTGAAGAAACCAACGTTCCTACTGTGCCGGAGCCGCTGGCTCAGTCTGCGTGCTGCCGCCAGTACCGGTATCTGGTGTCGTTTCAGGTGCGGCAGCCGGTGGGGTGGTTTCTTCAGCCGGCGGGTTGGTGCTCTGCGTCGTGGTGTTGTCGGTCGCATCATTGCATGCGGCAAGACCGAGCAAGGCCACGGCCGAAACGGACGCGAGAATGAGTTTCTTCATGATATCTCTCCTTGACAAAACAGCGCCCTCTTAGCGGACGGTCATGGTGAGAATGTGCAAGGGGCCACGCCAGTTGCGTCAAATACGCTGACTCGGCGAAACATTCCGTCAGACCCGAAGTATTGTGGAACGGCTCGGATGACCGACGGCATCGGATTGCTGTATAGCACCGCAACCGCCAGAATTCCCCAGGAGGACGACCGCATGAACGAAACGAAGTGGGATTTCTGGATAGATCGCGGCGGTACGTTCACCGACATCATCGGACGCGATCCCGACGGCAACTTGCACCCGCACAAGCTGCTTTCGGAAAATCCCGGAATCTACCGTGACGCCGCCATCCAGGGCATTCGCGACCTTCTCGGCATCCCGGATGGTGAAGCCGTGCCCTCAGGGCTGATCGGCGACATCAAGATGGGCACGACCGTCGCGACCAATGCACTGCTGGAGCGCAAGGGCGACCGCGTGCTGCTGCTCATCACCAGGGGATTTCGCGACGCGCTGCGCATCGCCTACCAAGCAAGGCCCGACATTTTCGCCAAGGAAATCATCCTGCCCGAACAGCTCTACGAGCGCGTCATTGAGGTTGATGAGCGGGTGCGGGCCGATGGCACCGTCGAAAGACTGCTCGATATAGCCACGGTGCAGCCGGCGATCCGCCAGGCGAAGCGCGATGGCATCGATGCGGTGGCCATCGTCTTCATGCATGCGTGGAAGTTCCCGGAGCATGAGCAGGCGGTGGCGAGAGCCTGCCGCAATCTCGGCTTCGCCCAGGTATCGGTCAGCCATGAAGTCTCGCCATTGGTAAAACTGGTCGGCCGCGGCGACACAACGGTCGTCGATGCCTATCTCTCACCGATTCTGTCGCGCTATGTCGGTCGGGTAAAAGCCGAGTTGAGCATCGATTCACCTCCCTCTGGTCTGCCAGAGGGGGGTCAATCCAACTCCCCCCGTCTTATGTTCATGATGTCGTCCGGCGGCCTGACCGCGGCCGAAAGATTCCAGGGCAAGGATGCGCTGCTGTCCGGCCCGGCCGGCGGCGTCGTCGGCATGGTCGAGACCGCCAGGCTCGCCGGCTTCAAAAAGGTCATCGGCTTCGACATGGGCGGCACTTCCACCGATGTCGCGCATTTCGACGGCGACTATGAGCGGGCCTTCGATACCGAGGTCGCCGGCGTGCGCGTGCGCGCCCCGATGATGCGCATTCACACGGTCGCCGCCGGCGGCGGCTCGATCCTGCATTTCGAAGCCGGTCGGTTCCGCGCCGGCCCGGATTCAGCCGGTGCCAATCCGGGCCCGGCCTGCTACCGGCGCGGCGGGCCGCTTGCGGTTACCGATGCCAATGTAATGCTCGGCAAATTGCAGCCGGATTTCTTCCCCGCAATTTTCGGCGCCGATCAGGATCAGCCCCTCGACGCGAACGTGGTGCGCCAGAAGTTCGAGGACCTCGCCGCCGAGATCGGCGATGGCCGCAGCCCCGAAGCGGTCGCCGAAGGCTTCGTTACCGTCGCCGTCGAAAATATGGCCAATGCCATCAAGAAGATTTCCGTGCAGCGCGGCCACGACGTCACCGAATACCTGCTGAACTGTTTCGGCGGCGCCGGCGGCCAGCACGCCTGCCTCGTCGCCGACGCGCTCGGCATGGAATCCGTCCTCATCCATCCATTTTCGGGTTTGCTTTCGGCCTATGGCATCGGGCTGTCCTCAGTCTTCGCCTCGCGCCAACAGGCCTTGCTGAAGACGCTCGCCGAAGATTCGCTCGACGCCGTAAACAACCTGATCGAGACGCTTCGCGAAGAGGCGCGCGTTGAACTCACCGAGCAGGGCATCGCCGAATCCGACATAGACTGGCGACCGCTGCTGCAAGTCCGCTACGACGGCACCGACACCGCGCTTCCGGTGAATTTCACGGTCGGCTCGATTGCCCAGGCGGTTCGTGATTTCGAAGCTGCCCACAAGGCACAGTTCGGCTTTGTCTATGACGACAAGCCGATGATCATCGAGGCAGTCGGCATCGAGGGCACCGACGGCAGCCGAGGCGGTGACGACGAGCCTGCCCGAACACTCACCGACGACCTGCCCGCCTCCGGCGGCACGCGAAAGCTCTACACCGGTGGTGCCTGGCACGATGCAACCATCTACCGCCGCGAAACCATGGCGCCCGGCCACAAGGTCTCCGGGCCGGCGCTCATCATCGAAAGCCACCAGACCATCGTCGTGGAGCCGGGCTGGCAGGGCGAGATCACCGGGCGCAACCACGTGCTGATGCGCAGGGTGGCCAAAAAACGGCGCATCGCGGCACTGGGCACAGAGGCCGACCCGGTCATGCTGGAGGTGTTCAACAATCTGTTCATGTCCATTGCCGAGCAGATGGGCGTGACGCTGCAGAACACCGCCTATTCGGTCAACATCAAGGAACGGCTGGATTTTTCCTGCGCTGTGTTCGACCGCACCGGAGCGCTGGTCGCCAACGCGCCGCACATGCCGGTGCATCTCGGCTCCATGGACCGTTCAGTCGAAACGATCATCCGTCTCAACGCAGGCGACATTCATCCCGGCGACGCCTTCGCCCTCAACGCCCCATACAATGGCGGCACCCACCTGCCGGACATAACCGTGGTTACGCCGGTGTTCGAGGAGCCTACCTCTGCCTCGATGCGGGAGGGTAAAGATCGCAAGATCCTCTTCTACGTCGCCGCGCGCGGCCATCATGCCGATGTCGGCGGTACCGCCCCCGGTTCGATGACGCCACTCGCCACCACCGTGGACGAAGAGGGCGTGCTGTTCGACAATTTCCGCCTCGTCAGCCAAGGCCGCTTCCGCGAGGCCGCGCTTAAGCGCCTGCTCACCGACCATCCCTACCCTGCCCGCAACCCGCACCAGAACATTGCCGACCTGAAGGCACAGCTTGCCGCCAACGAAAAGGGCGTGGCGGAACTGCGCAAGATGGTCGCCCATTTCGGTCTGGATGTTGTCGAAGCCTATATGGGCCATGTGCAGGACAACGCCGCCGAAAGCGTGCGCCGCGTGCTTGACCGCCTTCCGGACAGCTCAGAATGCGAGTACCCGACCGACACCGGGCAGGTGATCAAGGTCAGGATCACTGTCGATCGGCAGAAGCGCGAGGCGACGGTCGACTTCACCGGCACCTCACCTGTTGAGAAGAACAATTTCAACGCGCCGGAACCGGTGGCGCGCGCCGCCGTGCTCTATGCCTTCCGCGTGATGGTCGAAGACCAGATTCCGATGAATGCCGGATGCTTGCGCCCGATCAACATCGTCATTCCGGAAGGCTGCATGCTGAGGCCCGACTATCCGGCCGCCGTGGTCGCCGGCAATGTCGAGACGTCCCAGCACGTCACCAACGCGATATTCGCGGCCATGGGAGCGCTGGCGAATGCGCAGGGCACCATGAACAACCTGACCTTCGGCAACGAGCAATATCAGTATTATGAAACGATCTGCTCAGGCTCGCCGGCAGGGCGGATGAATAGTGGCCGAGGGTTTCACGGCACCTCCGGCGTCCATACCCACATGACCAACTCGCGTCTTACCGATCCGGAAATCCTGGAGCTGCGGTTCCCCGTGCTGCTCGAGGATTTCCATCTTCGCGAGGGCTCTGGCGGCAAAGGCAGGTGGAATGCCGGCGACGGCACGAGGCGCACCATCCGCTTTCTCGAAAAAATGGAATGCGCGATCCTCTCCTCGCACCGCGCGGCGCCCCCACGCGGCATCGAAGGCGGCGGCGATGGCGAAACCGGTTCCACGAAAGTCCGCCGCGATGACGGTTCGGTCGAGGTCCTCAAAGCTTGCGACCAGACACTGCTGGAGCCCGGCGAGGCGGTCATCGTCACAACGCCCACCGCGGGCGGTTTCGGCAGCCGATGAAGTGCGCCTATTCCAGCGCGGTTGCCAGCGCCGCCACAAGCGCCTGCGGCTTGTAGCCGAGCCGCGAAGGCGTCAGCCCGAGGCGGACGACCACCAGCCGTTCGGATGGTATGATCGCCGTCGATTGGCCGTCATGGCCAAGCATCCAGAACGTGTCGTCAGGCAGTTCGATGCCGTCGTCGGGGTCCACGCCTACCGGCCGCGGACCGGTCGGCCCGTGCAGCCAGACCTGCCCACGGCCATAATCGCCGTTGGAGGCGGGAGCGGCCTCATGCATCCAGGATACGAAACCGGCGGGTAGTATCCGCGCTCCGTTCCACACCCCGTCATCCGCCAAAAATTGGCCGAAGCGGGCCCAGTCGCGCGCCGTGGCGTAGAGATAGGACGATCCGGTAAACGTTCCGCGCGCGTCGGTCTCAAGCACTGCACTTGTCATGCCCAACGGATCGAACAACGCCGTGCGCGGCCACGCCAGCGCTCTTTCCGGGTTGCCCAGCGCCTCTTGCCAGAGTTTCGACAACAGCACCGCAGTGCCGCTGGAATAGCTCCACACTTGGCCTGGTTCGCGTGCCAACGGCTTGGCTGCGGCAAAAGCCGCCATGTCCGGCTCGAGATAGAGCATGCGCGTCACGTCGGTGACGTCGCCATAATCCTCGTTGAACTCAAGCCCGGATGACATCGCCATCAGATCGGCAAGGCTGATGCGGCCACGTTCGTCCTGCTTCCACGTCTCGAACAACCCCGTGTCATCCATCGCCATCCGGCCGTCTTTGACAAGGGTGCCGACAAGCGCGGCGTTGACTGTCTTAGTCATCGACCAGCCGAGCAGCGGTGTCGCCGCGGAAAATCCCGCGCTATAGCGCTCGCCGACAATGCGGCCATTCTTCGCCACAATGACGGCGCGCATGCCCGGCCCGACCAGGCCGGCATCATCGAGAATTGCGTTCAGGGCCAGATTCTGCGACGGTTCCACCCTCTCGCCGGCCGGCCACAGCGCGTCCGGCTTGCTGGCTTCGGCGGGTGGCTCCAGCGCAAAGGCTTTTGCCGCCGCCACGTCGCCGTCGGGCACGGAGGCGCAGCCGCCATTGTCGCGCACCACGGCGAGCCCCTTGCCGAACAGGCCGAAAAGTCCGGCCTTTATCGTTCCTGCTTCAGGATCGACGCTGACCGACATCAACCGCAACAATGGATGGCCGGGCGCCTGGACGTCGTCCTTCAGCACCTCGGCAGCATCGCGCCCGGCGACGAACACGTTCGAGCAGACGATCTTGGCCGCATAGCTCGACCCCACCCGGATGAGCGCGGGCGGCGCGACGTAGAGCCAGAGGCAGGCGCCGGCAAGGGCGGTCGCGACCGTCACCGCCAGGCACTTCACGCTTTTCCGCAAAACCCGCATCTCCGCCCACCGCGATACCAGCCACGGGGGTCATTCCTCACGCAATTGTCACGGCCTGTCGAGGCTATCAACGGAAAATCAACCATGTTGGCGCAAGACAAGGCTTGCCGTTTTCCTGTGCGGGCGGCGATAGAAATTGTATGCGGCGCGTGACTTTGCGAGCACACGCTGGTTTTATGCCGACACCGGAACCCGGTGCGAAGGAGAGGCGATGCGCCGTGTTGCGCCCTTGATACTGCTTGCAGCAGCGCTAGCCGCTTGCACCACAATGGACGATCTGGCACCCGTCGGCTCATCGACAAAGACGACGACGGCCAGCTATGGCGAAGTGATGGTCGCCTATCCGCGTTTCGGTGACAATGATCCGCACCAATGGAGTGCGCGCGCGCCCTGGCAACATCCCGTCCATGGCACCGATGTTTCCAAATACCAGCGGTCAGTCGACTGGCGGCAGGCAAAGGCCAGCGGCATTTCCTTCGCCTTCATCAAGGCGACGGAGGGCGGCGATCGCGTCGACGACTATTTCGCCGAGCACTGGCGAGAGACAAAGGCCGCCGGCATTCCCCGCAGCGCCTATCACTTCTACTATTTCTGCCGCACCGCAAAGGAACAGGCCGCCTGGTTCATCCGCAACGTGCCGCGTGAACGCGACGCCCTCCCCCCCGTGCTGGACATGGAATGGAACCCGCAGTCGCCAAGCTGCAAACTCAGGCCGCCTGCCGCCACGGTGCGCAGCGAAATGCGCACCTTCCTCGAAATCGTCGAAAAGCACTACGGCAAGAAGCCGATCATCTATACGTCGATCGATTTCTTCGACGACAACGGCCTTTCCGGCTTTCATGGCTATCCCTACTGGCTGCGATCGGTCGCCGGCCATCCGGGCGAACGCTACGGCAGCCATCCCTTCACCTTCTGGCAATATACCGGCACCGGGGTCGTGCCGGGCATCAGGGGCGATGCGGATATCAACGTCTTCAACGGCAGCAAGGCCGCATGGAAAAAGTGGCTGAAGGAAAACGCCGGCTGACAGCCCCCATCGTTACCAAAAAATCACCATTCCGGCAGGATCGCGCGCATTTCGCGCAAAGGCTGCACCGTGCCGCTGCTTTGCCCGTTTTTCGCCATGTCTTTTGGGCAAACGATGCTATTGAGCCGCTGGAGAAGCGCCTCGGCCGGAGTGGCCGGCAGCAGTCTCCAGGGCAACGATATTTCGACAGGTCGGTGCGGGACGCAGGCGCGAAGCCGGTCACCCTCTCTGGGTGTCCCGCTCCATGAGCTAGGAGCGACAGAAATGAGATTGCGGATCGGTGCGCTGGCAGCGCTTTTGGCCGCGACCACAGCGGCGCCCGTCATGGCACAGGAATGCGGCGGCGACTTTTCCACATGGAAGAATGCCATACGCGCTGAAGCGGTGACAGCCGGAGTCGGCGCAACCGGCCTTGCCGCGCTGGACAATGCCGAAATCGATCCGAAAGTGCTTCAGCGCGACCGCGCTCAAGGCGTCTTCAACCAGACCTTCGTCGAGTTTTCCGGCCGCATGATATCGGACTATCGTCTGAAGCACGGTGCGGCCAATTTGAAGAAATACGCCGAGGTCTTCGCCCGCGCCGAGCAGCAGTTCGGCGTTCCCGGCCCGGTGATCGCCGCCTTCTGGGCACTGGAAACCGATTTCGGTGCCGTACAGGGTGATTTCAACAGCCTGAATGCACTGGTGACCCTCGCCCACGATTGCCGCCGCCCGGACCTCTTCCGTCCGCAGGTGGTGCCGTTGCTGACGCTGATCGACCGGGGTGTGCTGCCCACCGACGTCAGGGGCGCCTGGGCCGGCGAGATCGGTCAGACGCAGCTTCTGCCCTCCGATTACCTGCTGCGCGGGGTGGATGGCGATGGCGACGGCGTCGTCGACCTCAGAAACAGCGCGCCCGACGTCATCATGACGACCGCGGCCAAGATCCAGTCACGCGGCTGGAAACGCGGTGAACCCTGGCTGCAGGAAGTCCGCGTACCCGACCAGATGCCTTGGGAAGAGACCGGACGTACCAACAAGCTGCCGATTTCGCAGCTTTCCGCCTGGGGCATCACCGACCGGCAGGGCAACCCGCTCAAGGACACCGGCCTCAAGGCCGGCGTCGTGCTGCCGATGGGCCATAAGGGCCCAGCCTTCCTCAGCTACGACAATTACGACGTCTATCTTGAGTGGAACCAGTCGATCACTTACACGCTGACCGCGGCCAATCTGGCGATCCGCCTTGCCGGCGAACCGCCTTTCGAGCGGCGCAGCCCGGAAGAGGGACTGACCGGCGACGCCATGAAGGCTCTGCAACAGAAGCTGCATGACAAGGGCTACGATGTCGGCGGCATCGACGGCATTCTGGGCACCAACACCCGCGAAGCCATCCGTCAGGAGCAGATTCGCCTCGGTCTGCCGGTAGACGGATGGCCGACACCCGCCTTGCTGGCAAATCTGTAGACGGAAAATAGCGGCCGGTTAGAGCGCCGTGCGTCCTTTCGGACGCACAAGGGACGCTCTAACACTTTGATGGAGCATCGGAATAATTCGAAAATCGCTTCCACTTTTCGGCCCGATGCTCAGCGCCGGCCGCCATCATTCTCAGCTCATGAAGAAGTTCTGCGTGCCGTGCGCTTCGATCGCCTCGGCCAGCCGGCTCAGTGCATGCACATAGGCGGCGGTGCGCACCGAAAGCCCCTTTTCCTGCGAAAGATTCCAGATCGCCCGGCCTTCGCGCTCCATGATCGCGCGCAGCCGATCGTGAATCTCTTCCACGGTCCAGTAGAAGCCCTGGCGGTTCTGCACCCATTCGAAATAGGACACGGTGACGCCGCCGGCATTGGCAAGAATGTCGGGCAGCACGACGACGCCCTTCTTGCCCAGTATGGCGTCAGCGGTAGCCGTCACCGGTCCGTTGGCAAGTTCCAGCACCAACCGCGCCTTGACCGTTTCGGCATTGGCTTCGTGGATCATGTTTTCCAGCGCCGCCGGCACCAAGAGATCGCAATCGACGCTGACGAGATGATCGGCCGACAGGAAGTCGTGCCCGCCCTGGCCGACTGTCGAGGCGACGGAGTGCCCTTCCGCCTTCGCCGCAAGCAGCTTGTCGAGGTCCAGACCAGCCTTCGACTGCACCGCACCCTCGGAGTCCGAAACCGCCACGATCTTGTGGCCGTCGCTGGCCAGCAGCCGCGCAATATGCTGGCCGGCATTGCCGAAGCCCTGCACCGCAACCCGCATCGAGCCGTTCAGGCCGAGTTCCTTCGCGAGATGGCGAACCAGATAGTAGCCGCCGCGCGCCGTCGCGTCGCCGCGTCCAAGCGAGCCGCCGAGCGCGATCGGCTTGCCGGTGATGACCGCTGGTTCCGCGCGGCCGACGATCTGGGCGTACTCATCGGCCATCCAGCCCATGATCATCGAATTGGTGTAGACGTCCGGCGCCGGAATGTCGCGATCGGGGCCAAGAATGCGCGAGAAAGCCTGGATATAGGCGCGTGACAAGCGTTCGAGCTCGGCCTTGGAAAGTGCCCGCGGATCGACCTGGACGGCGCCCTTGCCGCCGCCATAGGGCAGGTTCATGACCGCGCATTTGAACGTCATCCAGAAGGCGAGCATCTCGACTTCGTCTTCGCTGGCGTCCGGATGGAAGCGAATGCCGCCCTTGGTGGGGCCGCGCGTGTCGTCATAGCGGCATCGCCATGCCAGGAACGATTTTCGCGAACCGTCGTCCATTCTGATCATCAGGCGGACCTTTGTGGTTTCGCGGGCATATTTCAGCTTCTCAATCACATCGGCATCTATGGTGAGGTGGGCTGACGCCTCATCCAGACGAACGAGCGCGTGATCGAGAAGGCTGGCTTCTGCCATGATGTTTCCTATCTTTTAGTGCTAAGCTGCGACGCTGGTCGCAATCGGGCGCCATGAATTGCACAGCCGGTCGCCAAGATTCAATCCAAATCGGCTGATTTTTTGCAATTTTCATGCGCATCTTGTCGCTATTCACCGGATTCCTGCCTTAGAGGGTCGTTGCAACAGCATCACCGGCTCCGCTGACCTCCTTCCCGGGAGGGATTCGCCTTCACCTGGCGGATCGGATTTTCTTGGGTTTGGTTAAGCTGGCGTAAACTGCTGCACTGCAACACTCTTGCCCGAGGCACCGCATTCTGCGCAATGTGCGCAGGCAAAACGCGCGGGACGCGCATGGGACGGTAATAAGCATGCATCGGGTTGTGATAAGCGGTATCGGCGTGGAAATCCCCGAGGCCTCGATTACAAATGAGGAACTGGTCGCAAGTTTCAACGCCTGGGTGGACAGGGAAAACGAGCGGCGTCAAGGCAGCGGCGAGGAATTGCTGCAAAGGTCGGACGCCGACTTCATCTATCACGCCTCGGGCATCAAAACGCGCCATGTGATCGAGCGCGACGGCATTCTCGACCCCGCCCGCATGGTGCCCCGCCTCCCTGCCCGTCCCGATGAGGCGTTGTCTCTGCAGGCGGAATTCGGCATCGCCTCGGCTCGCCGAGCGCTCTCGCACGCGGCACTCGACGCCGCCCAGATCGATCTGGTGATATGCTCTTCCTCGCATCTCCAGCGACCCTATCCGGCCATTGCCATCGAGATGCAGCAGGCCATGGGCACGCGAGGCGCCGGGTTCGACATGGGGCTGGGCTGTTCCTCGGCCGCCGCTGCGCTGCACGTCGCGGTCAACCTCGTGCGGGCCGGCGCGCATCGGCGCGTGTTGGTGGTGGTTCCGGAAATCATCACAGGCCATCTCAACTTCCGCGACCGCCAGACCCATTTCATCTTCGGCGACGCAGCGGCTGCGATGATCGTCGAAGCCGTCGCGGACGGCGAAACCCGCGCCGGGCGCTTCGAGGTTGTCGATACGCGGCTCTGGACACAGCTTTCCAGCAACATCCGCACCAATCTGGGTTACCTGACGCGCACGGCGCAGGAAGACCCCTACATGGTCGACATGCAAGGCAACATGATCAAGCAGGTCGGCAACAAGGTGTTCAAGGACGTCACCGTCGCCGGTCACCGCTTCATCGTCGATTTCCTCGCCGAGCACGGCCAGACGCCCGACGATATCCGCCGCTTCTGGCTGCATCAGGCCAATGCGCGCATGAACGCGATGATCCTCAAACTGTCGTTCGGCCGCGAGGTCGGCCACGACCGGGCACCAATGGTTCTCGACCGGCTTGGCAATACCGCCGGCGCCGGCGCCGTCATCGCATTGCAGGAAAATCACGCCGACATGAAAGCCGGCGACTACGGCCTGCTCTGCGCCTTCGGCGCAGGCTATTCCATCGGCGGTGCGCTGCTGCGCATGATGTAGACATTCGCGACATATATCGACCGATAAGGCTTATTGGCTGGACGCAACCGGCATGTGCCGGCATGTTCCCGCGCCAGCCAGCATGAGGAACTCCCGATGCCCGATCTTCTGACGCCGCCGGAAATCATTCCGGTCCAAAAGTTTTCGGCCAGGGTCGCCGGACTCTATGTCGCGTTACGAAACGATTTCGAAACGCGGGTGACCGATACGCTCCCGCTCGGTTTCGAAGGCATCGAGAACGACTATCACTCCGGCTTCACCCGCCGGTCCAGCGGGCGCGAACCCTGGTATCGCCGCAACACCGAAATCCGCAACGAGCGGCAATTGTCGATCGTTGCGCCCGATGAACTCGCACTGATCGCCGCGCGGATGGAAATCCCCGAAATCCGGCCGGAGTGGATCGGGGCAAATCTGCTGATCGACGGCATCCCGCAGCTTACCATGCTGCCATCCGGCACGATGCTGTTCTTCAAGGGCGGCGTGACGCTGAAGATCGATGGCCAGAACGCGCCCTGCCGGCTTTCCGGCCGGCGTATCGCCGAGCGGGCGCGCATGGCCGATCTCGACGGCGGCTCGATGCTGTTTCCGAAGGTCGCAAAGCGGCTGCGGGGCCTCGTCGCCTGGGTCGAGAAGCCGGGCCAGATCGCCAGTGGCGAAGAGATTTCGGTGCGAGTGCCGGAACAGTGGATCTATCGCGCGTAAGGAACTGCAATTTTTCCGGCCTGCCTACTCCTCGTCCGCATCCGGATCGAGAAGTCGCGTCGCGCGCCATGAGGTGAGCACCGCATTGGTCTGGTCGAGTACGAAAAACCGTGCCGAGTCGCGGTCATAGCCCTCATCGAGCAGCCTGTCGTAGTCCGTATGCTGGTGGCGCACATGTGCCACCGTCGCCAGCCACACGGCGACCGCCGGCGGCAAGGTCTTCATGTGCCTTGCGCCTGCATCGCTGCGGATTCGTTCCGTGTCCGCGTAAGGCGCCATCGGCAGAAGTGCGGTCAGCGCCTTGGCGATGGCGCGCTGACGCCCGGTCGCGCCCTTCATTTCGCCGCAGCCCTACTCGAACTCGGCATCGGCAAAGGCGTCGACCCGCGCAATATAGGGTTTCAGGTCGATCACCGGCGTGCCGTCAAGCACGTCGATGGCATCCAGCACCAGGCGCCCTTCATCCATATCGAGCGAGATCAGCCGGGCAATATGCAGGCCGACCGGATTGGGCCGGATCGGCGAGCGCAGCGCGAAAACCCCCTTCGCCTTCTCGGCATGGCGCGGCTTCTGCACGATCAGGTTGCGCGAGGCTCGATCGAGCCAGGTCAGCACGACCACATGCGTGACCTCGGCAAGCCCGAGTAAACCGGGCCGATAGGGTTCATCGATCTCGATCGTCGCCTCGCCACCCTTCTCGCGGGCCTGCCGCATGTTCTTCGGGCATGTTTCGCGCGTCGCCCAGGCCGAACGGATACGGCCGATGAACACGACGTGTCCGTCGGGTGCAAGGCCGGCGGGATCGGCCAACAAGGCTGCCTCGCCCTCGCGTTTTTCGAACATCTCGTTCCTCCTGCATCGCTGCGCCATTTTCGTGTCGATGCGCGACATTGTCGTTGCAAATGATTAAAGCGTCATATAAAGATATGTTTATGTCTTTTCACGAGCGGCCATATGCGCGTAACCTTGGACTCTTTGATTGATACCTTGAAGGCGGCGGCTGAATCCAGCCGGCTGCGCATCCTCTCGCTGCTTTCACGCGGCGACCTGACCGTATCGGACCTCACCGACATTCTCGGCCAATCGCAGCCGCGCGTCTCGCGTCATCTCAAGCTCCTGCTGGAAGCGGGTTTGATCGACCGCTACCAGGAGGGCTCGTGGGCGTTTTTCCGCGTCTCGGACACCAACATCGCCCGCGACTTCGTGCAAGGCCTGGTTTCCCGCGTCGATGATCGCGATCCGCAGATCGAGCGCGATCTGGAACGGCTGAGCGGCGTGAAGCGGAGACGACAGGACCGGGCCGCCGAATATTTCAGCCGCAATGCCGCGAGCTGGGACGAAATCCGTTCCCTGCACGTCGCTGACCGGGCGGTGGAGCAGGCCCTCGTCAAGCTCGTCGGCAAGCGGCCGTTCCAGGCGATGCTCGATCTCGGCACCGGCACTGGGCGGCTCCTGGAAATTTTCGCCCCGCTTTACCGACGCGGCGTCGGCATCGATTTGTCCCGCGAAATGCTGACGGTGGCGCGGGCCAATCTCGACAAGGCGGGCGTGTCACATGCGCAGGTACGCCAAGGCGACATCTTTTCCCCTCCGGTCGAGCGCGATGCCTTCGATCTCGTCACCATGCATCAGGTGCTGCATTTTCTCGATGAGCCCGGCCAGGCTATTCGCGAGGCAGCCCGGCTGCTGCGGCCCGCCGGACGGCTGGTCATCGTCGATTTCGCACCGCACGCGCTCGAATTCCTCCGCGAGGAGCATGCGCATGTCCGGCTGGGCTTCTCCGATCACCAGATCGGCGACTGGTTCGCTGAGGCCGGTCTCGACCTCGAAGACACTCAGGACTTCGAACCACGCGGCGCATCCGAGGCGAAGCTCACGGTGAAGTTGTGGCTCGGCCGCGACCGCCGCCTGCTGATCGCCGATCCTGTCCCAACAAGTACATCTGAAGCGAGGGAAACCGTCTGATGTCCAAGTATGGTTTGTCACGCCGCTCCGATATCGGGGCGAAGTTCAAGGTATCCTTCGAGTTCTTTCCGCCCAAGACAGACGAGATGGAAGCGCGTCTCTGGGATACGGTGACGAGACTTGAGCCGCTGCAGCCGAATTTCGTCTCGGTAACCTATGGTGCGGGCGGCTCAACGCGCGAGCGCACCGGCCGCACCATCAAGCGTATCCTTACCGAGACCAGCGTTCAGGCGGCCGCCCACCTGACCTGCATCGGCGCGTCGCGCGAGGAAGTGGACGCCGTCATTCAGGAATTCGCGGCCCTAGGCATCAAGCGCTATGTGGCGTTGCGCGGCGATCCGGCCTCCGGCGTCGGCAAGACCTATGTGCCCCGCCCGGACGGCTATCAGAACGGCGCCGATCTGGTGGCCGGCCTCAAGGCAATCGCCGATTTCGATATTTCGGTGGCCGCCTACCCCGAAAAGCATCCTGAAAGCCCCGACTTCGCGACCGATATCGAGATGCTGAAGCGCAAGGTCGACAATGGCGCAACCCGCGCCATCACCCAGTTCTTCTTCGACAACGACCTTTACGAGCGCTACGTCGAACGGGTCCGCCGCGCCGGCATCTATATTCCGATCGTTCCGGGCATCCAGCCGGTTCACAACTTCCGCCAGGTGGCGAATTTCGCCTCACGTGCCGGCGCGCATGTGCCGGAGTGGCTGGCCGAGCGCTTCGACGGGCTGGAAGACGACCCGCAGACGCATGCGCTGGTGGCCTCCGCCGTTGCCGCCGAACAGGTGCTGGATCTTGTCGAGCGCGGCGTCGACGATTTTCATTTCTACACGATGAATCGGTCCGATCTTGTCGTCGCCATCTGCCACATGATCGGCATAAGGGCGCCGGCCTCCGCGCAAGGCTCGGCAGCCGCCTGAAACTGCGAAGGCCGGGCGCTGCGGGCCCGGCCTTCGTATTTGTTTTCGCCAGACTGTGCTGGCCCCCAGGGCTCAGCGGCTCAAGGAAGAACTCCCACGATAAGGGCGCCGACTACAGCGAACGCAGCACAAATCATCAACGCATTGATTGGCCGTGTAAGTCCCATTGCGTAGCCTCCTGTTGAGCATACCTCGAAGAGTCTAGGGGCATTCGAGCAACAGGCAAGCAGAAAATGTGCTGCATTGCGGCGCGATCGTGGGACAATCGGCCCGCCAAACCGCATTAGCCTTTGAAATTATTCGCCTATGGCGAATGTCGCGGCTGTGGATAAATTGTGGTCGGACGATGGCCGAATTGGGATATCGCTCAAGGCCAGCGGCCACCAAGCCTGTTTGATAACTCGTTCGGCTTAGGCCCATGACGTGGTTCTTCGAGGTCCGGAGCGGCGCGCAATTAACATACGTGAGCACCGGAGCGTAGAAAAACCACGTCGAGTGAGCAAATGCGCCCTTATCGCGTCAACCGCTTGTAGGTCATGCGATGCGGATTGGTGGCATCGGGGCCGAGACGGCGAATCTTGTCCTTCTCATAATCCTCGAAATTGCCCTCGAACCATTCGACGTGACTGTCACCCTCGAAGGCGAGGATATGGGTCGCCAGTCGGTCGAGGAACATGCGGTCGTGCGAGATGATGACGGCGCAGCCGGCATAGTTTTCCAGCGCATCCTCGAGCGCCGCCAGGGTTTCGGTGTCGAGATCGTTGGTCGGCTCGTCAAGCAGGAGTACGTTGCCGCCGGTCTTCAGCATCTTGGCCAGATGCACACGGTTGCGCTGGCCCCCGGAAAGATTGCCGACCTTCTGCTGCTGGTCGCCGCCCCGGAAATTGAACGACGAGCAATAGGCGCGCGTATTGGCATCGTGCTTGCCGAGCTTGACCACCTCGGCGCCGCCGGAAATCTCTTCCCAAACCGTCTTGCTGGGGTCGAGCGCATCGCGGCTCTGGTCGACATAGCCGAGTTTCACCGTTTCGCCGATGCGGATCGAACCGCTGTCGGGCGTTTCCTGGCCGGTGATCATGCGAAACAGCGTCGTCTTGCCGGCGCCGTTCGGGCCGATCACGCCGACGATGCCGCCGGGCGGCAGCTTGAAGGAGAGGTCCTCGATCAGCAGGCGGTCGCCATAGCCCTTCGTCAGGCCCTCGACTTCGATCACCACATTGCCGAGCCGCTCGCCATGCGGGATGACGATCTGCGTGTCGCTGGGGCGGCGCTTGTCGGCCTGCTCCAGAAGGTCCTCGAAGGCCTTGATACGGGCCTTCGATTTGGTCTGGCGCGCCTTGGGGCTGGAGGCGATCCATTCGCGCTCGCGCGAGATCGCGCGCTGGCGCGCGTCGTCCTCGCGCCCTTCCTGCTTGAGGCGCTTGGCCTTGGCTTCCAGATAGGCGGTGTAGTTGCCCTCGTAGGGAATGCCGCGGCCGCGGTCGAGTTCGAGAATCCAGCCGGTGACGTTGTCGAGGAAGTAGCGGTCGTGGGTGATGAGCAGCACGGCGCCCTTGTAGGCGCGTAGATGCTTTTCCAGCCACGCCGTCGTTTCGGCGTCGAGATGGTTGGTCGGCTCGTCCAGCAGCAGCAAATCGGGTTCGCTGAGCAGGAGCTGGCAAAGCGCCACGCGGCGGCGCTCGCCACCGGAAAGCTTGGTCACATCGGCGTCGCTCGGCGGACATTGCAGCGCGTCCATCGCCATCTCGACCTGCTGCTCGAGATCCCAGAGGTTCAGCCGGTCCATTTCGTCCTGAAGATGCGCCGATTCCTCCGCCGTCTCGTCGGAGTAGTTCATCATCAGCTCGTTGTAGCGCTCGATGATGGCCTTCTTTTTGGCGACGCCCTCCATGACGTTCTCGAAGACGGTCTTGGTCGGATCGAGCTGGGGTTCCTGCGCCAGGTAGCCGACGGTTGCGCCTTCAGCCAGCCAGGCTTCGCCGGAATATTCCTTGTCGAGCCCGGCCATGATCTTCAGGATCGTCGACTTGCCGGCGCCGTTGGGGCCTAGAATGCCGATCTTGGCGTCGGGGTAGAACGAAAGATGGATGTTTTCCAGCACCTTCTTGGTGCCGTAGGCCTTGGTCAGATCGGCCATGTGATAGATGAACTGGCGTGCCACGCTTGGCTTTCCTGTCGATGTTAGCGGAAGTTGGGCGCTATGTAGGCGATAGGGGCGGAAACGGCAATTGCTTTCGGGCCGGCGTTTGGTCGCGTTGCGGTGATGCCTACGCCTTGACCCGCCAGCCGGTCTTGAAAATCCACCAGACCGCGACAAGGCAGGCGCCAAGAAACACCAGCGTCATGCCGAGGCTGATGCCGACATTGACGTCGGCCACGCCGTAGAAGCTCCAGCGAAAGCCGCTGACCAGATAAAGCACCGGATTGAACAGCGTCACAGTCCGCCAGAACGGCGGCAGCATGTCGATGGAATAGAAGCTTCCGCCGAGGAAGGTCAGCGGCGTCACGATCAGCAGCGGCACCAGTTGCAGCTTCTCGAAATTGTCGGCCCAGATGCCGATGATGAAGCCGAACAGGCTGAACGTCACCGCCGTCAGCACCATGAACAGCATCATCCAGAGCGGATGTTCGATGCGGATCGGCACGAAAAGCGTCGCTGTCGCCAGGATGATCAGGCCCAGCATCGTCGATTTGGTCGCGGCGGCTCCAACATAGCTGATGACGATCTCAAGGTATGAAATCGGTGCGGATAGAAGCTCATAGATCGTGCCGACGAATTTCGGGAAATAGATGCCGAACGAGGCGTTGGAGATGCTGTGCGTGAGCAGCGATAGCATGATCAGCCCCGGCACGATGAAGGCGCCATAGCTGATCCCGCCGATCTCGCTGATGCGCGAGCCTATCGCCGAGCCGAAGACGACAAAATAGAGCGACGTCGAGATGACCGGCGAGACGATGCTTTGCAAAAGCGTACGGAATGTGCGCGCCATTTCAAATACATAGATGGCGCGTATCGCATGGAGGTTCATGGCCGCTTCCTCACCAGATTCACGAATATCTCCTCCAGGGAGCTTTGCTTCGTCTGCAGGTCCTTGAACCTGATGCCCGCCGCGGTAAGGTCCTGGAGCAGCGAGGTGATGCCGGTGCGCTCGCTCTGCGTGTCATAGGTATAGACCAGCTCGTCGCCACCGTTGGCGAGTTCCAATCCATAGGCGGAAAGCCGGTCTGGCAAATGTTCAAGCGGGCCTTGAAGTTGAAGCGTAAGCTGCTTTTTGCCGAGCTTGCGCATCAGCTCGGCCTTCTCCTCCACCAGGATGATCTCGCCATGGCTGATCACGCCGATGCGGTCGGCCATCTGCTCGGCCTCTTCGATGTAGTGCGTGGTCAGGATGATGGTGACGCCGGTGTCACGCAGCGATCGCACCACATCCCACATGTCGCGTCGCAGCTCGACATCGACCCCGGCGGTCGGTTCATCCAGGAACAGGATCTGCGGTTCGTGCGACAAGGCCTTGGCGATCATCACGCGGCGCTTCATGCCGCCGGAAAGCGTCATGATCTTGTTGTCCTTTTTGTCCCACAGCGACAGGTCCTTCAGCACCTTCTCGATATGGGCCGGGTTCGGTGCCTTGCCGAACAGCCCTCGGCTGAAGCTGACCGTCGCCCAGACGGTCTCGAAGGCATCGGTGGTGAGTTCCTGCGGCACCAGCCCGATCCGGGAACGAGCGGCACGATAAGCAGTAATGATGTCATGTCCGTCGGCAATCACTGTGCCTTGCGTCGGGTTGACGATGCCGCAGATGATGCTGATCAGCGTCGTCTTGCCGGCGCCATTGGGGCCGAGCAGGGCGAAGATTTCACCCCGGCGAATCTCCAGATCGACGTCCTTCAGCGCATGGAAGCCTGACGCATAAGTCTTGGAGAGATTCTTGACGGAAATGATCGGCTGCATGGTGATGACATTGCTTTTTGATGGCGGCGCTTTCGGCAATTCGCGAAGGCGCGGCGGGATTCGAGCCGAATGTGAGGCGACCGAATATATGAGTTGAATCATCGAGCACAAGGCCGGCGCAACCAACTTGCTGACATAGCAACTGCCGATGGGCCGACACGGTCGGCTGCGGCCCTTGACGCGCCTGCCTGCATGACCAACAGTCGCGGCGCCGGGGAACTCAGTCATGCCGTTCGACAGTCAAAGAATTCACGATTCGCCGACCGGCGCGCGATTGAACCTCTATGTCCGCCATGCGGATGCGGCGCCACGCGGCGTGGTTCAGGTCAATCACGGACTTGCCGAGCACGCCGCCCGCTACCAGCGACTTGCCGATTTCCTGGCCGGGCATGGCTTTCACACCTACGCCCATGACCATCGCGGCCACGGCCACACCACGGCGCCGGATGCCCCACCCGGCATCTTTGCAAAGCGTGACGGCGTGGCCAAGCTTATCGCCGATGTCGCCGCCATCCACGATCTCATCGCACATGAGCACCCCGGCCTGCCGATTATCATCTTCGGCCATTCGCTGGGCGGCGTCATCGCCTTCAACTATGTGCTTCGCCACCCCGGCACCGTTCACGCCGCAGCGATCTGGAACGCGAATTTCACCGCCGGCGCGCTCGGCCGACTGGCGCAGGCGGTGCTTGCCTATGAGCGGTTCCGCCTCGGTTCCGACATGCCCTCGCGCCAGTTGCCGAGGCTCACCTTTCAGGAATGGGCGCGCAAAATTCCCGGTCGCCGCACCGAATTCGACTGGCTGTCGCGCGATCCGGAAGAGGTCGATAAATATGTTGCCGATCCGCTCTGCGGTTGGGACGCCTGCGTGTCGCTGTGGCAGGATGTGTTCCAAATGATCTTCCTCGGCGCCGACGACCGCAATTTCTCGAAGGTTCGCCGGGACATGCCCTTCTATCTCGTCGGCGGGGCGAATGATCCCGCAACCGACGGCGGCAGAACCGTCACCGCACTCGCGAGGCGCCTCAGGGCTCGGGGCTTTTTGAATCTTGTTTCAACGATTTACGCCGAAACCCGCCACGAAAGCCTGAACGAGGTGAATCGAAACTTCATCATGGAAGAATTCGCTATATGGGCAAAGAAAGTGACATGATGCCTCTGCACTGGCCCCATGCAACAACCGTGACATGGTGGGCCAAGATTTGTTAGAGCCTAGCATTAGTCGCAATCACCCGGGCGCTTTATGACCAACCCTCCACTGCATGGCATCCGCGTCATCGAACTCGCCCGCATCCTCGCCGGCCCCTGGGCCGGCCAGTTGCTCGCCGATCTGGGCGCGGATGTCATCAAGGTCGAGAGCCCGAACGGCGGCGACGATACGCGCAAATGGGGGCCGCCCTTCGTCGAGGGCCATGACGGCGAGAACCTGTCGGCCGCCTATTATCATTCCTGCAATCGCGGCAAGCGCTCCATTGCCATAGACTTCTCGACGTCGGAGGGTGCCGAGACGGTGAGAAAGCTCGTCGCCACCGCCGATGTGCTGATCGAGAACTTCAAGCTCGGCGGCCTGAAGAAATATGGCCTCGACTACGAGACGCTGCGCAAGATCAATCCGCGCCTCGTCTATTGCTCGATCACCGGCTTTGGCCAGGATGGTCCCTACGCGCCGCGTGCCGGCTACGACTTTATCATCCAGGGCATGTCCGGCCTGATGTCGATCACCGGCCCGGCCGATGGCGAACCGCAGAAGGTGGGGGTTGCGGTCACCGACCTGTTTACCGGTCTCTACTCGGTCATCGCCATTCAGGCCGCCTTGCGCCATGCCGAGGCTACCGGCGAAGGCCAGCACATCGACATGGCCCTGTTCGACAGCCAGATCTCGGTGCTGGCCAACCAGAACCTGAACTTCCTCGTTTCCGGCACCTCGCCTGCGCAGATGGGCAACGCCCATCCCAATATTGCGCCCTACGAGGTGCTGCCGGTCAAGGATGGCCATTTCATCCTCGCCGTCGGCAATGACGGGCAGTTCCGCAAATTCTGCGCCGCCATCGGCCTCGATGCTCTGGCCGATGATCCTGCCTATGCCACCAATGCCGCGCGTGTTGCCAACCGTGAGGCGCTTCGGGAGGCCATGGTCGGGCGTCTTGCGGACTTCGAACGGGATGCACTGCTTGCGGCGCTGGAAAAGGCCGGTGTTCCGGCAAGCCCGATCAACACGATCGGCCAGATGTTCTCGGACCCGCAGGCGATCGCGCGCGGCATGCGGCTTGATCTGGATGACGGACACGGCAATCTGTTGCCTTCGGTGCGCGCGCCGATGGTGATGTCGCGGACGCCGCTTGCCTATCAGCGCCCCTCGCCTCGCCTTGGCGAGCATACGCAAGAGATTCTTGCCGAATTGGAGCAGCAAAGATCATGAGGACCGGCGGGCAACTGATCGTTGAATCTCTCGAGGCAAACGGCGTCGAGCGCATCTTCTGCGTGCCGGGCGAATCCTATCTCGCCGTCCTGGACGCGCTGCACGACTCGCCGATTGAGACCATCGTCTGCCGGCAGGAAGGCGGCGCCGCGATGATGGCCGACTGCCACGGCAGGCTGACCGGCCGGCCTGGCATATGCTTCGTCACTCGCGGGCCGGGCGCAACGAACGCCTCGGCCGGCATCCATATCGCACGACAGGATTCCATTCCGCTCATCCTGTTCATCGGCCAGGTTGCCAGCCACGCCAAGGAGCGCGAAGCCTTTCAGGAGATCGACTACCGCGCTTTCTACGGTCCGATCGTCAAATGGGCGACCGAGATCGAGGATGCCGCGCGCATCCCCGAGATCGTCACCCGCGCCTTCTCCGTGGCGACTTCCGGCCGGCCGGGTCCGGTGGTCATCTCCCTGCCCGAAGACATGCTGACCAGCATGGCCGATGCACCTTCTGCCCTTCCTTTCACCCCGGTCGAGACTTGGCCGGGAGACGCAGAGCTTGCGGAGTTGGAAAAGCTGCTTGCAGGCGCATCACGTCCCATCGCCATTCTCGGCGGCACGCGGTGGAGCGAGGCGGCGGTCGCGAATTTCCAACGTATTTCCGAGACCTGGTCCTTGCCGGTTGGCGTGCAGTTCCGCCGCCAGATGCTGTTCGACCATCTTCACCAAAACTATGTCGGCGATGTCGGCATCGGCATCAATCCGAAGCTTTCCGCCTATATCAAGCAATCGGATCTGGTGCTGCTTGTCGGCGGGCGTTTCGGCGAAATGCCTTCCTCCGACTACACCCTGCTGAAAAGCCCCTATCCCGACCAGAAGCTGGTCCATGTCCATCCCGACAGCAGCGAGCTTGGCCGCGTCTACCGGCCGACCCTTGCCATCAACGCCTCGCCGTCGGCTTTCGCCGAGGCATTCGCCACGCGCAAACCGACCAACACGCAGGTCTGGGCCGAGCAAACGAAAGAGCTGCACGAAAACTATCTCGAATGGTCGACCCCGCCGGAAACCGGACCCGGCGCGGTGCAGATGGGGCCGATCATCACCTATCTGGCCAGCGTGCTGCCCGAAGACGCCATTCTCACCAATGGCGCCGGCAACTACGCCACCTGGGTCCACCGCTTCCATCGCTTCCGGGGTTATGGCACGCAAGGCGCGCCGGCTTCCGGCTCTATGGGCTATGGCACCCCGGCAGCAGTGGCGGCCAAGGCGCTCTACCCTGACCGCATGGTCGTCGCCTTTGCCGGCGATGGCTGTTTCATGATGAATGGACAGGAATTCGCCACCGCCGTGCAATATGCGCTGCCGATCATCGTCATCATCGTCAACAATGGCATTTACGGCACCATCCGCATGCATCAGGAACGCGAATATCCGGGCCGCGTTGTCGCCACCAACCTGAACAATCCGGATTTCGCAGCACTTGCCCGCGCCTATGGCGGGCACGGTGAAACGGTGGAGAAAACCGCCGACTTCGCTCCCGCCTTCGAGCGGGCACGCGATAGCGGCAAGCCGGGGATCATCGAAATCAGGCTCGACCCCGAGGCAATCACCCCAACCCGGACGATGACGGACATTCGCGAGAAACGGTGAGGAAGGGGCGGTTTCCCGCCCCTCTGATTTCGGCTACATGCCCGCTTTCTTGACCTGGCCTCGAATCTCGCCATCGCCATGCTGGGCGGTATGAATATTGACATAATATTTACCGGCCATCAGATCTGCGGCCTGCGCGTCGGTCAGCGTTGCCGATCCTTTCGAGCCGCTGGCAGCATCAGGTATCGGCACGGCGACATCCGCATTCTCACCCTCGGCCGCAGGACCGTGGAAATGCGCGCCCGACGCCTCGCCGCTGAGGCCGGAATACTCCAGCGTCCACTCGAGCTGCTTGGTTTCCGTGTCGAAAGTGATGTCCGCCGTGCCCTTGGCCTCTGTGGTGACCGGAGGAACTTCCTGGCCTCCATCCATCGTCGCACTGAATTTCGCCATCTCGGCTAATGCCGGCGACATCATCAACGTGGTGGAGAGGGCCACCCCCGCAAGCAGCGGCGAAAATTTGGAGAGTATCATTTTACTTCCTCCCATTTGAAACATGTTCCACCTGGGAAGCGCGTATTCGCCACCCCGGAACAGCGAAGTAACGGAAACAACGGCAGGAAGTTGCTTTCGGCCAAAGAAAAAGGGGCGGTTGCCCGCCCCTTCCATGATCCGTTTGTGGTAGAGACTATTTCAGCGCCTTGTCGGTGATGGCGGTCGTATAGGCGCCCTCCGGCTCCTTGCTGATGATCTTCTGGTCGAGCAGCGCCTTGGCGGTGCGCTCGTAAAGCGCCGGGTCGAGCTTGCCGTCACCGATCAGCTTGGCCACTTCGCCCATCATCCGCTTCTGGTGGTTCTCGTCTTGCCCGCCGGCATCCAGCACGGCTTCCGCGGCTTCATCCGGGTGCTCGACGGCATATTTCCAGCCCTTCATCGAGGCGCGCACGAAGCGCACCATCTTGTCCTCGAAGGCCGGATCCTTGAGCTTGTCTTCCAGCACATAGAGGCCGTCTTCCAGAAGGTCGTTGCCGAGTTCGGTATAGTTGAACACGATCAGGTCTTCCGGTTTGAAGCCGGCATCGATCGCCTGCCAATATTCGTTATAGGTCATGACCGAAATGCAATCGGCCTGCTTCTGTATCAGCGGCTGCACGTCGAAGCTCTGCTTCAATACGGTCACGCCATCGGCGCCACCCTCGGTCGAAAGGCCGAGCTTGTTCATCCAGGCATAGAACGGATACTCGTTGCCGAAGAACCAGACGCCGAGCGTGTGACCCTTGAAGTCCGCTTCCGTCTTCACAGGGCCGTCCTTCGGGCAGATCAGTTGAAGGCCGGATTTCTGGAACGGCTGGGCGATATTGACCAGCGGCACGCCCTTGTCGCGAGCCGAAAGCGCGGCCGCCATCCAGGTCACCACGACATCGGCGCCGCCGCCGGCGATCACCTGTTCGGGCGCGATATCCGGGCCGCCGGGCTTGATCTCGACGTCGAGCCCTTCCTCCTCATAGAAGCCCTTGTCCTTGGCGACGAAATAGCCGCCGAACTGGCCCTGCGCCACCCACTTCAGTTGCAGCGTCACCTCGTCGGCCGCCCATGCCTGCACGGCCGCCAGCGACATCGCGCCGGCCAGCATGGAAACAATCAGTTTTCTCATTTTTCCACCCTCCGAAGTGCGCCTATCCACCACGGATAGACGGATGCCAAAACGTGACTGCCCTTTCGACGAGGGCTACCGCGCCATAGAAGACCGAACCCGCAACCGCCGCAACTGCGATCTCGGCCCAGACCATGTCGATGTTCATCCGCCCGACCTCGGTCGATATGCGGAACCCCATGCCGACGACCGGGGTGCCGAAGAATTCGGCGACGATCGCGCCGATCAGCGCCAGCGTCGAATTGATCTTGAGCGCGTTGAAGATGAACGGCATCGCCGAGGGCAATCTGAGCTTGAACAGCGTCTGCCAATAGCTCGAAGCGTAGGTGCGCATCAGGTCGCGTTCCATATGGCCTGAAGCGGCAAGACCGACGACGGTGTTCACCAGCATGGGGAAAAAGGTCATGACCACCACGACCGCGGCCTTCGACTGCCAGTCGAAGCCGAACCACATCACCATGATCGGCGCCACGCCGATGATCGGCAGCGCCGCCGCCATATTGCCGATCGGCAGCAGCCCGCGCCGCAGGAACACGAAGCGATCCGCAGCGATTGCCGCCGCGAAGCCGGCGCCGCAGCCAAGCACATAGCCGACCAGCACGGCCTTGAAGATGGTCTGGTTCACATCGGCCGCCAACACCGGCACGGAGTTGGCGATTCTGGCGGCAATGGCGCTCGGCGGCGGCAGCAGCAGGAAGGGGATGCCGGCCCCGCGCACCACCGCCTCCCACAACACCAGTATCCAGACGCCGAAAATCGTCGGGATGGCAAGGCGAAGGAAGGCGTTGCCGGCGCGGTCCGCCGTGCGGATCGACGCGAGTTCGCTCACGCAGCGCCATGCCAGCAGCCAGGCCGCCGCAATCAGGAGGAAGAAGGAGGCGCGCGCCGCACCCTCATTGCCGGCGATCCCGCTGATCAGCACCCAGGCCGCGCCATGCGCGCCGACGAACAATATCGCCGAAGCAAGCGGCGCCGAACGCACCATCATGGAGGCGAAGGCAGAGACCGCGACCAGAGCAAGAACCAGTGCCGTCGAACTGCCCGCGAACGGCGCATTGCCCGCCGCGCCCGCCAACGGCAGGGTCGCCACCGCCAGCAAACACAGGACAATCGCCGAGACAGCCTGCCAGGAGAGACGGAGCCGCTTCATGCCGGCCTCCCGCCCATGGCGCGCTCGGTGATGCGCCCGGCCGCACCGACCATGGCGACAAGCAGCACCGCGACCAGCGAACCGGCAACGAGGGCCGCCCACATCTCGATGGTCTGGCTGTAATAGGAACCCGACAGGAGCTTGGCGCCGATACCGGCCACAGCCCCGGTCGGCAGTTCGGCGACGATGGCGCCGACCAGGCTTGCCGCCACCGCCACCTTCATCGAGGCGAACAGGAACGGCAGTGAGGCCGGCACGCGAAGCTTCCAAAACGTCTGCGCGGCACTCGCATTATAGGTATGCATCAGGTCGAGATGCATGACTTCAGGCGAACGCAGGCCCTTCACCATGCCGACTGCGACGGGAAAAAACGACAGATAGGTCGAAATCAGCGCCTTGGGGAACAGCCCGGTGATGCCGATGGCGGCAAAAACGACGATGACCATCGGCGCGATCGCCAGGATGGGGATAGTCTGCGAGGCGATGATCCACGGCATCAGGCTGCGGTCGAGCGCCAGGAAGTGCACGATGCCGACTGCGATGAGGATGCCGAGCGCCGTGCCGAAGGCAAAGCCGAGCATGGTCGAGGAGAGCGTTACCCAGGAATGGTAGACGAGGCTGCGCGCGCTCCATGGCTTGACCTGAAAGGTGGTCTTGAAGAAGTTCTGCGCCACCTGATGCGGCGCCGGCAGCGTCGGCTTCGGCTGCGACCACGTCTTCACCATGAACTCCACAAAGCCCGGCGTCTCGCCCGCACGCCGATCGAGATCGCGCTGGAACGGACCGTTGAGCACCGCGGCAAAGCCGTACCAGACGACGACGATCATCGCCACAATCACGCTTACCGGGACGACCTTGTCGCGCAGCCGATCCATTATCGATCTCTCCGCGACTGACGACCGCCGACGACAGGCCCCCCCTCACCCGGCCTTCGCTTCGCTCCGGCCACCCTCTCCCCGAGGGGAGAGGAGACGCCCGCCGCGACCTGTCGCACCTCTGGACAAACTCTGCCGTGCCGAAGCACTGGACGGCCGTGATTTTCGACCTCCTCTCCCCTCGGGGAGAGGGTGGCCGGAGCGAAGCGAAGGCCGGGTGAGGGGGAAGAAATACGACCGTCCAGGACGGCAAGTATCGTTTCAAGCACCGACCTTCGTTCGGCCAAAACTTCCTGGTTCCAGAAACGAAGCACCGAGTAGCCCCGCGCGTTCAACCACTTCGTTCGCCGCTCATCCCACGCTGCGTCCGCATGCTGGCTGCCGTCCACCTCCACGATGAGCATCTTTTCCCGGCAAAGAAAATCGACGACATAGGAGCCGAGCGGTACTTGCCTGGTAAATTTGTACCCGTTGAGATGCCGTCCCCTCAGTTCGCCCCAGAGCCGATATTCCGCTTCGGTTTCATTCGCGCGAAGCAAACGAGCGCGAGCAGTTGCTCCTGGCTTTCTCTTGGTCGGATCAGCCATGACGGCCCCCTCACCCGCCCGCTCCGCGGCCACCCTCTCCCCGATGGGGAGAGGAGGTCCCATGCCATGCGCCGCCTCAATCCTCATAGCTGTGCCCTGCCCGCAGGCCGTCGCGAACCCGCGCCGCGATCGCCAGGAATTCCGGCGTCTCGCGGATATCCAGGGGGCGCTCGTGCGGCAGCGTTGATTCGATCACGTCGGTCACCCTGCCCGGACGCGGCGACATGACGACAATGCGCGTCGACAGATAGACCGCTTCGGGGATTGAATGGGTTACGAAGCATATCGTCTTGTCGGTCCGCTTCCAAAGTTCCAGGAGCTGCTCGTTGAGATAGTCGCGCACGATCTCGTCCAGAGCTCCGAACGGCTCGTCCATCAACAGAAGATCGGCGTCGAAGGCGAGTGCGCGCGCGATCGAGGCGCGCTGCTGCATGCCTCCCGACAGTTGCCACGGATATTTCTTCTCAAAGCCGGAGAGATTGACCAGATCGAGCGTGCGCTTGATGCGTGCTTTCTGTTCCTCGCGCGCAATGCCCATGATTTCCAGCGGCAGAGCGACGTTGCTCTCGATGGTGCGCCACGGGTAGAGGGCTGCGGCCTGGAACACATAGCCATAGGCCCGAGCCTGCCTGGCCTGCTCGGCGCTCATGCCGTTGATGCGGATCGATCCCGAGGTCGGCTTTTCAAGATCCGCAATGACGCGCAGGAGCGTCGTCTTGCCGCAGCCGGACGGCCCGATGAAGGAAACGAACTCACCCTTGTTGATGGTGAGATCGACATTCGACAGCGCCTGCACAGGCCCGTCGCCGGTATGGAATGTCAGGCCCAGACGGTTGGCTTCGACGACTGCTTGTGGTGCTGGCTGCAAGCTGGCTCTTCCCAAATTTCATGCCGCTCGATTAGAGCATTGCTGGCGCGGCGCCGGCAATGGCCGGCGCGAACGAAGAATCGGGAAAACAACAGGATATCGCCTCCACCTGATTCATCGCGTGAGTGGACGCCCGCAACTCCGACCGGGGACAGGCAAGAGGGCCCGCGTCCGGTCCGAACGGCTGCGGACTCAACCCGGCGTGGCTTGAACGATGGTGTCCAATTCTGAATTCCCCTTTTCTGCCGCGCGCTTCTCCGAGCCCGTCGGCCTGCATATTGTAGGCGTGCCTCTACTCCACGATCACGGCCGTCTCGACAACCGCGTGAAACAGCACGTCGCAGCCGGCCGCAGCCCATTCCGGAAAAATCTCTTCCGCCTCGTTGTGGCTCAATCCGTCGACGCAGGGGCACATCACCATCGCCGTTGGCGCCACGCGGTTGATCCAGCAGGCATCGTGCCCGGCACCTGAGACGATGTTGCGGTGCGAGTAGCCGAGGCGGTCGGCTGCGTCGCGGATCGCCTTCACGCAGCCCTCATCGAAGGTGACGGGATCGAAATGGCCGACCTGCTCGATCTCGACCGAGATGTCGAGCGCCTCGCATATGGTGGCGATACCGGCGCGGATGCGCTCGTCCATTTCGTCCAGCACTTCCTTGTTTGGAGAGCGGATATCGATGGTAAAGACGGTGCGTCCGGCGATGATGTTGCGCGAATTCGGATAGGCTTCCATATGACCGATGGCGCCCACCGCGTCGGGCTGGTAGTCCATGGCGATCTCGTGCACCAGTTCCGTCACCCGCGCCATGCCAAGGCCCGCATTGCGCCGCTTGGGCATCGGCGTCGAACCGGTGTGGCTCTCCTTGCCGGTAAGCCGGACCTCGAGCCATTTCAGCCCCTGCCCGTGGGTGACCACGCCGATATCGATGCCTTCATCCTCCAGGATCGGACCCTGCTCGATATGAAGTTCGAAGAAGGCTTTCATCTTGCGGGCACCAACCTTCTCGTCGCCCTTCCAGCCGATGCGCTCCAGCTCGTCGCCGAACCGCTTGCCTTCCGCATCCTTGCGATCGTAGGCCCAGTCCTGCTCATGCACCCCGGCGAACACGCCCGAAGCAAGCATCGCCGGCGCAAAGCGCGTGCCCTCCTCGTTCGTCCAGTTGGTCACCACGATCGGATGCCGGGTCTTGATGCCGAGATCGTCGAGCGAGCGGATGATCTCCAGCCCGCCGAGCACGCCAAGCACGCCGTCGTACTTTCCGCCGGTCGGCTGCGTGTCGAGATGGCTGCCGACATAGACCGGCAGTGCTTGCGGGTCCGTGCCCTCGCGGCGGGCAAACATCGTGCCCATCTGGTCAACGCTGGTTTCAAGCCCCGCCGCCTCGCACCACTTCTTGAAAAGGTGGCGGCCAACCCCATCGGCATCGGTCAGCGTCTGGCGATTGTTGCCGCCGGCGATACCGGGGCCGATCTTCGCCATTTCCATGATGGAATCCCACAAGCGATCTGAATTGATTCGCAGATTCTCGCCCGGAGCCGCCATCTTTCCCCTTCCCTTGTTGCCGCCGTTTGCCGGCGGCTTTGTTGTTTTTGCAGCCGGGAGGCCGGCGCCGCTTCAGGCGCCGACCTCAATCGGCAGCTTACTCGATCGCTCGCAGCACGTCACGGACATGATCCACCAGTTCGTCGATCTGGCCCTTGCTGACGATCAGCGGCGGCGATAGCGCGATGATGTCGCCGGTGGTGCGGATCAGCGCGCCTTGTTCAAAGGCCTTGACGAAAGCCGAGAAGGCCCGCTTCGACGGGCTGCCTTGTATCGACTCCAGTTCGACCGCGCCGACGAGGCCGATATTGCGGATGTCGATGACATGCGGCTCGCCCTTCAGCGAATGCAGCGCTTCCTCCCAATAGGGCGCAAGCTCGGCGCCACGCGTCAGCAGGCCTTCTTCCTTATAGGTATCGAGCGTGGCCAGTGCCGCCGCGGAGGCGATCGGATTGCCCGAATAGGTGTAGCCGTGGAAAAACTCGATCAGATGCTCGGGACCGGTCATGAAGGCATCGTGGATTTCCTTGCGGACGAAAACCGCGCCCATCGGAATGACCCCGTTCGACACGCCCTTGGCCGTGGTGATGATATCGGGGGTGACGCCGAAATAGTCCGCCGCAAACGGCGTGCCCAAGCGGCCGAAACCGGTGATGACTTCATCGAAAATCAGCAGGATGCCGTGCTTTGTGCAGATGTCGCGCAATCTCTGCAGATAACCCTTCGGCGGGATCAGCACGCCGGTCGAGCCCGCGACCGGCTCGACGATGACGGCCGCGATGGTCGAGGCATCGTGCAGCGTCACGATGCGCTCCAGTTCATCGGCAAGTTCCGCTCCATGTTCCGGCACGCCGCGCGAGAATGCATTCTTCTCGGGCAGATGCGTATGCGGCATGTGATCGACGCCGCTCAGCAATGTTCCGAACATCTTGCGATTGGATACGATGCCGCCGACCGAGATGCCGCCGAAATTGACGCCGTGATAGCCGCGCTCGCGGCCGATGAGGCGGGTGCGCGCGCCCTCGCCTTTGACGCGATGGTAGGCAAGCGCGATCTTCAGAGCGGTCTCCACCGATTCCGAACCGGAATTGGTGAAGAACACATGGTCCATGCCCTGCGGTGCGATGTCGACGAGGCGATTGGCCAGTTCGAATACGATGGGATGTCCCATCTGAAACGCCGGCGCATAATCGAGTTCGGCCGCCTGGTTCTGGATGGCCTCGGTGATTTTCGGTCGGCAATGGCCGGCATTCACGCACCACAGGCCCGACGTACCGTCGAGTATCTTGCGGCCATCGCTTGCCGTGTAGTGCATGTCCTTGGCGGCGACCAGCATTCGCGGCGCCTGCTTGAACTGCCGGTTGGAGGTGAACGGCATCCAGAAGGCGCTGAGATCGTTCGGCGCTATATTTTTTCGATTGGACATGACCAAGCTTTCCTTTTAGGGCCCCAGTTTCGATGCGCCAACGCTTGGTCCCGGACGAGCTTATATGCTACGCAAATTTTGACCGATTGGACAAACGTTAGCACCGCCAGTTAGACGGTCAAGGGGGATAGTAGCCCATATGCCCGAACGAAATCGCGCTCCACGCCTTCAGAGAAACTGGTCCAGCGGATTGGTCCACGGAAGCCCGCTTGGCGCGAGACGGCAATGAACATGGAAAGCGAAGCGCCGGCGCGCCGCACGCGCATCCAGCGCGAGAAGCGCGAAATCATTCTCGAAGCGGCGCTGGAGGTTTTCTCGGCCAACGGGTTTCGCGGCTCGACGATCGACCAGATCGCCGAGGCGGCCGGCATGTCGAAACCGAACGTGCTCTATTATTTCCGCCGCAAGGAAGACATCCACGAAACGCTGATGGAGCGCCTGCTGGAAACCTGGCTGGCGCCGCTGCGCGAATTCGACGAGAGTGGCGATCCGATCAGTGAAATCCGCTCCTATATCCGCCGCAAGCTGGAGATGGCCCGCGACTATCCGCGCGAAAGCCGGCTCTTCGCCAATGAGATCCTGCAAGGCGCGCCACGCATCATGCCTCTGCTGGAAGGCGAACTGAAAACGCTTTGCGACGAGAAGGCCGAAATTATCAAAGGCTGGATGCGCGATGGCAAGATCGCCCGGACCGATCCATGGCACCTGATTTTCTCGATCTGGGCGACGACCCAGCACTATGCCGATTTCGACGTGCAGGTTCGCGCCGTGCTGGGACCGGAACGCGGCGGCGACGGCCGTTTCGAGGACGCCGCGCGGTTTCTCGAAAATCTGTTTCTCGACGGGCTGAGGCCAAAGACATGAGCCGCCTCAAGAGGCGCCGATGACGCCGGCGCCTCATTGGCTTTGGCTCAGAGCCGTTCAGGATTACATGGAAAGGCTACGCGGCTTTGGCGCTTTCAACCGGATGGATGGCATGGAAGCTCACGCATAGGCGATTCCAGACATTGATCATGCCAAGCGCCACGGTGAGCTTGGTCATTTCTTCTTCCGAGAAGTGCTTCCGAGTCTCTTCATAAAGCTGATCAGAAACGCCGGCATCCGCGATTCTCGTCACGGCCTCGGTCCAGGCGAAGGCCGCACGCTCGCGCGTGGTGAACAGCGGCGATTCCTTCCATGCCACGACGAGGTAAAGCCGCTGCTCGGTCTCGCCATCCTGGCGGGCCTCGCGGCTGTGCATGTCGACGCAGAACGAACAGCCATTGATCTGCGAAGCGCGTAGCTTGATGAGATGCAGCAGGCCCTTTTCCAGACCGCATTCGTTCACGGCATTGCCGAGCCCGTAGACGGCCTTCATCAGTTCCGGCGCCTTGCTGTAGAATTCCATTCTGGCTTTCACGCTCTTTCCTTTCCTGTTTTCATGCCTGGGAAGATTTCTGCGGCCGCTGGTGACGCCCGACGAAGGCGCAGCTGGCAGCTACCGCGCGCGGGTCGGCCCCGCTCATGAAATCGGCAACGATGCCGGAAAGCCGCTCGGCGGCCAGCGCCGCGCGATAGGCTTTCTCCGCTCTCTGCATCGCCATATTGATGCCGCACGGCTTGGCATAGACGGATGGATCGAGCTTCACCGGGCCGCGCTGGCGAATCTCGCCGCAACGGAAAGCCGGCTGCGGCCCCTCCACCGCCAGCACAATATCGAGCAACGTTATGCGCTCCGCCGGTCGCGCCAAGCGGTATCCGCCCGAAGGACCCGGCACCGATTCCAGGATGTCAGCGGCGGTCAATGCATTGAGGTGCTTCAGCAGATAGCTCGGCGAAAGACCGAACGCCTCGGCCATGGCGCTGGCCGGCAAGGTAGCCGCCCCTTCAACGCCCGCCAGCATCGCAGCACAATGAATGGCTGCTTCCACGCCTTCGCCGAGTTTCATGACTTCTCCACTATCATTGATAAAACATATCCTGGATAATTATTGTCCGCAATAGAGAAATGAAGAAAGCGGCGCCGGCGCCGCTTTCTCGCGATCCTGTCTTCGTTACTCCGCCGGTTCGGCCACCTGCGGCCTCGCCATCGGATTGTTCGGATGCTGGGTCCAGTTGGCGTAGACCGAAGACACGAGCTTGCCGGTGCGCCTGTCGAGCATGCCCGGCGCCAGCGGCTCCATGGTGATGCAGTTCTCCACCGGACAGACATTGACGCAGAGATTGCAGCCGATGCACTCCTCCTCGATCACCTCGAAATGGCGCATGCCATCGACCCGGTTGGTGATCGCCTGATGCGACGTGTCCTCGCAGGCGATGTGGCAACGGCCGCATTTGATGCAGAGGTCCTGGTCTATATGCGCCTTGGCGACGTAGTTGAGGTTGAGATACTGCCAATCCGTGACATTGGGCGTGGCACGGCCGATAACGTCTTCGAGCGTTGCATGCCCCTTTTCGTCCATCCAGTCGCTCAGGCCTGAGATCATTTCCTGCACGATCTTGAAGCCATAGGTCATGGCGGCGGTGCACACCTGCACATTGCCGGCCCCAAGCGCCAGGAATTCTGCGGCGTCGCGCCAGGTCGTGATGCCGCCTATGCCTGAAATGGGCAGGTCGCGCGTTTCAGGGTCGCGCGCGATGTCGGCCACCATGTGCAACGCGATCGGCTTCACCGCCGGGCCGCAATAGCCGCCATGCGAGCCCTTGCCGCCGATCGACGGTTCCGGCGAGAACGTATCGAGGTCGACGGAGGTGATCGAGTTGATCGTATTGATCAGCGACACCGCGTCGGCACCGCCCCGCTTGGCCGCGCGGGCGGCATGGCGGATATCGGTGATGTTCGGCGTCAGCTTGATGATCACCGGCATGCGGGTATGCTGCTTGCACCAGCGCGCCAGCATTTCGATATATTCCGGCACCTGTCCGACGGCCGATCCCATGCCGCGCTCGCTCATGCCGTGCGGGCAGCCCAGGTTGAGCTCGACACCATCGGCCCCGGTTTCCTCGACCAGCGGCAGGATCGCCTTCCAGCTCTCTTCCTCGCAAGGCACCATCAGTGACACCACCAGCGCCCGGTCGGGCCAGTCGCGCTTGACCTGCTTGATCTCGCGCAGATTGGTCTGAAGTTCACGGTCGGTAATGAGTTCTATGTTGTTGAAGCCGAGCAGGCGGCGGTCAGCGCCCCAGATCGCCCCGTAGCGCGGGCCATTGACGTTGACCACCGGCGGCCCATCCTCGCCGAGCGTCTTCCAGACCACGCCGCCCCAGCCCGCCTTGAACGCACGCTCGACATTGTAGGCCTTGTCGGTCGGCGGCGCCGAGGCCAGCCAGAACGGGTTGGGCGACTTGATCCCGACGAAATCGTTGCGGAGGTCTGCCATGGGTCTTCTCCCTTAGGCGCTATCGAGTTCTAGCAAAGGTAAATGTTCGAGGCCGCGGCACACCGCCGCCTCCTCCGGTCCTTCAGGTCGTTTTCTCCCCGCTGGAGAAAAGAAACCGGCGGCACATCGAGCCCCTCCTCTCCCCTCGGGGAGAGGTGGCGAGCGAAGCGAGCCGGTGAGGGCGACATTGAGCCTTATCCCGCCATCAATGTCCGGTGAATGGATTCGGCGGCGTCGCGACCCTGCGCGACCGCGGTGACGGTCAAGTCATCACCGCCTCGAATGCAGTCGCCGCCGGCCCACACCTTGGAGAGCGACGTGCGGCCCTCTCCATCGACAACGATCCTTCCACCCTCCAGGGCGATTGACGCGCCGCTGCCGTTGAGCACCGCCGGCTCGAACGCCTGGCCTATCGCCTTGAACACCTGGTCTGCGGCAAGCACCAGCATCTCGCCGGTGCCGGTCAGTCTACCGTCATTCAGCGCCGTATATTCGAGTTCGATCGCCGAAACCGTACCGTTCTCGGCAATGACGCGCTTCGGCTGCAGCCAATGGCGGATGATGACGCCGTTGGCGGCGGCGAGATCCTGCTCGAACCCCGAGGCGTTCATATGTTCCCGGCCGCGCCGGTAGCAGATCGTCACCTCCTCGGCGCCGAGCAGCTTCGATTGCACCGCCGCATCGATGGCGGTCATGCCGCCGCCGATGACGACGACACGCCGTCCGACCGGCAGGTTCGACAGATCGCTTGCCTGGCGCAGTTCCGCGATGAACTCGACGGCATTTTCGACGCCGGCCGCGTCCTCGCCTTCGGCATTCAGCGCATTGATCCCAGCGAGGCCAAGCCCAAGGAACACGGCGTCATATTTCGCCGTCAGTTCCGTCAGCGAAAAATCGCGGCCGAGCGCCTTGCCGTTTTCGATGACAATGCCGCCGATGGCGGTCACGTAGTCCACCTCGGCCTGCGCGAACTGATCGGTGCTCTTGTAGGCGGCAATGCCGTATTCGTTCAGGCCGCCTGCCTTCGGCCTTGCGTCGAATATCGTCACCTCATGACCATGGCGCGCCAGTCGATGCGCCGCGGCCAGACCGGCCGGTCCTGCCCCGACTACTGCGACCTTTCGGCCGGTCGGCGCGGCGCGCTCATAGAACTGCCGGTTCTTGGCCATGGCGATGTCGGTGGCGTAGCGCTGCAGCCGCCCGATCTGCACCGGCTTGCCTTCGGCAGCCTCGCGCACGCATGCCTCCTCGCACAGCGTTTCGGTCGGACAGACGCGGGCGCACATGCCGCCGAGGATGTTCTGGTCGAAAATGGTTTTTGCCGAACCGAGCGGATTTGCGGTCTGTATCTGGCGGATGAACAGCGGAATGTCGATCGAGGTCGGACATGCTTGCATGCAAGGCGCATCGTAGCAGAAATAGCAGCGATCGGATTCGACCAGCGCCTCATGATCGTCCAGCGGCGGATGCAGGTCGGAAAAATTCGCATCGTACTGCGCAGGCGCCAGCCTTCCTCCGGCTATGCCCTGCTTGAACTGACCTTCGGCCATTTCAATTCCCCATTATTGTGTTTTGGGGAAGGCTAGCACTTTCTGGATTTTTATCAATTGGTCAATTTTTGGCTGAAACTAAAAGCACACGCCTGACCAACAAAAAGTTTTCAGAAGCAATCTTTAATTTAGCCGGCCAAATCGGTTTGAGAGAAATCTTCACCTTTGTAAAGCAGTGGGACCCCCGAGCGCTTGGCGAAAGCATAAGAAAAACAGTCACCGAAATTCAACTTTGCCGGATGGCCAGTGCCCTTTCCGTAACGGGTGTAGGCCTGCAAAACATCGTCATAACTTTCAGGTGCGACAGCCGAGATCTTGGCACCAACCTTGTCCAGGAATTCGGCCACCAGCCGACCCGCCAAGGAATAGTCCTTGATAATCCTACCGATCGACAGGGCAGCTTCCACCTTGTTAACGACCGATATTTCCGTCCGCCCGGCAGCATAGAGCCGTGAAAGCAATTGGTGAGCTTCTGGCTCATCCAGCAGGATTGCGACCACTGCCGAACTATCAAGATACATTAACTGTCCTCTCCCCACATCTCGTCCATGAATGCCTTGTCCTCATCAAATCCGGATGTTTTCAGCGTTTTTATCTGATCGACAATAGGCCGTATCCGATGAGCGAGCGCTTCCACACCTTGGTTCTCGTGGCCCATCGCTTCCTCGACTGCCACTTTTATTGCGGCTGTTATTCCAATGCCGCGACGGCGAGCAAACTCCCTCACCAGCCAATCGGTGTCTTCATCTTGAACGTGTATAGCCATCCATGTATCCAACCTTAAGTAGTTTGTACAAAAGAATTATAGCTTGTACAATTTCAGAACACAAGGCGAACATTATCAAGCCACCGAGACGACTCCAGTCTTTCACGGCTCGCCGCTGCCGATCTCTCGCTTCCTCTTGGCCACATAGGCCTCCAGCGCTTCACAAACCGACGCGTCCAAGGCGGGTTGCTGATATTCTTCGAGCGCCTTCTTCCACAGCCGCGTCGCTCGCGCGGTGGCGTCCAGCCCGCCCGCCTCGGCCCAGGCCTCATGGTTCTGCCAATTGGATAGCATCGGCTGGTAGAAGGCCGTCGAATAGCGTTCCAGCGTGTGGGGGTCGCCGAAGAAATGGCCGCCCGTCGGCACGCGTTCCAGTGCCTCCAGCGCCAGCTCGCCTGCATCCACCTCGATCGGCCGCAGAAACTCCATCATATGCTGGATCATCTCGACGTCGATGATCAGCTTTTCGAACGAAGCCGTCAGCCCGCCCTCCTGCCAGCCAGCGGCATGATAGACCAGATTGCCGTGACCGAGCACCGCGCCCCACAGCGCCATCATCGTCTCGTAGGCGCCTTGCGCGTCGGCTGCATTGGAAGCCGAACCGGGCGTCGTGCGGTATGGCAGCTTGTAGCGCCGCGCCAATTGCCCGGAGGCAATATTGGCTTTGGCGTTTTCCGGCGTGCCGAAGGCCGGTGCGCCGGAACGCATATCGACATTGGACGTGAAGGCCCCATACATCACCGGCGCGCCCGGCCGAACCAGTTGCGTCAACACCACGCCGAACAGCGCCTCGGCGTTCTGCTGCGCCAGCGCGCCGGCCAGCGTCACGGGGCTCATCGCGCCCATCAGAGTAAAGGGCGTGACCGCAACCGACTGGCCGTATTCGGCCATCGCCATCAGCCCCTCCGTCATCGCATCGTCGAAGCGGCGCGGCGAGTTGACGGAAATGATGGTGGTGACGCCGGGATCGTCGCGCATCTGGTCCACGCTCAGCCCGCGGCTGATCGCCATCATCTCGATACCGTCCAGCGCCCTGCCCCGACCGATGGCCGAGACATGGAAGCTTTTGTCGGTCAGCAGCAGATTGGCCAGATAGGTATCGAGATGGCGGGAATTGGCGGGCATCTCCACCGGCGCGCAGACCTGGTTGCCGAGCATGTGGATGCAATTGAAATGCTGTGCCAGCCGCACCAGATCGCAATAGTCGCGGTGGTTTCCGGCGCGTCGTCCCCGCTCCATGTCGTGAACATTGGGCGGCCCGGCGACCAGCGTGAAATTGACCGTATCGCCGCCGAGGTGGATTTTCCGCTCCGGATTGCGCGGCGTCAGCGCATAGGCGGAGAGAGTCGTCTTCAGCGCCTCCGCCACAAGGCCGCGGTCGAGCCATACCGTCTGCGCCGCATGGTTAACCTTGGCGCCGGCGTTTTCGAAAAGCGCCAGGGCACGCGGGTTCATCACCTCGATACCGAAATTCTCCAATATGTGCATGGAGGCTTGGTGGATCGCCTCGATCTGGTCGTCCGACAAGAGCGCCATGGGCGGGTAGGGATTGCGTACCCGGCGAAGCGGCAATTGCGCGATGGCAGCAGGTTCCCTGCCATGGCGCCGGTCACTGCCGCGTCTGCTGCGATGTGCCGTCATGACCGGTATCAAAGCCCCCGCTGCCCTTCCGGTCTGCCAGAAATGCGCCCCTTGCCGGCGTGATTTTAACCATGGCGGCATCGACACCGGAGGCGGCCTATTGGTTAAGGACGCTCGCAAGACTCCTTTTATTTTTTCCGCCTAATGCTTCCCGAATGCGTAGGTTCAATTTTAGTCGAGTTTTACCGGTCACCCTGTTGCTGGCGGGATTGTCCGCCTGCGCCACGCCGCCGAGCCGCATCAACAATGTCTGCGCCGTATTCGAGCAGCGGGACGGGTGGTTCAACAACTGGCAGGCCGCCGCCGAACGCGCCGAGCGCAAACACGGCGTGCCGGTTCCGGTGCTGATGGCGACGGTGCGCAAGGAATCCGGCTTCAAAGGCAACGCCCGACCGCCTCGTACCAAGCTCTTGGGCTTCATTCCCTGGAAGCGCGCTTCCAGCGCCTATGGCTATTCCCAGGCACTGGATGGCACCTGGTCGCAATACCGGCTCGAGACCGGGAATTTCGCCGCAAGGCGCAGCAATTTCGCCGACGCGGTGGATTTCGTCGGCTGGTATCACGCCAAGACGGCCGACAAATATGGCGTCGCCCGCAACGACACCTATCACCTCTATCTCGCCTATTATCACGGCTGGACCGGCTTCAAGCGCGGCAGTTGGAAAAACAATGCCGGTATCCAGCGCTATGCCCGCGAAACCGAGGCGATGGCGCAGAGATATGCCGCCCAACTCAGGCAGTGCCGCTGATAACGGGCCGCATCCAGCAACGGTGAGAAGTCACGGCGGGCCGTTCAGGTCTTCTTTGCCTTGTCCTCGTTTTCGTCTTCGGTCGGTTCGAATGCCGACGGCACGTCCTCGTCTTGGGCCTGGCGTCCATCTCCGACCGTGCGCGGAGCGAGCGGTTCCAGGGCGGAATTTTCGTCGCCCGGCAGGGTGCCGGTCTCCGAAACCTCGTCCTGGCGCTCATGGCGCCGGGCGCGCATTGCGGCTTCCGCCTCCTCGGCAGACGCTTCCGCCATGCCCGCTTCCGGTTTGGCACGCTTGCCATGTGGCCGGTGCGGCTGGTCGTAAGCCGCCGGCTCGTCCGCTGGCCGATCGCCGGCGTCCTCGGGAATGGCATCGCCAATCGGCACGTCCGCCTCGTCGCGATCGAAGCTGATCACCGGCTCCATCTTCGCCAGCACGTCGTCCGACAGCCAGCACAGGCTCCTGTGGCCATTGCCAAGGTCCCTGAAGGGCGGAAGCTGCGTCTCGCACAGATTGTCGGGCACCAGAGGCTTGTAGCGACAGCGGGTCTGGAACGGGCAGCCGCTCGGCGGGTTCATCGCCGAGGGGATGTCGCCTTCAAGCACGATATGCTTCTTGACCACGCTGGTGTCGGCGATCGGAATGGCCGAAAGCAGCGCCTCCGTGTAGGGGTGATAGGGCGGCGCGAAAATCTGATCGGTGGTGCCAAGCTCGACGATATGGCCGAGATACATGACCACGACACGATCGGCGATATAACGCACCACCGACAGATCGTGGCTGATGAACAGCATCGTCGTCTTGGATTTGCGCTGAATGTCCATCAAGAGTTCGGTCACCGCCGCCTGCACCGAAACGTCGAGCGCCGACACCGGCTCATCCGCCACCACCACCTTGGCGCGTCCGGCAAAGGCGCGCGCCACGCCAATGCGCTGCTTTTGTCCGCCGGAAAGCTGGCGCGGCATGCGCTCGGCGAAAGCGCGTGGAAGTTTCACCAGATCGAGCAGCTCGAACATCCGCTGCCGGCGTTCCGCCAGCGTCCTTCCAACCTTGAATTTCTCCAGCGTCCGGATGATCTGCGAGCCCACCGAATGGCTTGGATTGAGCGTGTCGAACGGGTTCTGGAACACCATCTGGATCGACGAGACGGTCTCGACATCGCGCTCCTCGACGGAGGTCGATTCAATGTCGTGGTTGGCCAGCGAAATCGTGCCGGCGCTCGCCGTTTCGAGCCCGAGCAACACCTTGGCCAGGGTAGACTTGCCGCAGCCGGATTCGCCAACGATGGCGACGGTCTCGGATTCGCGTGCCTCGAAGCTGATGCTTTCATTGGCCTTGACGACACGGCCTTCGCCGCCGCCGAACACCTCATTGGCCGAGACCCGGTAATATTTCCTCAGATTGTCGACTTTCAGCACCGGTACGCCGGGAGTTATCGGCTCCTTCTCCGCTTTTGCTCCCTTGGGCAGCGCGCTCCAGTCGATCTCGTTGAAGCGCACGCAGCGGCTATGATGATTGTCGTGGCCCTCCACAGCAATCATCGGAATCTCGGCGACGTTGCAAACGCCATCGACGAAGTGGTGGCAGCGCGGGCCGAAATTGCAGCCCTTCGGACGCTCGTGCGGCAGCGGCAGTTGGCCCGGAATGGCAATCAGCGGCCGCGAGTTCTTGTCGGCGCCCGGCAGCGGGATCGAGCGGAACAGCCCTTGCGTGTAGGGATGTCGCATGCGGTCGAAAACGTCCTCGACCCTGCCTGTCTCCACCGCCTCGCCCGAATACATGACGGTGATACGGTCGCAGGTCTCCAGGATCAGCCCGAGATTGTGCGACACGAAGATCATCGACGTGCCGAATTCCTTGCCGAGCCCCTTCACCAGATCGACGATTCCTGCCTCCACGGTGACGTCGAGCGCCGTCGTCGGCTCGTCGAGCAGAAGCAGCGCCGGCTTCGACAAGAGCGCCATGGCGATGACGATGCGCTGCTGCTGCCCGCCCGAAAGCTGATGCGGATAGGATTTCATGATGCGTTCGGGGTCGGGCAGCCGCACCGCCTTCAGCATTGCCAACGAACGGTCGTAAGCCTCCGATTTGGACACCTTGTCGTGGATCAGCGGCACTTCCATAAGTTGCTGGCCGACCTTCATCGCCGGGTTCAGGCTTGCCATCGGCTCCTGATAGATCATGGCGATCTTGTTGCCGCGAATGGCGCGCAGTTCCTCCTCGGACATGTCGCCCATGTCCTTGCCCTGGAACTTGATGCGGCCACCGACGATCTGCCCGACATTGGAGAGGTCGCGCATGATGCCGAGCGATACGGTCGACTTGCCGCAGCCGGACTCACCGACGATGCCCATCGCCTCGCCCGGCATCACCGAGCAGGAAAAATCCATCACCGCAGGTATTTCACCGAGCCTAGTGAAGAACGAGATCGAAAGGTTCTCGATTTCAAGGATGGGTTCGGCGGGAGTTCGAACGCTCTCGTTCATGTTTCACTCCAATTTTCTGTCTATCGCAACAAGGCGACGGCATTGTCATCCCTGCGCCGCACCCGGTTGCCCGTGGTGGCGAAGGGCACGCATCTCAATCCTTCATCGACTGTTCGCGCAACGCGTCGGCCAGCAGGTTGAGCCCGAGCACGAACGACATCAGTGCGATGGTCGGCGGCAGCGCCGGGTGGATGAACGAACGCAACAACCGGCTGGCATCCTTGATGGCCGTGCCCCAGTCCGGGCTTTCAGGCGCCAGCCCAAGGCCGAAGTAACCGAGCGTGCCGAGCAGGATCGTCGTGTAGCCGATGCGCAGGCAGGCATCGACGATCAGCGGGCCCCGCGCGTTGGGAAGGATTTCCCATAGCATGATGTACCACGGGCTTTCGCCGCGCGTTTGCGCCGCCGCCACGTAGTCGCGCGTCTTGATGTCCATCACCAGGCCGCGCACGATGCGGAACACGCCGGGGCTAGACGCGAACACCACCGCCACGAAAATATTGAGCTCGTTCGGGTCCATGCTGATGACGCCGAACGGATCGGCATTGAACACCAGCCCGGCATAGACCCAGCCGCCGATCAGGATCGTCGCCGCCAGGAGGATATAGAGCCGCTCCGGCCGGTTCTTGAAGCGCGTGTAGAAAAGCACGCTGAAGAAGATGATCGGGAAGATGAAGAACAGCCCCGCCATGCCGTAGGGAATAGGCGTTTCCATGATGCCGGGCGTCACCAGCAGGTAAAACAGCAGGATGACCGGAAAGGCCAGCACCAGATTGGCCAGAAACGACAGCACCGAGTCGATCCGCCCGCCATAATAGCCCGCCGGCAGCCCGAGCGTGACACCGACCATCAGCGCGAATGCGGTCGCCAGCGGCGCGATCGCCAGCACGATCTGGCTGCCATAGACCATCCGGCTGAACACGTCGCGGGCAAGCTTGTCGCCGCCGAACAGGTAGACACCGCCATTGTCCGGCACGATCGCGCCCGACAGCGCATCCTTCATGATCGGAATCTGCGCCAGCGGATTGAACGGTGAGATCGTGCTGGCGAAAATCGACGTGAACAGCCAGAACAAGCAGATGGTCACGCCGGCGACGCCGACGCCGCTGTCGAAAAGCTGGCCGTAGAGGCCGAGCCGTTTCTTGAACCAGAAGCTCGTACCAAGCACGACGGCAAGTGCCAGCCAGACCGGCCAGAAACGCGCGAGCACGCCGAGGATGATCTGGGGCCAAGTGAGGAATTCGATCGCGCCCATCCTACTGCACCCTGATCCGCGGATTGAGATAGGCGTAGCCGACATCCGAGATGAGCTGAGTGAACAGCACCACGAAGACGGAGATCAGCGAGCAGCCGAGCAGGAGATCGATATCGTTGTTGCCGGCCGCCTCCACCAGAACGTAGCCGAAGCCCTGGTAGCGGAACATGACCTCGACGACGACGACGCCGGTGAGCAGCCATGGAAACTGCAGCATGATGACTGTGAAAGGTGCAATCAGCGCATTGCGCAGCGCATGTTTGATGACGACTGAAGGGAAACTCAGCCCTTTCAGCCGCGCAGTGCGAATATACTGCTGCGTCATCACCTCAACCATCGAGGCGCGGGTCATGCGGGCGATGTAGCCGATGCCGTAGATCGCCATCGTCATCACCGGCAGGGTGAAGTTGTAGAAGGTGATGCCCTGGCTGGTGGCGCTCGCCGCCGATCCGTTGAGCCAGCCGAGCGTTGAGGCGAAAATGACGGTGAAGATGACGCCCGAGACATATTCCGGGGTCGCCGTCGTGGCGATCGAGGCGACCGAAAGGCTGCGGTCGGTGCGGGTGCCCTCGCGCATGCCGGCGAGGATGCCGATGAGCAGCGAGATCGGCACCATCACCGCCATCACCCAGAACATCAGGATGCCGGTAGCGCCAAGTGCGGGAAACAGCTTCGCCGCCACCGTGGCCCGGAACTTGGTGGAGCAGCCAAAATCGCCCTGGAGCACGCCGGAAAATTTCGGCACGTCCGGCTCGTCGCAATAGCGGAACCTGGGTACCGCCTTGCCACTGGCGTCGATGTTGGGCTGCTTCGGCCACACCCCCAGCCACTGCCCGTAGCGCACGAAGAAATTCTGCCGATAGCCGTTCTTGACCAGCCAGCTTTCAAGGTGCTCGGCCGAGGCGCGCTGCTCGGTCTGGCTGATCGCCAGCTTCTTCAAATTGGGTTCGAGGTTGACGAGAAAGAATACGACCAGCGTCAGGCAGAACATGGTGACGACCATGGTGCCCAGACGCCGCAGAACGAAAGCAAACATTGGTGCCCCCTGCCGTTTGGTTTGGGGTCAAGAACCGGTCGGCCCTCCACCGGCGGTCCTTGAATCGAAGCGGAAGGGCGGCGAGCGCCCTCCCCGTCGGTTGTCGTGCGCCTTACGCTTCGTCGAGCCAGACCTTGCCGAGATCGATCTCGAACGTCGGATGCATTCCGTGGTTTTTAACGGCCGGTACGGAGTGATTATAGAGCTTGCGCCAGTAGGGCTGGATGATGATGCCGGAATCCTGGAGCAGTTTCTCGATATCCTCCATCATCTCCTTGCGCTTCTCGGCATCGGAGACCGCCAGCGCCTCGCCAAGCTTCTTGTCGAACTCGGGATTGGACCAAGCGGTTTCGTTCCAGGCCTCGCCGGTGCGATAGCCGAGCGCCAGGACCTGCACCCCGAGCGGGCGCATGTTCCAGTTGGTCATCGAGTAGGGATATTTCGTCCAGTCGTTCCAGAAGGTCGAGCCGGGCAGCACCGTGCGCTTGACCTTGATGCCCGCCTCGCGCAACTGCGCGGCGATCGCATCGCCGGTGTTCTTGTGCCAGTCCTCGTCGACGGTGATGAGCTCGTGCTCGAAGTCGGCCTGCCCGGCTTCCGCCATCAACGCCTTGGCTTTTTCCATGTCGCGCTTGATCGGCGGCAGTTCGAAATATTCGGGATGGATCTGGCAGACATGGTGATTTTCCGCCACCGTGCCGGCCCCGCCATAGCCAAGCTGCAGGATCGTCGCATTGTCGACGGCAAGCTGAAGCGCCTGGCGCACCTTCTGGTCGTCATAGGGCTTGTTGGCCACGTTGGTGCGCGCCACCAGCGTGGTCGCCGTCACCACCTCGGACTTCACCAGATCGAGCCCGTCGAGGATCGGCACATAGTCCGCCGAGGTCTCGTAGTTGGTGTGGATCTCGCCCGCCTCGAAGGCGCTGACCGTCGCTGCCGGATCGGTGCCGTAGTCGATGAACTCGACGCCATCCAGATGTGCCTCGCCGCCCCACCATTTGCCGTCTTCGCGGCGCTTGTAGACGACGCGGCTGCCGACATCGAAGGAAACGAGCTCGAACGGGCCGGTGCCGATCGGGTTCTTGGTGAAATCCGCGCCCGTCTCGTCGAAGCTGCGGTGCACGACCAGCCCCGGATAATCGGCCAGGTTCGGCACGAAGGAGATGTCGGATTCCGTCAGCGTGATTTTCACGGTGTGATCATCGACCTTGGTGATGCCGCCCTCGCGCGCCTTGCCCGAAGCCTTGTCGACCAGCGTGCCCATGCGGGCGGCCATCGAATTGCCTTCCGCCTTGGCGTCGCACCAGCGGTTGAGGTTGTAAATCACGTCGTCGGCGTTGAAGGCGTCGCCATTGGTCCAGGTCACGTTCTTTCGCAACTTCAGGACGTATTCCGTCGCGTCGTCGTTCACCTCCCAGCCCTCGAGCAGGTAAGGTTCGAACGTATATTCGCGCGTATATTTGACCAGCGGCTCCAGCGACTGGCGCTGCGAATTGGCGATCTCCGACCAGTCCGCCATGCGCGGATCCTTCGGCGCCTTGATGAACATCGCGATCTTGAGAACGCCGCCCTTTTTCGGCTCCTGGGCCAGCGCCTCGGTCGGCGCGGCAAGACCGATCATGCCGTAAGCCATCGCCGTCGTGGCGCCGAACGCACTCGCCAGCGCAAGAAATTCGCGGCGGTCCATTCCGCCGGTCTTCACGCTTTCAGCGAGCTTGCGAATATGGTCTGGAACACGATCCCCATTGCTTTTGTAGAAGGTCATTATTCTCTCCCATTTACTGGCTTTCTGCCGATTAGCATTTCGTATCCTACACTCGATGTCAAAGAGCGCGGATCACGAAAGCGGGATGAGAATGTGCAGCTTTGGCGGGAGATCGGTGCGCGCAAATGCGACATTCATGCCGCATTCTTCATAGTGGCCAAGGATTCCGGCCGATTTTTTCCCAATCTGCTAATCTGCGCCGTTTCCGATGATGCCGACAGCGCCAGCCAGGCCGTTCCATCAGGCCACGCAAGGCTTTGCACATTGCGGTGCACAACGAAAAAGCGTGATCCACAGAAAACCTATCCGCGAACTCTTTTGGATGATGGGATTCACCCTTCCGGAGTGTGTTGACAACCCATATCGAAGCTTGAACATGGCTGCCGCAAACGACGGCAGCTTCAGGAGAAGACCATGTCAATGCGTGCGGCACATGCTTTCACCTGTCTCCTGCTCTTGCTCGTCTTCGGCGGCCAGGCCATGGCGCAAGATGCCAGGAAAATCGTCACCAGCCAGGATGGCGATTATTTCGGCTTCGACCTGAGATCGGAGCAGAACGTGTCGCTCGATCAATGCAAGAGCACTTGTCTTGGCGATTCCTCATGTCGCGCCTTTACCTACAACTCCAAGGCGAAATGGTGTTTCCTGAAATCGGACTTCAGCGTGCTGAGACCGTTCCCCGGCGCGGTTGCCGGCAAGGTCGTAGCGCTGAACAGCGATCCCGACATCGGCGCGCCGCCGGAACTTGGCTTCTTCGGCGCCGGCATGGTCGACGAGGCGCGGCAGTTCCGTGCGAGCCTCACCGATGGCTCAGTCGCGGTCGGAGAGGAAGGACTCGCCGCGCTTACCGATGCGGCCGAAGAGGCGATGCGCAACGGCGATCCGCGCACCGCCATGCAGAAGCTCACCACCGCCGTGGCGACCTCGCCCGAAGATGGCGCGGTGTGGATCGAGCTTGCCCGCGCCATTCTTGGCGTTCAGCCGGCGAACGGCGAAGAGACGGCAAAGCTGCAACGTGATGCCACCTCGGCTGCCTGGAACGGCTATCAGCTCCTGCGCACGGCGGCGACGCGCGCCGATGCATTGGCGGTCATGGCCGTGGCGCTCGACCGGCGGGAGCTGTCGCGTCCAGCACTTCAGGCCTACGAGGCAAGCCTCGACCTGGTCAACTCAGCCTCAGTGCGCGCCGAATATGAGGACCTGAAGGCTCGCAAGGGCTTTCGCATCGTCGATCATTCCGTCGACAATGACAGCGCTTCGCCACGCATCTGCGCGCAGTTCTCCGAAGAGCTGGTCAAGACCGGCATCGACTATGCGCCTTTCGTGACCGTCGACAATGCCGCGCCCAAGGCGATCGAGGCGAAGGGTCAGCAGATCTGCGTGGAGGGCCTTGAACACGGCCGGCACTACAGCGTCTCATTCCGCAGCGGCCTGCCTTCTGCCATCGGCGAGGTGCTGAGCGCGCCGGTAGCTCTTTCGATCTATGTGCAGGACCGCGCCGCCTCCGCCCGCTTCACCGGCGACAGCTTCGTGCTGCCTGCCACCGCACGGCGCGGCATTCCGCTCGTCACCGTCAATACCGATGCAGCCGACATGAAGCTCTACCGCATCGGCGACCGCTCGCTCGCCCAGCTTCTCACCGGCTATCAGTTCCTGCGCCAGCTCGACGGCTATGACATCACGAGCATTTCCGACCAGATGGGGGAACCGGTCTGGGAGGGCCGGATCGAGATCGCTAACGAGCTCAATCAGGAAGTGACGACCAGCTTTCCGGTCGACGAGGCGCTGCCCGATCGCAAGCCCGGCGTCTATGTGCTGACTGCCCAGCCTCAGAATGCCCGCAGCGAGACCTACGATGCCCGCGCCACCCAATGGTTCGTCGTCTCCGATATCGGGCTTTCCACCTATGCCGGCCAGGACGGGCTCAACGTCTTTGCCCGCTCGCTCGGTTCGGCCAAGCCCATTGCAGATGCCGAACTGACGCTGCTTGCCCGCAACAATGAAGTTCTGGGCACAGCCAAGACCGACGCCGAAGGCCACGCGACCTTCACCGCCGGCCTGACGCGCGGAACCGGCGGCATGGCGCCGGCGGTGCTGATGGCAAACCGCGGCGACGAGGATTTTGTCTTCCTTGACATGACCCGCGCCGGCTTCGATCTTTCCGACCGTGGCGTCACCGGACGCGCCGCGCCGGGCGCCCTCGACATTTATGCCTGGACCGAGCGCGGCATCTACCGCGCCGGCGAGGAAGTGCATGTCGCCGCCCTCGCCCGCGATGAGACGGCGGCGGCGGTCGACAACCTGCCGCTCACTTTCATCTTCACCCGCCCCGACGGCGTCGAAGACCGACGCATCGTTTCTGAAAGTGCCGTGGCCGGCGGCCACGCCGTGCACTTGACCCTTTCGCCCAACGCCATGCGCGGCACCTGGACCGTCGCCATTCATGCCGACCCGAAGCAGGCTGCCGTCGCCAGCCAGATGTTCCTGGTCGAGGATTTCGTGCCCGACCGCATCGAATTCGACCTGACCAGCGACCGCGAGGAAATAGCCTCCGGCGAGGCGGCAAACCTGACGGTTGACGGACGCTTCCTTTACGGCGCGCCGGCTGCGGGGCTGGCGCTGGAGGGCGAAGTCACCATCTCGACCAAACGTGAATGGCAGCGTTTCAAAGGGTTCTCATTCGGTCTCGCCGACGAGGAAGAAGGCGAAGCCACCCGCATTCCGCTGGCCGGACTTCCGCCGGTGGGCGATGACGGCAAGGCGACCTTCCCTGTGACTGTCGATCAGCTTCCGTCCACCACCCGTCTGCTCAATGCGGCGGTTACGGTGCGCATGCGCGAAAGCGGCGGCCGCGCCGTCGAGCGCGCTCTTGATATCGCCATCCGGCCGCAAGGGCGGATGATAGGCATCAAGCCGGAATTTTCCGGCGGCGAAGTTCCGCAAGGGTCCACCGCGAAATTCAGCATCATCGCCGCCGAACCGGACGGAACGCGCACCGCTCTTCAAAGCGCGGAGTGGTCACTGGTCAAAGTCGAGCGAAATTACCAGTGGTATCGCAGCGGCAATGCCTGGAGTTACGAGCCGGTGACCTTCACCAAGGCCGTAGCCAATGGCCGGATCGACCTGGAAGCCGGCCGCGAAGCGAGCATCTCGGTGCCCGTCGATTGGGGCCGTTATCGTTTGGAAATCGCCACCTCCGATCCCACCAGCCCGGCGACGAGCGTCGAGTTCGATGCCGGCTGGTATGTCGAGGCGACCTCCACCGAAACGCCCGACGGGCTGGAAATCGCCCTCGACAAGGATCAGTACACAGCCGGCGAGACCGCCAAATTGCAGATCTCGCCGCGCTTCGCCGGCGAGCTTCTGGTGACGGTCGGCGCCGACCGGCTGCTCGAGACCTTCACCGCATCCGTGCCGGAAGGTGGCGCAAGCATCGACATTCCGGTGGGTGAAGACTGGGGTGCCGGCGCCTATGTCACCGCCACGCTCTTTCGTCCGGGCGAGGCGCAGGAATCACGCATGCCGGCCCGCGCCATCGGCGTCAAATGGCTGAAGATCGATCCGGCCGACAAGAAACTGGACGTCGCGCTGAGCCCGCCTGAAAAGACCGAGCCGAGGCAGCGACTTTCGGTCCCGGTCTCGGTCACCGGCGCCTCCGGCGAAGCCCGTGTCATGGTCGCCGCCGTCGATGTCGGCATTCTCAACCTGACCAGGTACCAGGCGCCAGATCCGGAAGCCTGGTTCTTCGGCCAGCGCCAGCTCGGGCTTGAACTGCGCGATCTTTACGGGCGCCTGATCGACGGCTCTCTCGGCGTCACCGGCAAGCTGCGCACCGGCGGCGACGGTGCAAGTCTGACTGCCGAAGGCAGCCCGCCCACCGAGAAGCTGGTCGCGTTCTTCTCCGGTCCGGTGACGCTCGACGCCAACGGCGAGGCCACCATCGAATTCGACGTGCCGCAATTCAACGGCACCGTTCGGGTCATGGCCGTGGCGTGGAGCAAGGAAGGCGTGGGCCATGCGGTGTCGGACGTCGTCGTGCGCGATCCGGTTGTCATCACCGCCGGCCTGCCGCGTTTTCTGGCGCCCGGCGACAGCGCCGAGATGCGGCTCGACATTGCTAACACCGACGCGCCGGACGGCAATTATGCGCTGACCATCGAAGCCAGCGGCGGGCTAACGGCAGGCGATAGCCTTCCCGACAGCGTCACGCTGACGGCGGGCAAGCGCCAGTCGCTCACCGTCCCGCTGACGGCCGAGACAACGGGCGACGGCGGCGTTACGATCCAGCTCGCCGGTGCCGATGGCCTGACGGTCGAGCAGAAGCTGTCCATCCCGATCCGCCCTGCCGACCTGCCGGTCACGACGCGCACCGTCGTCGACCTTGCCGCCCATGGCGGCAGCCTGCATGTCGACCGCGAGCTTCTGGCGGCAAGCCTGCTCGACGGAGCCCATGTCAGCATCGGCATATCGCGGGCGGCGGCCTTCGACGTCCCCTCGCTTTTGCTGGCGCTCGATCGCTATCCCTATGGCTGCACCGAGCAGACCACCAGCCGCGCCCTGCCATTGCTCTACGTCAGCGAGCTTGCCGCTGAAGCCGGCATGGCGGACGATCCGGCCCTGCGCCAGCGCATCCAGGACGCCATCTACAGCGTACTGAACTACCAGTCCTCCTCCGGCAGCTTCGGCCTCTGGTCGCCCGGCTCGGGCGATCTCTGGCTCGACGCCTATGTCACCGATTTCCTGACCCGGGCACGCGAAAAGAACTTCGACGTGCCGCGCGAGGCGATGCTGTCGGCACTTGGCAATCTGCAGAATTCGCTGGCCTATGATCTCGATATCGAGGGTCGCGGCAGCGATATCGCCTATGCGCTCTATGTGCTTGCCCGCAACAAGAAGGCTTCGATCGGCGACCTGCGCTATTATTCGGACGCGAAACTCGAAGCTTTTTCGAGTCCGATGGCCGTCGCCCAGCTTGCCGCCAGCCTGGCGCTCTACGGCGACCAGCAGCGGTCTGAATCGACCTTCACCGCTGCGTTGACGCTCGCCAAGGCCAATCCCCAGCATGACTATGCGCGTTCGGACTACGGCTCGCGCCTGCGTGACGGCGCGGCCATGTTGGCACTTGCCGGCGAAAGCCGTCCGATGCCGAAAGTCGTGCCGGAACTGGTCAAGCTGGTTTCGGCCGAGCGAAAGACGGCCGACTATACCAGCACGCAGGACCAGGCCTGGATGCTGCTTGCCGCCCGCGCGCTGCGGGCAGGTGGCGACGCAATCAGCCTCACCGTCAACGATGCCCCGCACACCGGCCTTTATTCGCAGACATTGACCGGGGATGCACTGCTGGCCAATCCGGTCACCATCGCCAATAGGGGAGCCGATCCGGTGCAGGCGGTGGTCACGGCAGTGGCCGCGCCTGCCCAGCCGCTGCCGGCAGGCGGCGACGGTTTCGAGATCAGGCGCACCTACTACAATCTCGACGGATCGGAGGCGAATGTCACCAGCGTCGGCCAGAACGAGCGCTTCGTGGCGGTGCTCAGCATCACTCCGTTCAATCAATGGCCGTCGCGCGTGCTGGTCAGCGATCTGTTGCCGGCCGGCTTCGAGATCGACAATCCGGGCCTGGTTTCCAGCGCGGAGCTGTCTAACTTCCCCTGGCTTGCACGCGCGCAAGCCGCGCATCTCGAATTCCGCGACGACCGCTTTGTCGCCGCTTTCGACCGGCAGGCCGGCGACACCGCGCCGATCACGCTCGCCTATGTGGTGCGCGCGGTTACCCCCGGCATCTACGCGCATCCGCCGGCCAGCGTCGAAGACATGTACCGGCCGCAGTTTTCGGCCCGCACCTCTAGCGGGATGATGGAGGTCAGGGCGCAGTAGGGTGGCAGCACAAAGATGAACGTAGTGTTGGAACCGCCCCCTCACCCGGCCGCTGCGCGGCCACCCTCTCCCCATCGGGGAGAGGAGGATGCCGGCCGCGCCGTGGAAACCAGTCTTCGACCAACCGAAAGGGCTGAGCCGCCTTCTTCCCTGCCAACCGCTGTAAGAGACGACGCCCGCCGTGCCAGTTCCCTCCTCTCCCCTCAGGGAGAGGGTGGCCGCGCAGCGGCCGGGTAAGGGGGATGAATTCGTGCCCCTCCTCCGCAAAATCGCACTTTCCGCTAGCGTCGCCATCGGTCTGGCCGCCGTCACCATCTTCGCCCTTCCTGCCCTCGACCGCGCCTTCCCGCCGCCGCTGCCGGAACAACTGACAGTCTCTACCGAAGTGCTCGATCGCAACGGCGCGCTGTTGCGCGCCTATGCGACGCCGGACGGCTACTGGCGGCTGGCGGTCGATCTCGACGCCGTCGATCCGCAATTCGTCGAGATGCTGATCGCCTATGAGGACAAGCGCTTCTTCGATCACAATGGCATCGATTTCCTGGCGCTTCTGCGCGCGGCCCGGCAATTCGCCGGCAATGGCCGCATCGTTTCTGGCGGTTCGACCTTGTCGATGCAACTCGCCCGGCTGATCGAGCCGCGCGAAAGCCGCAGTCTCGGTTCGAAGCTGCGGCAGATGTTCCGCGCGGTCCAGATCGAGCGACGACTGGACAAGCGAGAGATCCTCGAACGTTATCTGACGCTTGCGCCTTATGGCGGCAATCTGGAGGGCGTGCGCGCCGCCTCGCTCGCCTATTTCGGCAAGGAGCCGCGCCGGCTCAGCGTCTCGCAAACAGCTCTGCTGGTCGCCCTGCCGCAATTGCCGGAACGCCGCCGCCCCGACCGCAACCGCAATGCAGCCGAGGCAGCGCGTAACCGTGTGCTCAACCGCATGGTCAGCGCCGGTGTTCTCAGCCAGCGCGAAGCGGCTCGCACGCAAGCGGACGAAGTGGCGGACGTGCGTTTCGCCCTGCCGGCACTTGCCGCCCACGTCGCCGACAGGGCCTTGCGCAACGCCCCCTCCCGCCATCGCCACCAGCTTACCTTGGCCAAGCGCGTCCAAGAAGGGCTCGAAGCGGTCGCGCGCGCCTCCGCTGCGAAGCTCGGCCCGAAAATTTCCGTGGCGATGGTTCTGGCCGATGCGCGCACCGGCGAAGTGCTCGGCGAAGTCGGCTCAGCGGACTATTTCGATGCCAGCCGCTCCGGCTGGATCGATATGACCAGGGCTTCGCGCTCGCCGGGCTCGACCCTGAAGCCGTTCATCTATGGCCTCGCCATCGAGCAGGGGCTTGTTGCGCAGGAAACGCTGATCGAGGATCGCCCAGCCGATTTCGCCGGCTATCGCCCGCGTAATTTCGACATGGGCTACCAGGGCGATGTCAGCGTGCGCCAGGCGCTGCAACTGTCGCTCAACGTGCCAGCCGTGCGCCTGCTCGATGCGGTCGGCCCGGCGCGGCTGACGGCGCGTTTCCGACAGGCGGGCGTCACCCCTTCCCTGCCGAAGAATGAGCCGCCGGGCCTTGCGATCGGCTTGGGCGGTGTAGGGCTCACGTTGCGCGATCTGGTGCAGCTCTACACCGGGCTTGCCAATGGCGGGAAAGCCAGCTTGCTTCGCGACGGTACGGAGGCGGCGCCCGTGGGCGCAAGCGGCGGCATCATTCTCGACGACCGCGCCACCTGGCAGGTCGCCGACATGCTTTCCGGGGTGAGGCCCCCCGAAGGTGCAGCCCGGCGCGGCATTGCCTATAAAACCGGCACCTCCTACGGCTATCGCGACGCCTGGTCGGTCGGCTTCGATGGTCGCCATGTGCTCGGCGTCTGGGTGGGCCGGGCGGATTCCGGCTCCGTCCCCGGCCTTTCGGGCTACGTCTCGGCGGCGCCCGTCCTGTTCGAGGCTTTTGCCAAATCGGGCCTTGCCATCGTGCCGCTGCCGCGCGCGCCGGCCGGCGCATTGCGCACCGCTCGTGCTGACCTTCCGGTAACCTTGCAACGTTTTGCCTCCGGCTCCGGCGAACTGGTAGCGGTAGCGCCGACGGAGCCCGCCCCGCGGATTGTCTTTCCGCCGAACGGCGCGCATGTGGAACTGGGTGCGGCTTCGGCCGATGCTTCGCCGCTGGTGCTGAAGCTACAGGGTGGCCGTGCGCCGTTCCGCTGGCTGGCAAACGGCAAGCCGCTGGCCGATGTGGTGCGGCGTCGAACAGCGCTGTGGCAGCCCGATAGCCTCGGCTATTCCACGCTTACGGTAATCGACGCGGCGGGCCGCGCCGCCAGCGTCAAGGTGTTCGTTGAATGATCCGGCGGCCGCTATAGCGATTGCCGCCACACATGAACCGCGCCGTTCCTTGACGAACGTGAAGAAAATGATTCCCCATGCCTTGACGCCGGCGGCGCGGAAATTGCGCCGACGCCCTCAAATTCGCAACAACGGGTCCATCGAAATTCTACTAGATCGGTAGAGTATGCTCTTGTGAAAACGGAGGCAGACATGACTCAGCTTCGATCTCGCAGATTTCTGGCCGGCCTTCTTGCCGGCGCGGTGCAATTCGGCATCTTCGGCTTCGCCTTTGCCGACACCACGATCCTCAACGTGTCCTATGATCCGACGCGCGAGTTCTACAAGGAGTACAACGAGGCCTTTGCCGCCAAATGGAAGGCCGACACCGGCGAGACGGTCACCATCCAAAGCTCGCATGGCGGATCGGGCAAGCAGGCGCGCGCGGTAATCGACGGGCTCCCCGCCGACGTGGTCACGCTTGCGCTCGAAAGCGACATCAACGCCATCGCCGAGAAGACCAGGAAGATCGCACCGGACTGGCGCGGCAAACTGCCGAACAACTCCTCGCCCTACACTTCGACCATCGTTTTCCTGGTGCGCAAGGGCAATCCGAAAGGCGTGAACGATTGGGGCGACCTGACCAAGGAAGGGCTCCAGGTCATCACGCCCAACCCCAAAACCTCGGGTGGCGCCCGCTGGAACTATCTCGCGGCCTGGGCCTGGGCCCATGGCCAGTATGGCGGCGACGAAGCCAAGATCAAGGAATATATCGGCGCGCTCTACAGTCACGTTCCAGTGCTCGACACCGGTGCGCGCGGCTCGACCGTCACCTTCGCCGAGCGCGGTCTTGGCGACGTATTGCTTGCGTGGGAAAACGAAGCCTATCTCGCCCTTGACGAATTCGGCGAAGACCAGTTCGACATCGTCATTCCGCCGCAATCGATCCAGGCCGAGCCGCCGGTGGCCGTGGTCGACGGCAATGTCGATGCCAAGGGCACGCGCAAGGTCGCTGAAGCCTATCTGAACTATCTCTATTCCGAGGAAGGTCAGCGCATCGCGGCGAGGCACCATTACCGCCCGTCCAAGCCGGATCTGGTGCCGCCCGAGGAGTTGCAGAAACTGCCGGAACTGAAGCTCGTCAGTATCGACGATCCGATCTTCGGCGGCTGGGCAAAGGCGCAGCCCTATCACTTCGGCGATGGCGGCATGTTCGACCAGATCTACAAACCGGCCCGGTAAGAGATAAGATCGAGACCGATGAACAATGCTCCCGCTGAAGCGCGGTGGCGATTCAAGGTGCCGAGCGTCATTCCCGGGTTCGGATTGACGCTCGGCTTCTCGCTCGCCTACCTCACGCTCATCATCCTCATCCCGCTGTCGGGGCTTGTCTGGCGCTCGGCCGCGCTCGGCTGGACCGATTTCTGGGCGATCGCCACCGATCGCCGCACCGTCAAGGCGCTGGAGATCAGCTTCGGCACCGCCATGATCGCGGCTGCCGTCAATGTCGTCTTCGGCACCATCGTTGCCTGGGTGCTGGTCCGATACAGTTTTCCCGGCCGCCGCATCATAGACGCCATGGTCGACCTGCCCTTTGCCCTGCCCACCGCCGTGGCCGGCATTGCGCTGACCTCGCTTTACGCACCGCGAGGCTGGATCGGCAGCCTGCTTGTCCCGCTCGGCATCCAGGTCGCCTATTCGCCGCTCGGCATTGTCATCGCGCTCATCTTCATCGGCCTGCCGTTCGTCGTGCGTACGGTGCAGCCCATCATCGAGGAGATTGACAAGGAGGTCGAGGAAGCGGCGGCGACCCTCGGAGCCAGCCGTTTCCAGACCATCACGCGCGTCCTGTTTCCGGGCCTGGCGCCTGCAATCACCACCGGCTTCGCGCTCGCCTTCGCGCGTGGCGTCGGCGAATACGGGTCGGTCATCTTCATTGCCGGAAATCTACCCTATGTGTCCGAAATCGCACCGCTTTTGATCGTCATCCGGCTTGAGGAATACGACTACGCGGCCGCCACCGCCATCGCCACGATCATGCTGGCGCTTTCATTCCTGATGCTTCTGGTCATCAACCTCATCCAGTCGTGGAGCCGCAAGCGCTATGGCTAGTTTCGTCGAAGCTGCATCGGACAGCCGCCATGAAAACAGGGCCTCGGCAACCACAGAAAGCCGCGCCGCCAGATGGGTGCTTCTGGCGCTCGCGCTCGGCTTCATCGCCCTCTTCCTGCTGTTGCCGCTGATCCTCGTTTTCATCGAAGCATTCAAACGCGGCGTTGGGCCTTATATGGAAGCGCTGGTCGATCCGGACACGCTCGCGGCGATCCGCCTGACGCTGCTGGTCGCGGTCATTTCAGTGCCCCTCAATCTCGTCTTCGGCGTCGCCGCGGCCTGGGCGATCGCCAAGTTCGAGTTCAAGGGCAAGACCTTCCTGATCACGTTGATCGACCTGCCCTTCTCGGTCTCCCCGGTCATTTCCGGCCTGGTCTATGTGCTCCTGTTCGGTGCCAACAGCGTGCTCGGACCCTGGCTGAAAAGCCACGGCATCGAAATCCTGTTTGCCGTTCCCGGCATCGTGCTCGCCACCGTGTTCGTCACCTTCCCCTTCGTGGCGCGCGAACTGATCCCGCTGATGCAGGAACAGGGCACGGGCGATGAAGAAGCCGCCCTCTCACTCGGCGCCAATGGCTGGCAGACGTTCTGGTATGTCACCCTGCCCAACATCAAATGGGGCCTGCTCTACGGGGTGCTTCTGTGCAACGCCCGCGCCATGGGCGAGTTCGGCGCCGTCTCTGTGGTGTCGGGCCATATTCGCGGCCTGACCAACACCATGCCGCTGCACGTCGAAATACTTTACAATGAGTACAATTCCGTCGCCGCCTTCGCGGTCGCCTCGCTCTTGGCCGGACTGGCGCTGGTGACGCTCGTCTTGAAGACGATACTGGAAATTCGCTACGGCCACGCGATCGCCGCCAGCCGCGGACATTGACAAAGCTCTTGGGGAAATTGAATGGATGTTCGCGTTGCCAATGTGCGCAAGGAATTCGACCGGTTTCCGGCTCTTCACGATGTCTGCCTCGACATCAGGTCCGGTGAACTGATCGCGCTGCTGGGCCCGTCCGGCTCCGGCAAGACGACGCTGCTTCGCCTGATCGCCGGCCTTGAGCAGCCGACGCGCGGCGCGATCTATTTCGGCGACGATGACGCCTCGCACCGCACCATCCAGGAACGCAATGTCGGCTTCGTGTTCCAGCATTACGCGCTGTTTCGGCACATGACGGTCGCCGACAATATCGGCTTCGGCCTCAAGGTTCGGCCCGGCTCGACACGGCCGCCGAAGGCCGAGATTCGCAAGCGTGCGCTGGAGCTTCTCGATCTCGTCCAGCTTTCGGGCCTGGAAAACCGCTATCCGGCACAGCTTTCCGGCGGCCAGCGCCAGCGCGTGGCGCTCGCCCGCGCCATGGCGATCGAGCCGAAGGTGTTGCTGCTCGACGAACCCTTCGGCGCGCTCGATGCGCAGGTCCGTCGCGAACTGCGCCGCTGGCTGCGCGATATCCATGACGCCACCGGTCACACCACCGTCTTCGTCACTCACGATCAGGAAGAAGCGCTGGAACTTGCCGACCGCGTCGTCGTCATGAGCCAGGGCAGCATCGAACAGGTCGGCACCGCCGACGAGGTCTACGACACGCCCAACTCGCCCTTCGTCTACGGCTTCATCGGCGATTCAAGCTCCATGCCGGTCAAGGTCGAGGCCGGCCAGGTCTGGATGGCCGATCGCCCGATCGGGCTTTCTGTTCCGGAAGCACAGGATGGCGAGGCGATGCTCTATTTCCGCCCGCACGACGTCGAGCTTCTCGACGGCTGCAGCGGCTGCATCGCCGGCACGGTCGTCGCCAGCCGGCGCGTCGCCGGGACCCGCCGCGTCGAACTCGAATTCGGTGGCCATCAGCAGCGCGTCGAAATCGAGCTGCCGATCGAACATCCGGCGGCGCAGAAAAGCCGCGTCACCTTCCGGCCGCGGCGTTGGAAGATTTTTCCACAGCAGGCGCCGGCCGGGTGACCTGGCGATCGGCAGCATATTCTTTCGATACCGACCTTTTGCCGCGCTCGTCGCGACCATCGGCCGATTGGCGGGAATGGAATTCCATAAAATTCGCAATCCGATAATGGGATTTTCCTGCCCATGCATTTGCGGGGCAGCCGCTTCCTCGCCGCAGGCCGCCCACCTCGGGTAATTTCATTCCAACACTCAGCTTCACATCACGGAGTTTCGAATGAGGCGTTTTCTGCTCGCCGGCGTGGCACTCGTCGGCCTTGTCACTGCTCCCGTATCGGCGTCCGCCGCCGACAAATTGCTCAACGCCTCCTACGACGTGGCGCGCGAATTGTTCGTCGCCGTCAACGAGGCATTCGTGGCCGCCAACCCCGGCATCACCATCGACCAGTCGCATGCCGGCACCTCCAAGCAGGCCCGCGCCATCGTGGAGGGCCTTGAAGCCGACGTGGTTACCTTCAACCAGGTCATCGACATCGATTTCCTGGTCAAGAACGGCTTCGTCTCCGACGACTGGAAGAGCGATTTCCCGCATGAAGCCTCGCCCTTCTACTCGCTGCCGTCCTTCCTCGTGCGCGCCGGCAACCCGAAGAAGATCAAGGACTGGAACGACCTCGTGCGCGACGACGTGGAGGTCATCTTCCCCAACCCGAAGACGTCGGGCAACGCGCGCTACACTTATCTGGCAGCGTTCGCCTACGCCAAGGAAGCGTTCAACAATGACGAAGCCAAGGTGAAGGAGTTCATCACCAAGCTGTTCGACAATGTGCCGGTGTTCGATACAGGCGGCCGCGCCGCCACCACCACCTTCGTCGAGCGCGAGATCGGCGACGTGCTGATCACCTTCGAATCCGAGACGACCGGCATTCGTCGCGAATTCGGTGAGGACAAGTTCGACGCCGTCGTGCCTTCCGTCAGCCTGCTCGCCGAGTTTCCAGTCGCCATCGTCGACACGGTGGTCGACAAGCGCGAATCGCGCGATCTCGCCAAGAAATATCTCGACTTCCTCTACACGCCGGAAGGCCAGAAAATCCTTGCGGCGAACGGCAATCGCGTCCGCGACGAAGCAGTTGCGGCCGAGTTCAAGGACAAGTTTCCCGAGGTTCGGCTGGTCACCGTCGAGGATGTCTTCGGCGGATGGGAGAAGATCCAGGCCGAGCATTTCGCCTCGGACGGCATTCTCGACCAGCTTTACGGCGGGCGCTGAACTCCTGCCGTTCGGCAAGTTGACGGGGCGGGCGGCTGCTATTTACAGCCCCCGCTCCAAACTCGTGATATAGGGTCTTCGCCAGTGACACGCCGCGTCCTGCCGGGTTTTCCCCTGGCCCTCGGGATAACTCTCGCCTACGTGTCGCTCATCGTGGCGCTGCCGCTGGCCGCGCTGACCTACAAGGCGGCAAGCCTTGGCTTCGATGATTATTGGCGCATCGTCTCGTCGGGGCGCGCCGTCGCCAGCTATCGGGTCACTGTGCTTGCGGCGCTTGGCGCCACCGCCTTCAATCTGGTCTTCGGCCTGGCGCTCGCCTGGGTTCTGGTGCGCTATCGCTTTCCGGGCCGGCGCTTCGTCGATGCGCTGGTCGATCTGCCCTTCGCCTTGCCGACCGCCGTCGCCGGCATCGCCTTGACCACGCTATTTGCGCCGACCGGCCTGTTTGGCTCGATCCTCGGCGACTACGGCATCAAAGTCGCTTACACGCCGCTCGGCATCATGATCGCCATGGCCTTCACCAGCATTCCCTTTATCGTGCGCACCGTGCAACCGGTGCTGGAAGACCTGGACCCGGCGCTGGAAGAAGCCGCCCAGTCGCTCGGCGGCTCGGACCGGTCCGTTTTCCTGCGCGTCATTCTTCCATTGCTCACCCCGGCGCTGCTTGCCGGCGTGTCGCTCGCCTTCGCCCGCAGCCTTGGCGAATTCGGCGCCATCATCTTCATCGCCGGCAATCAACCCTTCGAGACGGAGATCACGGCGCTTCTGACCTTCATCCGGCTGGAGGAGTACGACTACCAGGCGGCGGCCGCCATTGCCTCGGTGCTGTTGATTGCCGCTTTCGTCATGCTTGCCGTCACCAACCTGCTGCAGGCGCGGGCACTGCGCTACACGGCGAGGAGCTGAGCATGGCCAAGCACAAGAAGCCGCCGCGCGTCGGCGATCAGCCGGCCTTCCGCCGCAGCCTCATCGGCGCGGTCCTGGTCGTGACCGCGCTTTTCATTGTCGCCCCGCTGGTCGTCATCGGCATTGAGGCGTCATCGAGGGGTTGGTCGGTTTACTCGGCGGCGATCGCCCACCCAGACACCCGCCACGCCATCTTCCTGACCGTGCTGACGGCGCTCATCGCCGTGCCGATCAACACCGTTTTCGGCGTCGCTGCCGCCTGGGCGATCACCAAATTCGATTTTCCCGGCAGGCGCCTGCTGCTGATTGTCATCGAGATTCCGTTCTCGGTCTCGCCGGTTGTCGCCGGCGTCGCCTATCTCTTTGTCTATGGCCTGCAGGGCCTGTTCGGCCCGGCGCTGCAATCGGCCGACATCAAGATCATGTTCGCACTACCCGGCATCGCGCTTGCCTCGATGTTCGTGACCGCGCCCTTCGTCGCCCGCGAATTGATCCCGCTGATGCAGGCGCAGGGACGCGACCTGGAGGAGGCGGCGACCTCGCTTGGGGCCAGCGGCTGGCGCACCTTCTTCTCGGTGACGCTGCCCAACATCCGCTGGGCGTTGCTTTACGGCGTGGTGCTGTGCAACGCCCGCGTCATGGGCGAATTCGGTGCGGTTTCAGTCGTCTCGGGCAACATTCGCGGCCAGACCAACACGCTGCCGCTTCACATCGAATTGCTCTATCATGACTATCAGACCGCAGGCGCCTTCGCCGCAGCCTCCATCCTGGCGGTGCTTGCCGTCGCCACGCTGATCGCCAAGGTGCTGCTCGAGCGCCAGGGCGCCGGCCGCGGCGGACGCCCGGCGCTGGCCGCCCCACAACCCGCTTCGGAGACTGCGACGTGAAAATCCGCCTCGACACCGTCGTCAAGACGTTCGACACGTTCCGCGCCGTGCATGGCGTGTCGCTCGATATCGAAAGCGGCGAACTGGTGGCGCTGCTCGGACCGTCAGGCTCCGGCAAGACCACGATCCTGCGCATGGTCGCCGGTCTCGAATATGCCGACGCGGGCAAGATCTATTTCGGCGAGGGGGACGCCACAGACATTCCCGTGCGAAATCGCGGCGTCGGCTTCGTCTTCCAGCACTATGCCTTGTTTCCGCATATGACGGTTGCGGAGAACATCGCCTTCGGCATGAAGGTGTCGAAGGTTAAGCGCTCCAAGGCCGAGATAGACGCCCGCGTTGCCGAGCTCCTGCATCTGGTTAAGCTCGACGGGCTTGGCGAACGTTTCCCTACGCAGATTTCCGGCGGCCAGCGCCAGCGCGTGGCGCTGGCGCGTGCGCTGGCCGTCGATCCCAAGGTGCTCCTGCTCGATGAGCCGTTCGGCGCGCTGGACGCCAATGTGCGGCGCGACCTGCGCCGCTGGCTGCGCGAAATCCATGACGAACTCGGCATCACCACGCTGTTCGTCACTCACGACCAGGAGGAAGCGCTCGATCTTGCAGACCGGGTCGTCATCCTCAACGCCGGCAAGATCGTGCAGCAGGGCACGCCCGAGGAGGTCTGCCGCAATCCCAATTCCGCCTTTGTCATGAAGTTCCTCGGCGATGCCAACCGGCTGTCGGCAACGGTGCGAAACGGCACGGCGAGTGTCGGCGGTATCGGCTTCGCCGCGCCGGACGTGGCGGACGGGAAAGCCGAGATTTTCATGCGTCCCAACGATCTCGACTGGTCGGCCGAAGGCGGCGGAGTGGCGGCGAAGATCCTGCGCGTCATCGATCGGCCAGACGGCAGGCGCATCCTGGCGACGACGGATCAGGGCGAAACTCTCGAGCTGGATGTGGCGCCCGAAACGCCTGCCGAAGCCGGCAACGAGGGTTTCGTGACGGTGCGGCGTGGGCGCGTCTTCGGCGCCGGCTGAGGAACGGGCGCGCGATAGCGTCAAATCCGCCACAAACGCCCAAAAACGCACCTGAAATCAACATGTTTGCGCTTGTCTGGGCGCGGCTGCGATTCTACGTCTGATGGAAGGGGTGTTCTGGGGCGGATGTGTCATCATTTGCACACAAACACTCGCCAAACCCGTCCACGAACGTCTGAAGAATTGTCGCTTTCATGCTGACCAAAAAAGGCAAATACGGCCTCAAGGCTCTAGTGCATCTGTCCGGGATGCCGGTTGGCCGGTTGGCGTTCGTCAACGACATCGCGGTTGCCAACAATATTCCCAAAAAATTCCTCGACGCCATTCTGGGCGAGTTGCGCAATGCCGGTTTCGTCCAGAGCCGCAAGGGCAAGGATGGCGGCTACCGCCTCGCCCGCCCGGCCGCGGAGATCAAGATCGGCCACGTCATCCGCGTGCTGGACGGTCCGCTGGCGCCGATCGCCTGCGCCAGCCATACGCAATATGAACGCTGCGACGACTGTGACGAAACGGTCTGCCAGGTCCGCCACATGATGCTTGAGGTTCGCCAGGCCATCGCCGAGGTGCTCGACAATCGCAGCCTCGCGGCGATGCGCGACGCCGATAATGACGACATGCTTAGAGACGTCAAATACGGGCTTTGAAGGCGGTCCAACCGTGCGACCGAATCATCTCGTCCCGTTGTGTTCAGGCAAACAGGCCGAACACGAGCGCGATGGCAAACCCGAATGCGAGAGCGAAGATCATCCTCTCAAGGCCCGCGCGAACATCGAAAGAATGTGAGGTTCCGGAAACCCGGAACAACCGTCGAGCGCTGTCGGACCGTTCAGTATCTGTCATACGCAACCTCCGTCACGGCCACAGTCTATGAACTTTATAGACATTGTCGATTAGGAAAGCGCCTCACACAACAGAAAAATTTTCCGTTCTGCAGGAATTTCCGAGATAAAATTCCAATAAACAGCAGATCGCGAGAATTTGCTTCAGGAAGGATCAGGACCTGAGTCGATCCACGCACAATGCGCGAAGCAGCAGGGCGGCATGGGAATAGGTCACCTGGTCGTCGGCGATCTCGTCTTCCATCCGGTTCCCGACGATAACGCGCACCGCCTCAAGCGTACGAATAGGCAGGATGTCGGTGCAGCTGCGCATACGCCCGAACACCGCGCTAATGGCGACGCTGTTGCCATCGAAATCCACGAAGGGTTCGGACGCGTCGAGCGACCATTCCTCATAGGCGTCGAGCGCATCATGGAATGCCTGGTGAAGGATGAAGGGGGCATGACCTTCATGGAGCGGCGGCAGCAAAGTCGGCATATCGTTCCTCACTTTCTCTGCAGCGCCGTTCGCACCGGGCGCGAAGGACGCTGTAACCCTCTAAAAGAGCATAAGCCTTTCCAAAATCGATTCCCGATTTCAACCTATGCGTAAGTCGCAGCGGCGGTCCGTCGGCTCCCGCCTGATCCTCCAAAAATTATTTTTACGAGTGGGCAGGCCGCGACCATAACCCAAAACGACACAAAACGCTGTTCCAAATTCGCGGCGCGACAGGAACTATCCTTCCGCGCCGCCATTGAACCACAAAATTTCGAGAGGGCAAAATCAGCGCCCGAACCGGGGCATCGAGCCCAGCCTCCCAGGGCTTGATCGCGGCCGCGGGCGGTGAGATGAATGGACGATGCAACCCGCATCAGCCAGGCCGAACCGCAAGGAATTGGCAGCATGACCGAGGAAAGAGCGCTCAGCCTGCATGTGCCTGAGCCCGAGGTCCGACCCGGCGGCACGCCGGATTTCTCCAACGTTCCCATTCCCAAGGCGGGCTCCGTGCCGCGCCCCGAAATCGACGCCGACCCCCGATCGATTCGCGATCTCGCCTATTCGATCATCCGCGTTCTGAACCGCGAGGGCGAGGCGGTCGGGCCATGGGCCGGCACGCTTTCGGACGAAGAACTGCTCGAAGGCCTCAGCCACATGATGACGCTTCGGACCTTCGATGCCCGCATGCTGATGGCGCAGCGCCAGGGCAAGACCTCCTTCTACATGCAGCATATGGGCGAGGAGGCGGTGAGCTGCGCCTTCCGCAAGGCCCTGACACCGGGAGACATGAATTTTCCGACCTATCGTCAGGCCGGCCTGCTGATTGCCGGCGACTACCCGATGGTCGACATGATGAACCAGATCTATTCCAACGAGCGCGACCCGCTGAAGGGGCGGCAGTTGCCGATCATGTACTCGTCGAAGGAGCACGGTTTCTTCTCGATCTCCGGCAATCTCGCCACCCAATACATCCAGGCGGTCGGCTGGGCGATGGCCTCGGCGATCAGCAACGACACCAGGATTGCCGTCGGCTGGGTCGGCGACGGTTCGACCGCCGAGAGCGATTTCCACGCCGCCCTCGTCTTTGCCTCGACCTACCGTGCGCCGGTCATCCTCAACATCGTCAACAACCAGTGGGCGATCTCGACCTTTCAGGGCATTGCCCGTGGCGGTTCCGGCACCTTTGCCGCGCGCGGCCTCGGCTTCGGCATTCCCGCCCTTCGCGTCGACGGCAACGACTATCTGGCTGTCCACGCCGTTGCCAAATGGGCGGCCGAGCGCGCTCGCCGCAATCTGGGCCCGACGCTGATCGAGCACGTGACTTACCGCGTCGGCGCGCATTCGACCTCCGATGACCCTTCAGCCTATCGCCCCAAGACCGAATCGGATGCCTGGCCGCTCGGTGATCCCGTCATCCGCCTGAAGAATCATTTGATCCGGCGCGGACTGTGGTCGCCCGAGCGCCATACCCAGGCCGAAGCCGAAATCCTTTCCACGGTCATCGCCGCGCAGAAGGAGGCCGAAAGCCACGGCACGCTGCATTCAGGCGGCAAGCCTTCCACCCGCGACATGTTCGAGGGCGTTTATGCGCAGATGCCGCCGCATCTCAGGCGCCAGCGTCAGCAGGCGGGGGTGTAGAGATGATTTGCTTAGCGACACTCGCTTTCACAATCCCTCCTCACCCGGCCGCTGCGCCGCCACCCTCTCCCCTAGGGGAGAGGAGGTGCGGTGGCCCGGCTGGCCCTTTCTTCTCCCCAGCGGGGAGAAGGTCGCCCGAAGGGCCGGATGAGGGGGAGGATGTCGACCACGACGCTGCGGGAGTCTCGCTATGCCGCGCATGACCCTGATCGAGGCGATCCGCGATGCCATGGACGTGTCGATGGGCCAGAACGACAATGTCGTCGTCTTCGGCGAGGATGTCGGCTATTTCGGCGGCGTTTTCCGCTGCACGCAGGGCCTGCAGCAGAAATACGGCCGCACCCGCTGCTTCGACACCCCGATCAGCGAGCTCGGCATCGTCGGCGCCGCCATCGGCATGGCGGCCTACGGCCTTCGCCCCTGCGTGGAGGTGCAGTTCGCCGATTATGTCTACCCGGCCTTCGACCAAATCGTCTCGGAAGCCGCCCGCATCCGCTACCGCTCCAATGGCGAGTTCACCTGCCCGATCGTGATACGCATGCCGACCGGCGGCGGCATCTTCGGCGGCCAGACCCACAGCCAGAGCCCGGAAGCGCTATTCACCCATGTCTCGGGCCTCAAGGTGGTGGTCCCCTCCAACCCTCAGGATGCCAAGGGCCTGCTCATCGCCTCGATCGAGGACCCGGACCCGGTCATATTCCTGGAGCCGAAACGGCTCTACAACGGACCCTTCGACGGACATCATGACCGTCCGGTCACGCCGTGGTCCAAGCACAGCCTGGGCGAGGTGCCGGAGGGTCATTTCGCCGTACCGCTCGGCAAAGCCTCCATACGCCGCCAGGGATCGAGCCTGACGGTGCTGGCCTACGGCACCATGGTCTATGTCGCCGAGGCGGCGGCCGAGGAGACCGGCATCGACGCCGAGATCATCGATCTCAGGACCCTTCTGCCACTCGATCTCGAAGCCATCGTCGCTTCGGTAACCAGGACCGGCCGCTGCGTGATCGTGCATGAGGCGACGCTGACTTCCGGCTTCGGCGCGGAACTGGCGGCACTGGTCCAGCAGCATTGCTTCTATCATCTGGAGGCGCCGGTCGCCCGCGTCACCGGCTGGGACACGCCCTACCCGCATGCGCAGGAATGGGACTATTTTCCGGGGCCGGCGCGCGTCGGCCAGGCACTCATCGAAACCATGGAGGCGTGAGCATGGGCGAGCACGTCATCAAGCTTCCCGATGTCGGCGAAGGAGTGGCCGAGGCCGAACTTGTCGAATGGCACGTCGCCATCGGCGATCTGGTGCGCGAGGACATGCTGCTTGCCGCCGTCATGACCGATAAGGCGACCGTTGAAATCCCCTCGCCCGTAGACGGCGAGATCATATGGCTTGGAGCGGAAGTGGGCGACGTCGTCGCCGTCGGCTCGCCGCTGATCCGGCTCAAAGTGGCCGAAGGGGCGGACCGTGAGCCGCCCGCCGCGCCCGGCAAGACTGAGCCCCCACCGCCAGGGAAACCGGCAGAAGGCAAGCCGCCGGAAAGACCGGCAAGGCCGACGCCGGCTGAAAGCACGCACACGGCGGAAAAGCACGCTGCATCGATGGTGGCGACCATCGCCCCGCCCCGTCCCGCCGCGCCGCGCCGCGCCGAAAGCGAAAAGCCGGTCGCTTCACCGGCCGTGCGGCTGCGCGCCAGAGAGGCCGGCGTCGACCTGCGCCAGGTGACCGGCAGCGGACCCGCCGGGCGCATCACCCATGACGATCTCGACGCCTTTCTGGCGCGCGGGCCGTTGCAGGCCCGCCCCGGCGCCGGCCTGGCCCGCAACACGACGGTCGAAGACATCAAGGTCGTCGGGCTGCGCCGCAAGATCGCCGAGAAGATGGCGCTCGCCAAATCGCGCATCCCGCACATCACCTATGTCGAGGAGATCGACGTCACGGCGCTCGAGGACCTGCGCGCCGCCCTCAACAAGAACAAACGGCCCGACCAGCCGAAGCTGACGCTGCTGCCTTTCCTGATGCGCGCCATGGTCAAGGCGATCCGCGACCAGCCCAATGTCAACGCGCTTTTCGATGACGAGGCCGGCATCGTCCACCAGCATGGCGGCGTGCATGTCGGCATCGCCGCCCAGACGCCCGGCGGGTTGATGGTGCCGGTGGTGCGCCATGCCGAAGCGCGCGACCTGTGGGACTGCGCGTCCGAAGTCAACCGCCTTGCCGAGGCCGCCAAGGCGGGCACGGCGAGCCGTGACGAGCTTTCCGGCTCGACCATCACCATCACCTCGCTCGGCGCCATGGGCGGCGTCGTGACCACGCCGGTCATCAATCATCCGGAAGTGGCGATCGTCGGCGTCAACAAGATCATGGTCCGCCCGGTCTGGGACGGCGCCCAGTTCATTCCACGCAAGATGATGAACCTGTCGTCGAGCTTCGACCACCGCGTGGTCGACGGCTGGGACGCGGCGGTCTTCATCCAGCGCATCAAGACGCTGCTCGAAACCCCTGCCATGATTTTCGTCGAGGGGTGATGATGCGATTGCACCTTATGCACCATTGCGCACCCCCCTCTGTCCTGCCGGACATCTCCCCCTCAAGGGGGGAGATTGGCAGCTTTGCCTTCTCCGATCTTCCTGCAACGTCGACTATTGGCGCAGGCGCCAGATACAGCCTGATCTCCCCCCTTGAGGGGGAGATGTCCGGCAGGACAGAGGGGGGTGCGAAGATGCGCTGGAGCATGCATTGGGGAAGGCCATGAAGGACATCTCCTGCAAGCTCCTGGTTCTTGGCGCAGGCCCCGGCGGCTATGTCTGCGCCATCCGCGCCGGCCAGCTCGGCATCGATACGGTGATTGTCGAATCGGGAAAGCCGGGCGGAACCTGCCTCAATGTCGGCTGCATCCCCTCCAAGGCACTGATCCACGCGGCCGAGGAGTTCGACAAGACCATGCACATGGCGGGCTCGGCCAGCCCGCTCGGCATCTCCGTCGAGGCGCTGAAGCTCGATCTTGCCAAGACGATTGCCTGGAAGGACGGTATCGTCGGCCGCCTCAATATCGGCGTTGCCGGCCTCCTGAAGAAGGCGGGCGTCAAGATCGTCCAGGGCCGCGGCCGGTTTCGCGACGGCAGGACGCTGGAGGTCGAGACCGAGACGGGTGTGCAGATCGTGCGTGCCGAAACGGTGGTGATCGCCACCGGCTCCGCGCCGGTCGAGCTGCCTTCGCTGCCCTTTGGCGGCCCGGTGATTTCCTCGACCGAGGCGCTGGCGCTGACGAAGCTGCCGGAAAAGCTTGTGGTGGTCGGCGGCGGCTATATCGGGCTGGAACTCGGCATAGCCTTCGCCAAGCTTGGCTCCAAGGTCACGGTCGTCGAAGCCGAACCGCGCATCCTGCCGCAATATGACGCCGAACTGACCCGGCCCGTCGCCAAGCGCATCGGAGAACTCGGCATCGCCGTGCTGACCGGCGCCAAGGCAAAACGCCTATCCTCCAAGGGCGACGCGCTTCTGGTCGAGATGAAGGACGGCGCGGAAAAGAAGCTGTCGGCCGAAAAGATCCTGGTCACCGTCGGCCGCAAACCGGTCGTGGAAGGCTGGGGACTCGAAGAACTCGATCTTGACCGCGCCGGCAAATTCCTGCGCATCGACGAGCAGTGCCGCACCTCCATGCGTGGCGTCTTTGCCATCGGCGACGTCACCGGCGAGCCGATGCTGGCGCATCGCGCCATGGCCCAGGGCGAGATGGTGGCCGAAATCGTCGCCGGCCACAAACGCTCCTGGGACAAGCGCTGCATTCCCGCCATCTGCTTTACCGATCCCGAGATCGTCATCGCCGGCCTTTCGCCCGATGAGGCTCGGAAAGCCGGGCGCGAAGTCCGCGTCGGCCAGTTTCCCTTCTCGGCCAATGGCCGCGCCATGACCCGACTCGGCGAGGAAGGCTTCGTGCGCGTCGTGGCGCGTGCCGACAATCACCTCCTGCTCGGCATCCAGGCGGTCGGCCAGGGCGTTTCGGAGCTTTCGACCGTTTTCGGCCTCGCCATCGAAATGGGCGCGACGCTGGAAGATGTTGCCGGCACCATCCACGCCCACCCCACTCAGGGCGAGGGTTTCCAGGAAGCCGCCCTCAAGGGGCTCGGCCACGCGCTGCACATTTGATGCAGGGATTGGTAGTTTTGCCGTAATCGTGTAGAAACACGGCCCGCAGCTTGGCGTTTTCCCGCTGCCAAGCTCGAAGGCCGACGCGAGGACGATGAACCCGATCCCGACCGACAGCTCGAAAAGGCGCGGAGTGAAGTCCGTCGCTTTGCTGTGGTTTGCGGTTTTCCTCGCCGCCGTCCACGCTCTGGCTGGCGGCACTTCCACCCTGCGTTCGGCTCGTTTGCTTGCCGAAGGCCCGGCCAGCGCGGCGAGCGAATACGCAGGCGGCGAGCGCACCACGCTTGTAAGCCAGCAGCGCAATATCGCCATTGCCGACTGGCAGAACAGCAGGCCGCAACCGGCGCAGGCCGGCGGCGATGCCGATCCCGCCGTCGTGCCGCCGGAAATCCGTGCGGCGCAGCTTGCCGCAAAACACTTCGTCGCGGCCAGGCACGAGACCTTTGCCCTTAGGAGCGCCGCACGAGGCTTCAGCGCTCGCGCACCGCCCTCCATCGTCTGATCGCTGCCGCTTGCTCGGCAAGCGGCTCTTTCCACGAAATTGACGGCTTTCATCGCGACGCCACAAGGCGCCGGCGAAAGCGTCTCATGGGATCAGACATATGAAAACCTCCCGATGGGTCCTCATGACCTATGCGGCGATCATTCTCGCCGGCATCATCGTCGCTTTACCGAATTTGTTCACCGCCAGGCAGCTTGCCGCCATGCCCGCCTGGTTTCCCAAGCATCAGGTTACGCTCGGGCTCGACCTGCAAGGCGGCTCCCATCTTGTCCTTGAGGTCGATGCCGCCGCGCTGAAGGCCGACCGCCTGCGCTCGGTGCTCGACGATGCGCGCGCCGCGCTTCGCAAGGAGCGCATCAGCCCGCAATCGGCTCGCACCGTCGGCGATGCGATCGTCATCAACATCGCCGACGAGGCTCAGCGCGCCAAAGCGCTGGAAATCCTCCAGGCGATGGCGGTGCCGGTGGGCAATCTCGCCCTCGGCGGCGCGCAGGCCGACATCGCGGTCGCCTCCACCGCGGACCAGATCAAGGTCACGCTTACCGAAGCCGGTCTGCGCGACCGCCTCGACGCAGCCCTTCAGCAGAGCCTCGAAATCGTGCGCCAGCGTGTCGACCAGGTCGGCGTCGCCGAGCCCACGATCCAGCGTGTCGGCTCCGACCGCATACTGGTGCAACTGCCGGGCCTGCAGGACCCGACGCGCCTGCGCGAACTGCTCGGCAGCACCGCCAAGATGGACTTCCACATGGTCGCCAACAATGTCGAAGGCGACCGCCTGCCGCCGGGCGTCACCATGCTGCCCGACGCCAAGACCGGACAGAAATACCCGGTCGAGGATCGTGTGACGCTGAGCGGCGAGCGGCTCGCCGATGCACGCGCGGGCTTCGACCAGCGCACCCATGAGCCGATCGTCTCGTTCCGCTTCGACAGCATCGGCGCGCGTCAGTTCGCCGAAATCACCAGCACCAATGTCGGCCGGCCCTTCGCCATCGTGCTTGACGGCAAGGTGCTTTCCGCGCCCGTTATCCGCGAGCCGATCACCGGCGGCTCGGGGCAGATAAGCGGCAGCTTCACCGTGGAGGACACGGTGGTGCTTTCGGCCCTGCTGCGCGCCGGCGCCCTGCCCGCCCCGCTGACGGTTATCGAGGAACGCACGGTCGGTCCGGACCTCGGCGGCGACGTCATCCAGATGGGCATCTACACCGGCATCGCCGGCTTCGCGCTGGTCGTGGCGTTCATGGTGGCGCTTTACGGCATGTGGGGCATGATCGCCAATGTCGCGCTGCTTCTGCACCTCATCCTCACCTTCAGTGCACTGACTTTGCTCGGCGCGACGCTGACGCTCCCCGGCATCGCCGGCATCATCCTCGGCATCGGGCTCGGGGTGGACGCAAACATCCTGATCAACGAGCGAATACGCGAGGAGTCCAAGCGCGGGGTCAGCGCCATGGCCGCGCTGGATCTCGGCTTCAAGCGTGCCTATTCGACCATCATCGATGCCAGCGTCACCTCGCTGATCGCCACCTGCCTGCTGTTCATGTTCGGCTCCGGGCCGGTGCGGGGCTTCGCCATAACCATGATCCTTGGCACCTGCCTGTCGCTGTTCACGGCGGTGGCGGTCGTGCGCGTCATCATGACCGAGGTGGTGCGGCGGCGGCGCATGAAGACGATCAATATCCATCCGCTGATCCGCTTCGTCCCGGACAAGACCTCGATCTCGTTCATGAACGCCCGCTTCCTCGGCATCGCGATGTCGATCATGCTGTCGCTCGCCTCCATCGGCCTGTTCATCAAGCCTGGCCTGAACTACGGCATCGACTTCAAGGGCGGCATCCAGGTCGAGATCACCACCTCGCAGCCGGCCGATCTGGCCCAGTTGCGCTCCACGCTCGGCGATCTCGATCTCGGCGAAGTGGCGTTGCAGCAGATCGGCGGCGACAAGGACGTGCTGATCCGCGTCCAGCGCCAGGACGGCGGCGAAACCGCCCAGACCGCAGCCGTTGCCGCGGTCAAGTCCGCCGTGCAGAAGCTCGATCCGTCGGTCAAGTTCGAACGCACCGAAGTCGTCGGCCCGAAGGTCAGCGGCGAACTGGCGCGCTCGGGCGTGCTGTCGGTGGTGCTGGCGGGGCTTGCCATGCTCGTCTACATCTGGTGGCGCTTCGAATGGAACTTCGCCATCGGCGCCATCGTCACGCTGATCCTCGACACAACCAAGGCGGTCGGCTTCTTCGCGCTGCTCGGGCTCGACTTCAACCTGACGGCGATCGCCGCCCTCCTGACGATCATAGGCTATTCGCTGAACGACAAGGTCGTCGTCTATGACCGGATGCGCGAGAATTTGCGGCTGTTCAAGAAGATGCCGCTTCGCCAGCTCATCGACATGAGCATCAATCAGGTGCTCGCGCGCTGTCTCTACACATCGAGCGCCATCCTTTTGTCGATGCTGCCGATGGCGATCTGGGGCGGCAGCGCGGTGGAAAATTTCGCCGTGCCGATGGTGTTCGGCGTATTCGTCGCCACCACCTCGTCGATCTTCATCGCAGCACCGATCCTGCTGCTGCTCGGCGACTGGTGGCAGCACCATCGCGAACGCGGCGAAGCGGCAACCAAGGCGCTGCCCGCCGCCAAGGGATGAGCGCAAGAGCGCGGCGCTTACGGCTCCCGGAGCGCCGCGTCCTCATACTTTTATAAAGGCCAGACCAGCATCAACATCGGTACCGAGGCGATGATGACGATCAGCGACAGCGGCAAGCCGAGCCGCGCGTAATCACTGAACCGATAGCCGCCCGGCCCCATCACCAATGTGTTGCACTGGTGGCCGATCGGCGTCAGGAAATCGCAGCCCGCACCTATCGCGACCGCCATGAGAAAGGCTTCGGGGCGATATTGCAGGCCGGCGGCAAATCCGGCGGCGATCGGCGCCATCACCAGCACCGTTGCCGCATTGTTGAGAAAGGGCGTGATGGCCATTGCCGCCACCAGTATCAGCGCCAGCGCGCCATAGGGCGGCAAGCCCGCGCCGATCTCGGACAGCCATCCGGCCATGATGTCGGTCGCGCCGGTTCGCCGCAATGAATCGCTCACCGGAATGAGTGTGGCGAGCATGATAAGTATAGGCCCGTCGATCGACGCATAGACCTCGCGAATTGGGATGACCTTGAAGGTCACCATGGCAACCGCCGCGGCGAAGAATGAGACCGCCACCGGCACCAGCCCTCCCGCCGTGGCGCCCATGGCCGCGATCAGGATCAGCACCGGCACGACGCCGCGTCGGACGCTGCCCAGCAGTATCTTGCGTTCGGCAAGCGGCAGCAGGCCGACATCGCGAAGGATTTCCGGCAACGCCTGTCGGTTGCCTTGCAAGAGGATGACGTCGCCGAGCCTCAGCGTAATCGTGCCCAGCCTTTCGGAAAGGCGCTCGCCCTTGCGGCTGACGGCCAGCAGATTGACGTTGAAGCGGTTGTAGAGGTCGAGCCGCTGCGCCGACCAGCCGATCAGCATCGAGTTTTCGCCGATCACCGCCTCGACGACCTCGACGTCCGTAGCCTTTTCGGCCGTGTCGCGGCCGCCGGTGACGCTGAGCTTGGCTTGCGCCACCAGACGGTCGAGCGCCTCGGGGTCGCCCTCCACCAGCACGATGTCGCCCTCCCGCAGCACCGCGTCGGGAAGCGGGGTGATGCGCACGCCCGAGCGCAGGATCGAGGTGACGATCGCCTCGCCCTCGGCAAGTTTCATCAAATCCGCAACCGGCTTTCCAAGGACGGTGGAGCCGGGAACGATCATGGCCTCAGCCACGTAGTTCTTGATGTTGATCGCCTCATGCATGGACGCATTCTCGCGCGCCCGCCTCGGCAAGAGCCCGTAAAAAAGTACGAGAAAGACTATGCCCACCAGAGAAAGCGCCGCGCCCACAGGCGTGAAGTCGAACATGTTGAACGCGGTGCCGGTGATTTCCTGGCGCAGGCGCGAGACCACGATGTTGGGAGAGGTGCCGATCTGCGTCATCAGCCCGCCAAGCAGCGAGCCGAACGCCATCGGCATCAGGAAGACCGACGGCGAAGCGCCGGAGCGCCGCGCAAACTGGAAAGCGATCGGGATCATGATCGCCAATGCGCCGATATTCTTCACGAAGGCCGAAAGAACGGTCACCGTGACGACGAGCAGCGCCACCTGTGCCCGCACCGAAGAGACATTGGGTGCGTAGCGCTTGATGGCATATTCCATGATGCCGGAGCGCGCCACGCCGGCACTGACCAGAAGCGCACTGCCGACAATGATGACGATGTCGTCGCTGAAGCCGTCAAATGCCGCATCATAGGGCACCACGCCCACGGCAATCGCGGCAAGCAGGGCCCCTGCGGCGACGAGGTCGTAGCGGAACTGGCCCCAGACAAATGCCGCCATCATCAATGAGATGACGCCGATTGACAGGATCTGGTCCAAGGTCATGCAATGCTCGCCCCCGTTCGCCGTGCGCAGCACCCGCGATCCGACGCAACGATGCTGTAACAGCGACTGGAAACGTCTCGCAAGCCGAATCGTTGCCGAAACTGCGGCAGATGAATCAGTGCCTGCGTGTGTCCTTCAGCGATGGCAGGAGGATCGTCAGCAGTCCGAGCAACGGCAGGAACGAACAGATCTTGTAGACGAAGTCGATGCCCTTCAAGTCCGCGACGACGCCCAAAACAGCCGCGGCAAGTCCGCCCATGCCGAACGCGAAGCCGAAGAAGATGCCCGCGACCATCCCGACGCGGCCGGGCACCAGTTCCTGCGCGAACACCACGATGGCAGAGAATGCCGAGGCAAGGATCAGTCCGATCAGCACGGTGAGTATTCTCGTCCAGAACAGATCGGCATAAGGCAGCGCCAAGGTAAACGGCAGCACGCCGAGGATCGAGAACCAGATCACGAATTTCGGCCCGAAGCGATCGCCGATCGGCCCGCCAAGAAAGGTGCCGACCGCGGCCGCACCAAGGAAGATGAAGAGCAGGACCTGCGATTCCTGCACCGAAACGCCGAATTTGTTGATGACGTAGAAGGTGTAGTAGCTCGACAGGCTTGCCATATAGACATGCTTGGAAAACACCAGCATGGCAAGCACGACCAGCGCCATCACCACTTTGCGGCGCGGCAACGAGACATCGTAGTGGCTTGCCGGGCGCTTGCCGGCGCGGCGATAATGGCTGTACCACCTGCCGACGCCGCTCAGCACCAGCACCCCGATAAAGGCGAACAGCGCAAACCAGGCGATGCTCGTCTGGCCTCTCGGCACCACGATGAACGCCGCCAGCAGCGGCCCGAGCGCGGTGCCGAAATTGCCGCCCACCTGGAAGGTCGATTGTGCGAATCCGAACCGCCCGCCGGAAGCAAGCCGTGCAACGCGCGAGGATTCCGGATGGAAGATCGCCGAGCCGATGCCGATCATGCCGGCGCCGAGAAGCAGGACCGGATAGCTGTGGGCATAGGCCAGCGTGATGACGCCGCACATGGTCGAAGTCATGCCGACCGGCAGCGAATAGGGCATCGGCCGTTTGTCGGTGTAGTGCCCGATCCAGGGTTGCAGCAGCGACGCCGTCACCTGGAACATCATCGTCAACAGGCCGATCTGCCAGAATTCCAGCCCGTAATCGACCTTCAGCATCGGATAGATCGCAGCGAGCAGTGATTGCATCACGTCGTTGACGAGATGACAGAAGCTCACCGCCAGGATCACCGCATAGACGGTGTTGTCGGCCTGGGCGCGGCCCATGGTCTGCGAGGCTTCGGTCACTTTCTTATTCCTGCTCACTGGCGGCGCGAACGGCGCGCTGCACAAATGGGCGCAATTCGCCCAATGCTACATAAACGGATTTGATGGACAGCACCTTATGACAGTCCGCGACACTGCTATGGCGCAGATTTCGGGCTCGCCCGATCCACTCACCCTTCGCCGAGATCTCTCACCGCACCGCGCGCGGCACTGGTGGCGAAGGCGGCATAGGCTTTCAGTGCCGTCGTCACCTTGCGCTTGCGCGGCTTTTCCGGTTTCCAGCCGGCGCGCTCCTGCTCGGTGCGGCGCCTCTCCAACTCGGCATCTTCGACCGCCAGATGGATCGTCCGGCCCGGAATGTCGATCTCGATCCGGTCGCCCTCGCGCACCAGCCCGATCGTGCCGCCCTCGGCCGCTTCCGGCGAGACATGGCCGATCGACAGGCCCGACGTGCCGCCCGAAAAGCGTCCGTCGGTGATCAGCGCGCAGGCGGCCCCCAGGCCCTTCGATTTCAGATAACTGGTCGGATAGAGCATTTCCTGCATGCCCGGTCCGCCGCGCGGCCCCTCATATCGGATCACCACCACGTCGCCGGGATTGATCTTGTTGCTCAGGATGGCGTTGACGGTATCGTCCTGGCTCTCGAACACCCGTGCCGGGCCGGAGAACTTCAGGATGCTCTCGTCGACGCCGGCCGTCTTCACGATGCAGCCGTCGATCGCCAGATTGCCCTTGAGCACCGCAAGCCCGCCATCCTTGGAGAACGGATGCGCGACATTGCGGATCACGCCCTTCTCGCGGTCGATGTCGAGACCGTCCCAACGGCGATCCTGACTAAAGGCAATTTGCGTCGGCACACCACCGGGAGCCGCAAGGAAAAGCTCCTTGGCCACACCACTCACCGTTTCGCGCGCAATGTCCCAGCGGTCGAGCGCATCGCCGAGTGTCTCGGAGTGAACCGTCGGCAGGTCGCGCTTGATCAGCCCGCCTCGATCCAGCTCGCCGAGGATCGCCATGATGCCGCCGGCCCGATGCACGTCTTCCATATGCACGTCGGCCTTGGCCGGCGCCACCTTGCAGAGCACCGGCACGTGCCGCGACAGCGCATCGATATCGTCCATGGTAAAGTCGATCTCGCCTTCATGCGCGGCAGCGAGGATATGCAGCACGGTGTTGGTCGAGCCGCCCATCGCGATATCGAGCGTCATGGCATTCTCGAACGCGCCCTTGGAGGCGATGGAACGCGGCAACACGCTGTTATCGTCCTGCTCATAGTAACGCTGCGCCAGATCGACGATCAGATGCCCGGCCTCCACGAACAGCCGCTTGCGGTCGGCGTGGGTCGCCAGCGTCGAGCCGTTGCCCGGCAGCGACAGGCCAAGCGCCTCGGTCAGGCAGTTCATCGAGTTGGCGGTGAACATGCCCGAACACGAGCCGCAGGTCGGGCAAGCCGAGCGCTCGATCACCTGCACGTCCTCGTCCGACACGTTATCGTCGGCGGCGGCCACCATGGCATCCACCAGGTCGAGCGCCTTCTTCTGCCCGCCCAGCACCACCTTGCCGGCTTCCATCGGCCCGCCGGAAACGAACACGGTCGGAATGTTGAGCCTCAGCGACGCCATCAGCATGCCGGGCGTGATCTTGTCGCAATTGGAGATGCAGACCATTGCGTCGGCGCAATGCGCATTGACCATGTATTCCACGCTGTCGGCGATGATCTCGCGCGACGGCAGCGAATAGAGCATGCCGTCATGGCCCATGGCGATGCCGTCATCGACCGCGATGGTGTTGAACTCCTTGGCGACGCCGCCCGCCTTCTCGATCTCGCGCGCCACCAGCTGACCGAGGTCCTTCAGGTGCACATGCCCCGGCACGAACTGCGTGAAGGAATTGACGACCGCAATGATCGGCTTGCCGAAATCGCTGTCCTTCATGCCGGTGGCGCGCCACAGCCCGCGGGCGCCGGCCATGTTGCGGCCATGGGTGGTGGTTCGGGAGCGATAAGCTGGCATCGGATTCGTCCTAAGCTGTCCCTGATCCCCGCTGGTGCTTCGCGACGATCATGCGAAAATTCAACCTCTGAGAAGGCGCGCATGAGCCGGTTCAACCGAGCTTGCCCCCTCGCGGTGAGTATCGTTTCGGCGGCAGGATCGGCACAACTGCCAATCCCGCAGGCGCCAACCGTACCCACGGTTACTCTCTATAGCGAAAAGCATGTCGCGCGTCACCCTCTGGCACCAAACTTTGCCACATTTGGTTTAGCCGCTGTCGCTCACGACGATTGACTGCCGCCGGCGTGTTGGGGCATAGGGTCGGCGTAAATTGTTCTCAGGGCGGGGTGGAAGTCCCCACCGGCGGTAAGAGCGCAAGCTTGAGCCCGCGAGCGTTTTCCGGGGGTTGCCCGGAAAAGTCAGCAGATCCGGTTAAATTCCGGAGCCGACGGTTAAAGTCCGGATGAAAGAGAACGAACGGGATGAAGCCGCTATTTCGCGGCTCGCATTCTGTCTCGTGCGTCCTGATTCTGGTTGTCGGAAGGAAGGACCCATGAATCAGATTCCCCAGCATCAATTCGAAACCGTTCGCGTCGCCGTCATTCGCGCCCGCTGGCATGCGGAGATCGTCGATCAATGTGTCGACGCATTCGTTGACAAGATCGAGGCTCTTTCGGGCGGAAAGATCGCCGTCGACATCTTCGACGTTCCGGGCGCGCTCGAAATCCCGCTCCATGCCAAGACGCTGGCGGTTAGCGGCCGTTACGCGGCCATCCTCGGTTGCGCGCTGGTGGTCGACGGCGGCATCTACCGCCACGATTTCGTCGCCGCAACGGTGCTGGATGCGCTGATGCGCGTGCAGTTGGACAGCAACGTGCCGGTGCTGTCGGCCGTGCTGACGCCGCATCATTTTCATGAAGGCGAAGAGCACCGCAAGTTCTTTTTGGAGCATTTCAAGGTAAAGGGCGTCGAGGCTGCCAATGCCTGCACGCAGATTCTCGAAGCTCGCGCGATGATAGCCGCATAAGTGTTGCAGGCGGCGCCCCTCGATCTTGCTCGAGGGGCGTATTCTCTTTTGACAGCGATGCGCGGTCTATGTAACGTCACCCCATAAGAGGCGTGCTCAGGGTATGTGCGTTTCAAGAAAAATGGGGAGGCGATGGCAGAAGACATCATCTTGTCTGCAACGGGGCTCACCAAGGAATTCAAGGGCTTCATCGCCGTCGACACCGTCGACCTCAACATTGCCCGGGGCACCATCCACGCCCTGATCGGACCCAACGGGGCCGGCAAGACCACCTGCTTCAACCTGCTGACGAAATTCCTCCAGCCCAGTCGCGGCGCCATCGTCTACAACGGCCGCGACATCACCAGATTGCCCCCGGCCGACATCGCCCGCCTCGGCCTCGTCCGCTCTTTTCAGATTTCAGCCGTCTTCCCGCACATGACCGCGCTGGAGAATGTGCGCATCGCGCTGCAGCGCCGGCGCGGCGACAATTTCGACTTCTGGCGCTCGCAGCGTGTGCTGTCCCAGTTCGACCAGCAGGCCTCTTCCCTGCTTGAGGATGTCGGGCTCACCGAGTTCTCCTCCACCCTTGCCGGCGAACTCTCCTACGGCCGCAAACGGGCGCTGGAGATCGCCACCACGCTGGCGCTCGATCCCGAAATGCTGCTGCTCGACGAGCCGATGGCGGGAATGGCACAGGCCGATGTCGAGCGCATATCGGCGCTCATCCGCACGGTTTCGAAAAACCGCACCATCCTGATGGTCGAGCACAATCTTTCGGTGGTCGCATCGTTGTCGAACCGCATTACCGTGCTTGCCCGCGGCAAGGTGCTCGCCGAAGGCGACTATGCCTCCGTGTCAAAAAATCCGGCAGTCATCGAGGCCTATATCGGAGCTGGTCATGGCTGAGGCATCGACGATTGAACGGCCGGCCATGCCGGGCGCAACGAAACCGCTCCTCAGCGTAAGCGATCTTGAAGGCTGGTACGGGGAAAGCCACGTGCTCCACGGCATGAACCTTTCCGTCCACTCCGGCGAGGTCGTCACCCTGCTTGGCCGCAACGGCGCTGGCAAGACCACGACTCTGAAGGCGATCATGGGCATTCTTGCCAGGCGCCGCGGCTCGATCGTCTTCGACGGTCATGAGACGATCAGGCTGCCGGCCCGCGCCATCGCCCGGCTCGGCGTCGCCTTCTGCCCGGAAGAGCGCGGCATTTTCGCCAGCCTCTCGGTTGAGGAAAACCTGATGCTGCCGCCGCAGGTGCGGCCGGGCGGACTTTCGGTCGAACAGGTCTTCGCGCTGTTTCCCAACCTGAAGGAGCGGCTGACCAGCCAGGGCACGAAGCTGTCCGGCGGCGAGCAGCAGATGCTGGCCATCGGCCGCATCCTGCGCACCGGAGCCAATCTGCTGCTTCTCGACGAACCGACGGAAGGCCTTGCGCCGGTCATCGTCCAGCAGATCGGCCACACCATCGCAAAGCTGAAACAGTCCGGGTTCACCATCGTTCTGGTGGAGCAGAATTTCCGCTTCGCCGCCTCGGTTGCCGACCGGCACTACGTCGTGGAAACGGGCAAGGTCATCGACGAGATTCCCAACAGCGAGATCGAGGCGAACATCGACAAACTGCACGCCTATCTCGGCGTTTGAGAATGCAACGGGCGCAGGGCGCCATCACAGGAGGAGAATGACGTGAGGGTAAGGACACTTGTTTTGGCTGCCGCGGCAGCCGCGCTGATGGCCGGCACCGCGCTTGCCGACACGGCCGTGAAGATCGGCGTTCTCAACGATCGTTCCGGCATCTATGCGGACCTCGCCGGCGAAGGCTCGGTCGTGGCCGCGCGCATGGCCGTCGAAGACTTCAAGGCCGCCGACAAGGGCATAACCGTCGATATCATCTCCGCCGACCACCAGAACAAGCCGGACGTCGCCTCCACCATCGCGCGGCAGTGGTACGATCAGGAAGGTGTCGACCTCATCGTCGATGTGCCGACCTCCTCGGCAGCACTTGCCGTCAGCGACATCACCCGCGAGAAGAACAAGGTGTTCATGAATTCCGGCGCCGGCACTGCCGATCTTACCGGCTCCAAGTGCTCGCCCAACACCGTTCACTGGACCTATGACACCTGGGCGCTTGCGAATGGAACGGGCAGCGCCATGGTGGAGAACGGCGGCAAGAAGTGGTTCTTCCTGACAGCCGACTATGCGTTCGGCCATGCGCTCGAGCGCGATACTGCGGCCGTCGTCAAGGCGGCGGGCGGCGAGGTGGTCGGCCAGGTGCGTCATCCCTTCCCCGGCACCGACTTCTCGTCCTTCCTGCTCCAGGCACAGTCCTCGGGCGCCCAGGTCATCGGCCTTGCCAATGCTGGCGGCGACACCATCAACTCCATCAAGCAGGCGTCCGAATTCGGTATCACCCAAGGCGGCCAGGCGCTCGCCGGCCTCCTCGTCTTCCTGACCGACGTGCATGCGCTCGGCCTGCAAACGGCACAGGGCCTGGTGCTCACCGAGAGCTTCTACTGGGATCTCAACGACCAGACCCGCGAGTGGTCCAAGCGCTTCGCCGAGAAGCACGGCGGCAAGATGCCGACCATGGTCCATGCCGGCGTTTATGGCAGCGTGCTGCACTATCTGAAGGCCGTCGAAGCCACCGGCGGCAAGGAGGCCACCGCCATCATGGCCAAGATGAAGGAAACGCCGACGGACGACCCGCTGTTCGGCAAGGGCCAGATCCGCGTCGATGGCCGCAAGATCCACAATATGTACCTGTTCAAGGTCAAGAAGCCGGAGGAATCCAAGGGTGCGTGGGATTACTACGATCTGGTCTCCACCATTCCCGCCGACAAGGCGTTCCGCTCATTGGCTGACGGCGGTTGCGAACTGGTCAAATAAGGTGCTGCGGGGCGTGCCGGCAATCCGGCATGCCCCTTCACCCGAGCGGATGCGGGCGCAACGGTGGCGGCCGCCCGCGCTCTGACACGAGAATAGATCGCAGGATGGGCATATGTTCGAGTTGTTGGGAATTCCACCCCAGGCTTTGTTTGGCCAGCTCCTGCTCGGGCTGATCAATGGTTCGTTCTATGCCCTTCTCAGCCTTGGGCTGGCGGTCATCTTCGGGCTTTTGAACATCATCAATTTCGCCCATGGGGCGCAATATATGATGGGCGCGTTCGTGGCCTGGATGCTCCTCAACTATCTCGGTATCAACTACTGGGCCGCACTCATCCTGGTGCCGGTCGTCGTCGGCATCACCGGCGTCGTCATCGAGCGGCTGTTCATAGCCCGGCTCTACCATCTCGATCACCTCTACGGCCTGCTTCTCACCTTCGGTCTCGCTCTCATCATCCAGGGCCTGTTCCGCAACCAGTACGGCATCTCCGGCCTGCCCTATCAAATTCCCGAGCAACTCGCCGGCGGACAGAACCTCGGCTTCATGTTTCTCCCGAATTATCGCGGCTGGGTCATCGGCGCCTCGCTCGTCACCTGCATCGCGACATGGTTCGTCATCGAAAAAACCAGGCTCGGCGCCTATCTGCGCGCCGCCACCGAAAATCCGACACTGGTCGGGGCCTTCGGCATCAACGTGCCGCGCATGATAACTCTGACCTATGGTTTCGGCGTCGCCCTTGCCGCCTTCGCCGGCGTGCTTGCCGCGCCGATCTATTCGGTCAATCCCAATATGGGCGCCGATCTCATCATCGTCGTTTTCGCCGTGGTCGTCATCGGCGGCATGGGCTCGATCCTCGGGTCGATCATCACCGGCTTCGGCCTCGGCCTCGTCGAAGGCCTGACCAAGGTTTTCTATCCGGAAGGGTCGGCTGTGGTCATCTTCGTCATCATGGCCATCGTGCTGCTGGTGAAACCGGCCGGACTGTTTGGAAGGGCATCCTGATGGCAACGGACGTTCAGACCGGAGTCGAGTTGGCGCGAATGCAGTTGGCCTCCGCGCGCACGCCGCGCCATCATGTGATGATCTTTGCGGCATTGCTGGCGCTCGGGCTGGTGGCGCCGTTCATTCTCTATCCGGTCTTCGTCATGAAGGTGCTGTGCTTTGCGCTATTTGCCTGCGCCTTCAACCTTTTGCTCGGCTTCGGCGGGCTCCTGTCCTTCGGCCACGCCGCCTTTTTCGGCGCGGCAAGCTATGCCAGCGCCCATGCCGCGAAAGTCTGGGGCTTCAATCCTGAATTCGCGATCCTGTTCGGAACAGCCGCCGCTGCCCTGCTGGGGCTCGTCATCGGCGCTCTCTCCATTCGCCGCCAGGGCATCTATTTCGCCATGGTCACGCTTGCCTTCGCGCAGATGGTTTTCTTCTTCTCGCTGCAGGCGGAGTTCACCGGCGGCGAGGACGGCATCCAGTCGGTGCCGCGCGGTCATCTCTTCGGCCTGTTCGACCTCGCGCCCGACATCAACCTCTATTTCTTCGTGCTGGCCGTCGTCTTCGTCGGTCTGCTGATCATCTACCGCATCATCCACTCGCCGTTCGGACAGGTGCTGAAAGCCATCCGCGACAATGAACCGCGTACCGTGTCGCTCGGCTACCGCGTCAACCGCTACAAGCTCGCCGTGTTCGTGCTTTCAGCGACGCTCGCCGGTCTGGCCGGCGCTACCAAAGCGATCGTCTTTCAGCTCGCCTCGCTTACCGATGTCTACTGGACGATGTCCGGGGAAGTCGTGCTGATGACGCTGCTTGGCGGCATGGGCACCGTTTTCGGCCCGATCGTGGGCGCGGCCATCATCGTCACCATGCAGAACTATCTCGCCACCTTCGGCGCCTGGGTGACGATCATCCAGGGCGTGATCTTCGTGGCCGGCGTGATGCTGTTTCGTGAAGGCGTGGTCGGCGTGCTGGCGAAGGTGCTGAAGAAGCCGCTCTGACTATTCCGTCGGCTTCGCCATCGCATAAATGACCACGCCGTGCTTGTCGTCGAACCGCACCGCCAGCACGTCGCGCAGCAGGACTGAACGTGAATTGATCGCGTGATACAGCATGGCGTTGCCCTGCAGCTCGTCGCGCAGCGCGGTGATTTCGTTCTTGTGCGCCTCTGCCTTTTCGGCGATGGCCGCAGGCAAGGTCTTTTCGGCCGCGTCGGCAAGAAACACGATATTGACCTTGTCGAGGTTGGAGGTCTTGCGCACCTTCTCGGTCTGCTCGGCCGTCTGTTCGATCGCGGCGATAATCTCCGCCTCGTCGGCGCGCACGCCCTTTTCTTCTTCCTTCACCTCCGATCCCACGATGGAATCGATGGTCTCCTGGCTGTTCAACCCCTGTGCCAGGTTCGGCACCGGAGCCGCCAGAACGACCATGGTCGCCATCGCCGCCATCGCAATCAGCCTGTTCGGTTCACGGGTCATCAGGGCGCTCGACATGGCATTCTCCAATCCGGGATTCGTTGCAGGGGTGATCTAGGGGCCAAATGTGGCGACGGGTAGACCCCCTTGCACTCGGCGCGGCCAAGTTATGGCATGCCCCTGCTCTTTACCGGCAAGAAACTGGAATAAATCGTGAGCCGCGCACGGCATTTAAGACGGAACTGATGGAGTCTTTGCCCGTTTCTTCGCCGAGGGAGTAGAGAACGGAGTGAACCAATGAAAACCAAACTGTTGTTACCAACGGTCGCGGGCGCGCTTCTTGCCCTCACCGGTGCGGCGTTTGCCGATACCGCCGTGTCGGCGACCACAGATCTCAATGTACGGGCGGGTCCAGGCCCGCAATACCCGGTCGTCGGGGTTCTCGCCGCAGGGCAGTCGACCACGCTCAAAGGTTGCCTCGAAAACAGCAAGTGGTGCAGCGTCACCGAGCCAAGCGGTCAGGGTTGGGTCTATTCCGACTATCTTACCGCTGATATTGGCGGCCAGCAGGTTGTGGTCACGCAGCGCCCGGCGGATGCAGGCATCGCCGTCGTCGCACCGCCCGATAAGGGTGGCGGCGATACCGGCGCTGTCGCCGGTGGCGCTACCGGCGCGATCGCCGGCGCCATCATCGGTGGGCCCGTAGGTGCCGCAGTGGGTGGTGCAGCCGGCGTCATCGCGGGCGGCGCGACCGGTACCGTGATCGACCCGCCGGACAAGGTGCGCACCTATGTCATGGCAAATCAGGCCGAGCCGGTTTATCTCGAGGGTGAGGCTGTCGTTGGCGCCGGCCTGCCTGAAAATATCGAGTTGCGCGAGATTCCGGACTATGAATATCGCTATGTCAATGTGAACGGCCAGCCCGTACTGGTCGAGCCGGATTCGCGTCGCATCGTTTATGTGATGCGATAACACTGCTGCGGCATTGCCGCGCCGAAGCTCCCGTCCCGACCCAGGGGCGGGGGCTTTTTCTTGCGGATCGCCTCATTGGCGAGCCCTGAATAATCCAGATCAATCGCCATCCCCAATATATTTGGGATCGCTAAAATTCTTGCTATCGCCTTAACTTTGGGTTCGCCGGTTCGGTGCCATACCGCCCTTGAGCCGGGGGCGCGAAGCACGGAGGCAACGATGCGATCTGATTTCGCGCAAGCACGATATCATCTTGAACAAGCATGGCTCAGACTTGTCGGCCACGATGAAACCAGCCTGAACGGCCGCCAGGCCCTCGACCTGCTGATCGAGGCGGTGGCGACGGCCGAATTTACCGTCCCCAAGGGAAAGGCCGAAGTCATCGCCTTTCCGAAAAAGTCGTCCGTTCGTTTATAACGGCGGGCGAGCTGGCCTAAAGGCACGTCCCGATGGTTGGCGGGGGCATGGCTTCCGGAACGTGGCTCGTCGCATCGCGTCTCTTGAAGGTCGCGTTTTCCGCGCCTCTGCGCGCAATTTTCGAAATTTGATCTAGCGCAAAGACGTCCGTGTCTTTCCCTTGCTATGGCCCGCTCCAGGCAATGTAGATGCCTGCTGCCGAGTGCCGCAGTGGACATTTCTGCAATCCAGGGTAGTCATCGAGGGGCCGTATCGGCATGTCGGTTTACGCACCAACACAAAATGAGGGCCGCTGACACATGGTCGCCCAGCTTACCAGCACTGAACGCCAATATTCGCTCGTCGTCCTTGTGCTCCTGGCATTGACAGGGCTGGCTATGGCAGTGGGAGGCCGGGGCGATCCGCTCGGCACCCACGGTCTCATCGTTCTTGCGCTGAGCGCCGGCGTCGGCTTTGTGGTGCTTGCCGGTTTTTATGCACCCGAGCCCGGTCCCGAGCGGCTCGAGCGCTATTATGACGACCCGAGCAAGGCCGGCATCGTCCTCACCATGATCTGGGCGGTGATAGGCATGTTCCTTGGCGTCTGGGTCGCGGCCCTGCTTGCCTGGCCCGACCTGACGTTCGACGCGGCATGGGCGAGCTTCGGCCGCCTGCGCCCTGGCCACACCACCGCTGTGATCTTCGGCTTCGGCGGCAACGCGCTGATCGCCACCTCCTTCCACGTCCTCCAGCGCACGTCGCGGGCGCGGCTGCCCGATCAGTTCAGCCCCTGGTTCGTGCTTTTGGGCTACAATCTGTTCTGCATCGTGGCGATGAGCGGCTACTTCATGGGCGTGACCCAGTCGAAGGAATATGCCGAGGCCGAGTGGTATGCCGACATCTGGCTGGTTATCGTCTGGGTCACCTATTTCGCGATCTACATCCGCACGCTGGCGCGCCGCAAGGAACCGCACATCTACGTCGCAAATTGGTACTACATGGCCTTCATTCTGGCCGTGGCGATGCTGCACATCGTCAACAACCTGGCCGTGCCGGTGTCGTTTGGCCATGCCAAGAGCTACTCCGCCTTCTCCGGCGTGCAGGATGCGATGACGCAATGGTGGTACGGCCACAATGCCGTCGCCTTCTTCCTCACCGCCGGCTTCCTCGGCATGATGTATTACTACCTGCCCAAGCGCGCCGGACGGCCGATCTTCTCCTACAGGCTGTCCATCATCAGCTTCTGGGGCATCACCTTCCTCTATATGTGGGCCGGCTCCCACCACCTGCACTATACCGCGCTGCCGCAATGGGTGCAGACGCTGGGCATGACCTTTTCGGTGGTGCTTCTGGTGCCGTCCTGGGCTTCCGCGGGCAATGCGCTGGCAACGCTGAACGGCGCCTGGCACAAGGTGCGCGACGACGCCACGCTGCGCTTCATGATGGTGGCGGCGGTGTTTTACGGCCTGTCGACGTTCGAGGGCTCGTTCATGGCCATCCGCCCGGTGAATTCGCTCTCGCACTACACCGACTGGACCGTCGGCCATGTCCACGCCGGCGCGCTTGGATGGGTAGCGATGATCACCTTCGGCTCGCTCTACTGCCTCGTGCCCTGGTTGTGGAAACGCGAGCGCATGTATTCTGCCCGCCTTGTCGAAGCCCATTTCTGGCTCGCTCTCGCCGGAACCATCGTCTACGTCTTCGCGATGTGGAACTCCGGCATCATCCAGGGGCTGATGTGGCGGACCTACAATGAGAGCGGCACGCTGACCTACTCCTTCATCGAATCGGTCGTGGCCATGCATCCCTACTATATCGCCCGCGCCTTCGGCGGCCTGCTGTTCCTGGCTGGCGCGGTTGTCGGCTCCTACAATGTCTGGATGACGATCCGCGGCGCGGCTGAAACCCAAACGCAATTGCACGAAGACCTGCCGGAGAGCCGGCTCTCGCCGGAGCCCGCGGAGTAAAGACATGCCCACTCTTCATCGCAAACTCGAGCGCAGCGCCATCGGCTTCGTTCTCGCCATCGTCGTGGTCGCCAGCATAGGCGGCATCGTCGAGATCGCCCCGCTCTTCACCATCGACGAGACGGTCGAGGAGGCGCCCGACATGCGTGTCTACACGCCGCTCGAACTGGCCGGCCGCAACATCTACATCCGCGAAGGCTGCTATGCCTGCCACAGCCAGATGATCCGCACCCTCCGCGACGAGGTCGAGCGCTACGGCCCCTACTCGCTCGCCGTCGAATCGAAATACGACCACCCGATGCTGTGGGGTTCGAAGCGCACCGGCCCGGATCTCGCCCGCCTTGGCGACAAATATTCCGACGAGTGGCACGTCGCCCATCTGATCAATCCGCGTGACGTCGTGCCGGAATCGGTGATGCCGAAATATGGCTGGCTCCAGCGCAATTCGCTGCGGGTCGACGACCTTGGCCAGCATCTGGCGGCGATGGGCAAGGTCGGCGTTCCCTATACCGACGAGATGATTGAGAACGCCACCGACGATGCCATCGGACAGGCCGCCCCGGATACCGACAGGGCCAGCGGCGTGACCGAGCGCTACGGCGAGGCTACCCAGGTGCGCGCCTTCGACGGCGACGCCGCCCGCCTCACCGAGATGGACGCGCTCGTCGCCTATCTCCAGATACTCGGCCGGTTGACCGAGGCTGCGAACTCTCAAACCGCCGCGGTCGAGGAATAGGCTGATGGATTTCGACCATCAGACGATCGTCGCCTTCTCCAAGAGCTGGGGCCTGTTCTACCTGCTCGCCATGGCCGCCGGCGTCTTGATCTACACCTTCTGGCCGTCGAACCGGAAGCGCTTCGATCGGGCCAAGAAAAGCATTCTCGACAAGGACGACAGACCGGGAGACCAGGACCGTGGAAATTAAGAGGCGCGATCCCATCACCGGCCAGATGACGACCGGCCACGAGTGGAACGGCATCGAGGAACTCGAAACGCCGATCCCGCGCGTGGTGATCTTCTTCCTCGTCGCCACGACGCTTTTCTCGATCGGATACTGGATCCTCATGCCCGCCTGGCCGCTCGGTTGGACCTATACCAAGGGCCTGCTCGGCTTCGACCAGCGCACGACCGTCGAGCGCCAGGTCGAACAGGCCAGGACCCAAAGGTCCGCCTGGATGAGCCAGATCGAGCAGATGGACTTCGCCGCTATCCAGGCAGACCCGGCTCTGATGGAGATCGTGCGCGAAACCGGTGCCACGCTCTACGGCGACAATTGCGCTGTCTGCCACGGAACGAAGGGCACCGGCGGCAAGGGTTTCCCCGACCTTTCGGCCGGCGCCTGGCTGTGGGGCGGCGACCCCGAAACCATTGCCGAGACGATCCGCGTCGGCATCAACTCGAACCATGACGAGACCCGCGTCTCCCAGATGCTCGCCTTCGGCCGTGACGGAATGCTCGACCGCTCACAGATCAATGACGTGCTGGCTTATGTGCGCTCGATCGGCCCGGCCGGCGAGACCGACGCCGCGCCGGAGGCTATAGCCAGGGGCGAGGAAAGCTTCGCCGCCAACTGCGCCTCCTGCCATGGCGAGGATGGCAAGGGCAGCCACGATCTCGGCGCGCCGGACCTCACGGATGCCAACTGGATTTATGGCGGCGACACCCAGTCGCTGCACACGACGGTCTATTCAGGGCGCCAGGGGCATATGCCGAACTGGGAGGGCCGCCTTTCCGAGCCAGATCGCAAGATATTGGCGCTTTACGTGCTGTCGCTCTCGAAGGATGCGCAATGATCACGGCTGCGGAAAAACCGGCGACAAAGCCGCGCGGCAGGGTTCTGGCCCTGTCGCTCGCCGCCGCGGCGGTCGCGGTGCTGCTCGCCGCCAACGCGCATTTTGTCTATGTCGCGGTGACCTCGCAGCCGGATTGCGTGCCGCACAGCAAGGACATTGGTTCGGATAAGCCGGGAACTGCCTACAGGGCGGCCAAATCGGCATGTTGATGCGGTCGGGCAGGAAAGGACACTGACATGGGTGATGTCGATCTGGCTGAAATGCACGCTCCGACGCTCGGCGAAAGCCGCAACCGCGGCTTGCCGCCGGCCGCTTCCCTCGACTGGCTGCGCGCCGGGTGGCGCGACCTCGCGGTACATCCGGGCGCAAGTCTCGCCTATGGGCTGGTGGTGTTTGCCGTCTCGCTCGGTGTCATCTCCGGGCTGATCTTTCTCGGCCTCGACTACATCCTCTTTCCGGCCATCGCTGCTTTCATGGTCGTCGGCCCGCTGGTCGCCGTCGGTCTCTACGAGAAAAGCCGGCTTATCGAAGCCGGCGGGAAGGTGACGCTCGGCCGCATGGTGTTCGTGCGCCCGGCCTCCGGCGCGCAGGTGCTTTTCACCGGGGTCATCCTGTGCGGTCTGGCGCTTCTGTGGATGCGCGCCGCCGTCATTCTCTATGCGCTTTTTTTCGGGCTCCTGCCCTTCCCCGGCCTCGACCATATCGCGGAGATGCTGTTCACCACCGGCATCGGCTGGGCCATGCTGGTGACAGGGACGATCGTCGGCGGCCTGTTCGCGGCCTTCTCCTTCGCCATCAGCGCCTTCGCCGTGCCGATGTTGCTGGCCGAACGGACCGACGCCTTTACCGCCATGGGCACCAGCATCTCCCTTGTCTGGAACAACCTGCCGGTGATGATCGCCTGGGGCTCGATCGTGCTTGTCCTCACGGTGCTCGGCCTGGTGACTGGCATTGCCGGCCTGATCGTCGTCTTCCCGCTGCTCGGACACGCCTCATGGCATGCCTACAAGGCCATCAGATGATGCCGTCGCTTCCGCTGTAACCGGACCTGCGCCAATGACCTGCTGCTCGCCTTCGGAGACCGCTTTGGCGCTCGGCGCGCCATCGAACCCGACCGAGGAACTGCTCCTTGCCAGCCGCGATCTCGGCGACGGGCTTCGCCAGACCGATCTGTCCGTCCCCCGCGTCCATTGCGCAGCCTGCATCGCCTCGGTGGAGAAGACCCTGCGCGCACTGCCCGGCGTCACCTATGCCCGCGTCAACCTTTCCACCAAACGGGTGACGGTGAAATGGACCGCCACAAACGAGCGCGCCCCCGCCGATCTGATCGGCGCGCTCGGCAAAATCGGCTACGAGGCACACCTGTTCTGCGCCGAACCGAAGGTCGGCGATCCCGAATATGCCAGGCTCATTCGCGCCCTCGCCGTGGCCGGCTTTTCGGCGATGAACATCATGCTGCTGTCGGTCTCCGTCTGGTCGGGGGCCGATGCCGCAACGCGTCTCGCCTTCCATTGGCTTTCGGCAGCACTCGCCCTGCCCGCGATCGCCTATTCGGGCCGGATTTTCTATTCCTCGGCCTGGGCTGCATTGCGCAACGGGCGCACCAATATGGACGTGCCGATCTCCATCGGCGTGACGCTGGCGGTCGGTCTCAGCCTCTACGACACCATCCACAACGCGCCGCATGCCTATTTCGACGCCGCGACCTCGCTGCTGTTCTTTCTGCTGATCGGACGCACGCTCGATCACGTCATGCGCGAGCGAGCCCGCTCGGCGGTCGCCGGTCTCGCCCGCCTCTCGCCGCAAGGTGCGACGGTACTCGATCCGGACGGCCAGCGGCGTTATGTTCCCCTCGCCGAGATCGAACCCGGCACGACGATCCTTGTCGCTGCCGGCGACCGCGTGCCGGTGGATGGTGAGATCGTCGCCGGTAACTCCGAACTCGACTCCTCACTGGTGACCGGCGAAAGCGCGCCGAAGCGTGCCGAACCCGGAATGCCGCTGCAGGCCGGGTTGCTCAACCTCACCGGACCGCTTTCGGTTCGCGCCACCGCGCGCGCCGAAGATTCCTTCCTTGCCGAAATGGTCCGCATGATGGAGGCCGCCGAGGGCGGACGCGCCCGCTACCGGCGGCTGGCCGACCGCGCCGCAGCGCTTTATTCGCCGGTCGTTCACACGATCGCGCTGCTGTCCTTTCTTGGCTGGATCTTCGCCACCGGCGACTGGCATGCCTCGATCACCATCGCCATCGCCGTGCTGATCATCACCTGCCCGTGCGCATTGGGCCTTGCGGTGCCGATCGTCCAGGTGGTGGCCGCGCGCCGCCTTTTCGAGCGCGGCATCATGGTCAAGGACGGTTCGGCGCTGGAGCGTCTTGCCGAGATCGACACCGTGCTCTTCGACAAGACCGGCACGCTGACCCTCGGCAGGCCGAAGCTGGTCGGCGCGGAGGCCATCGCCCCGTCCGTGCTCGGGCTCGCGGCCGCAATCGCCGGCCATTCGCGCCATCCGGTGGCTGCCGCCATCGCCGCCGCCCACGCTGGTGAAACACCGGCCTTCGACAGTATCGAAGAACTGCCGGGTCTCGGCGTGGAAGCGCGCTCGGGCAACGCGCTCTATCGCCTCGGACGCCCCGAATGGGCGCTTGGACGCGATTGCCCGGACTATATCGAAGACGGCAGTGCCGCCTCGATCACAGTGCTGACGAGGGATGGCGAATTGCTGGCGAGATTTGCGCTTGAGGACCGCATGCGCGCCGATGCGCGCCGGACCCTCGACACCCTCGCCGACCGGCAACTGGCAGTCGAGATCGTGTCCGGCGACAGGCGCGAGGCAGTCGAGGCGCTGGCGGCACAACTCGGCGTCGAGCACTTCTCATCCAAGCTTCTTCCTTCGGAAAAGCTCGCGCGGATCGATGAACTCGGCACAGCCGGCCGCAAGGTCATGATGGTCGGCGACGGCCTCAACGACGCGCCCGCCCTCGCCGCTGCCCATGTATCGATGGCGCCCGCCACCGCCGCCGATATCGGCCGCAATGCCGCCGACTTCGTCTTCCTCCACGAAAGCCTTTCGGCCGTCAGCGACGCCTTCGAGATTACGCGGAAAGCGGGCACGCTCATCCGGCAGAACTTCGTGCTGGCCGTCACCTACAATGCCATCGCCGTGCCGATTGCGGTGTTCGGCTACGTCACTCCGCTCGTCGCGGCGGTCGCCATGTCGCTGTCCTCCGTCCTTGTCGTCGCCAACGCCTTGCGCCTTGGCGCGCCTGGCCGCGCGAAGGCATCGAACGGCACGGTGGTTCCGACAATGCAAATTGCAATGGCCGAAAGATGAGCGTTCTTGTTTATCTGGTGCCTATCGCCATCCTGCTCGGGCTCGCCGGGCTTGGCGCCTTCATGTGGTCGCTGCGGAACGGCCAGTATGAGGACCTCGACGGCGCGGCCGAACGCATTTTGATAGATGATGAGAAATAGACAGCCGCCCCCCGCACATCACTGCGGCTCGCCGGTCACGGGATTGACGTTGATTTCCACCTTCGCCTTGTCCTTGGTGTAGTAGGTCACCTCGTAATACCCCTCCTCCTGCCAATCGATCTCGTCGATGTAGCGGAACTGGTCCCGCGTCTCGATCTTGGTGATGATCTCGGACAATTTCAGCGAGTTCTCCGGAGGCATCGGCAGCGGCGCCGCATTTTGGGCCTGGGCGCCGCCGCACAGCAGGAGTGCGGCGACGGCCGCTCCAAGGAGTCGATGGTGATGCATGTCATTCCCTTTCGTCAGAAATCTGAACCGAAACGGCAAGCATGCATCATTGTTCCGACAGCCCGCCTCAGGCGCTGCGTGCCGCCGCCGACGGCAGGCAGGCTTCACAGATGGCGGCGATATGATGGTGGTCCGTCCCGCAGCAGCCGCCGAGAATCCGCATCTTCGGAAACGACCGCGTCAGCGAACGATAGCGCTGGCCAAGATCGAAGGGATCGCCGGCATCCAGCGTCTCGGATTCGTCCAGTTCCGCATGGCTCTTGGCCGATGCGTTCGCCTTGACCCCATAAACCCGCTGCAGCCAGGGCTCGCCCGCTTTCAGCGCCTGTTCGAAATGAGACGGATGCGCGCAGTTGATCATGTAATAAACCGGCGAGGCGTCCGTCTCTTCATCAACGGTCTCGATGGCTTCGCGCAGCGTCTTGCCGGTCACCAGGCGGCCGTCGGTTTCGACCGTAAAGGAGATCATGCACGGCATCGCATGCGCCTTCGCCGCCCTGGCCACGCCGACCGCCTCGTTGATATTGGTCAGCGTATAGGCCGCCACCATGTCCGCCTCGGTTTCGGCAAACGTCGCTATCTGGAAGGAGTGATAGTCCTCGGCCTCGTCGGCACCCATATTGCCGGCCTTGTAGCCGTCGCCGCGCGGACCGATCGCGCCGCTGATCACGCAAGGGGTGACCGGCGTCTCCCATCTGGCTCTCAGCCTTTCGAGAAGCTCGATGGAGGCGACGTTGATCGCCTTCAGCGCAGCGGCGCTATAGCCGAGCTTGCGGCCCCAATCCGGATTTGCCCGCCAGGTCGCGCTGTCGAGCACGAAGCCGACGCCATAGTCATGCGCGATCGCCAGGTATTTCTCGTAGTAGCTTGTCAGTCGCGCCCTGCCCTCCTCGGTGCTCACCAGCACGAAGGAGGCGAAGTGCGGCAGGTCCATCCCTTCGTGAAAGATCAACGTCGTTTCCATGCCTCCGTCGCTCAGGAATGTGCGGTCTTCGAGCTGCGGCAAGCGATTTCTGTATTTGGCCATCAGTGTCTCCGCTGGTTGCGAACGGCGATTGCCGGCGTTTGTTGATAACGGCCGGATTTTGGCGCAGGCGCCGGGCGCAAACTAGAATCCTTGCGGTTCAGCTTTTCATGGCGCGCTAATATGCGTTTGATTTCAATGGCCTGCGGCGCAGCATGGCGCAGCAGGCCCAACCGGTGCTATTCTCGAAACCGTACCGTCGGTACAGTAATTCCAGGGACAGCCTGTCATGGGCAAGGGCGCCGAAACACGCGAGCGCATTCTTGAGATCGCCGAGGCGGCGGTGCTCGCCAAGGGCTTTGCCGCCACCTCGATCGATGAGGTCATCGCCGAGGCGGGCATCACCAAGAGCGGCTTCTTCTACCACTTCAAGGACAAGAACCGCCTGGCTCGCGAAATGCTGCGGCGCTATGTCGAAACGAACGATCAGTTGTTCGACGAGATATTCGATCGCGGCCGGCAGTTGTCGGACGACCCGCTGCAAGCCTTCCTGATCGGCCTGAAGCTGCTTGCCGAGGTGATGGCCGACCTGCCGAACGGCCATCCCGGCTGCCTCATCGCCAGCATCTGCTACCAGGAGCGGCTGTTCGACCGCGAAATCCGCACGTTGACCGCGCAATCGGTCGAGGGCTGGAACACGCGCTTCCGCGCGATGCTCGAAGACATCGCATCCGTCCATCCGCCGCGCGTCGCCGTCGATCTCGACGATGTCGCCGACATGCTGTCCTGCGTGGTCGACGGCGGCATCATCATGTCGAAAACGCTCAACGATCCGCGCCGGCTCGAGCGTCAGGTGCTGGCCTTTCGCACCTTCATCAAGCTGATTTTTTCGGAGCCGCCGGCGACCTGAGCACCGAGCCGCTTACTCCGTCACTGTCGCCGGCGCAGCGCATTGGCGAAAAAGCTTGGCCGCGGTCATCACTGCGACAGGATCAATCGTCATTTGCCGCGTTGAGGTCTTCCGGGCGGATTCCTTCAGTATCCCGCTTTCGTTTGAACCTCACGCCGACGCCGACGCCGTTCTCGAAGATGAATTCGACGCCGGCTGTCTCCAGGGCCTGACCAATCGCATCCAGCGTCTCGCGCGCGCCTGCCGAATGGCCATTCTCGAAGCGCGTGACCGTCATGGCGGAAACACTGGCAAGTTCAGCCAGCTCCCGTACTCCGATCTGCAGGGCAGCGCGCGCCATTCGACATTGAGCCGGATTTATCATGGTTCATACTGTTTACACTGTAAACAGCCTAGTCAAGCCCTGAACGGGCGTTCTTGCCTGCCACGGCTAAGCGACGACGCGGCTGCGATGCCTTGCGTGGCTGGAGCATCGGACCCGAAAGGTGGAATCCGGTTTTCCGAAAAACCCGATGCACCATCAAAAAGCTGGATCGACAACATGCGTCCCGTTTGGCCGGCCGATGGAACATTGCCTGCGCGTGGAAGGTTGGGAGCACACAGTCGGAGCCAGGAATCGAGAGATGCACCCAGAGACGCGTCAACGACTTCGTCTGTCCGGAGGCACCGAGTTGTCCTTCATCACGGCAGGCGAGACATCCAAACCCGCAGTCCTGCTCCTGCACGGATTTCCAAGCTCTTCGCGATCATTTCGGGATGTCGTGCCCCGGCTGTCGCAGGTCGCCTACGTGATCGCGCCCGATCTGCCTGGTTTCGGCGAGTCGGCTGTCCTGCCGACGCCGTCGTTTCCTGCCTTCGGTCAGGCGATCTCGGAACTGCTGGAGCGACTGTCGATCGGGCCGCGCTACATTTACCTCCATGATTTCGGCGCCCCGGTCGGTCTCCACATTGCCATCCAGGCACCAGAGCAAGTCCTGGGTCTGATTGTTCAGAACGCCAATGCCCACCACACGGGCCTCGGACCGCAATGGGCGGCGACGCAGGCCTTTTGGGCCGATCCGAGCCCTGAAAATGAAGCGGAGGCGACTTCGCACCTGACTTTGGAGGGCACCCGCGACCAGTATGTTGCCAACGTTCCAGAGGACGTGGCCGCGCGGATTTCGGCCGAAGGTTGGGAGGAGGACTGGCGGGTCATGCGCCTGCCAGGCAGGATGAACACGCAAACAGCGCTCGTCGCGGACTACGGACGTTATGTTGCCCGGTTCGACGACATCGCCGACTATCTGGCGCGCTGGCAGCCGCCATCCCTTATGCTCTGGGGTCGGCACGATGCGTTCTTCGATCTCGCCGAAACCCTGTCTTGGATGAAGGACCTGCCGAGAATGGAAGCGCACATTTTCGACGCCGGCCACTTGCTGCTCGAAACGCACGCCGCCGCGGCCACATCGTTCATGCTCGATTTCATCGGTCGCACTCGACAGGCAAGCGAAGGAACGGGAGCTTGATCGACACCGCCTGAGTGGCGGTGCGCTCTCTGCGCGTCACCGCACGAACGAGTACCACGTCCGCTTTGGTGTCAACCTAAGACCGTCAGCCGCGCCGGGCCGCCTCGATCGCGGCGACATCGATTTTCCTCATATCCATCATCGCATCAAACGCGCGTTTTGCTTCGTCGCCGCCGGCAGCCAGCGCCTCGGTCAACACGCGTGGCGTGATTTGCCATGAGATGCCCCATTTGTCCTTGCACCAACCGCACGCACTTTCCTGGCCGCCATTGCCGACGATGGCGTTCCAGTAGCGGTCGGTCTCCTGCTGATCGTCAGTGGCAATCTGGAACGAGAAGGCTTCGCTGTGCTTGAACGCAGGCCCGCCATTGAGGCCGAGACAGGGAATGCCGGCGACGGTGAATTCGACCGTCAGCACGTCTCCCGCCTTGCCGGATGGGTAGTCGCTAGGAGCACGGTGAACGGCGTCGACCGAACTGTCGGGAAAAGTTTCGGCGTAGAAGCGGGCCGCAGCCTCGGCGTCCTTATCGTACCACACGCATATCGTGTTCTTGGCGATTGCCATTGCTTGTCCTTTCGCTCTCAACTCAAATCGGAACGGTTCTCCACGCAGTCGGGGCGGTTCACAGTGTGCCTCAACGATACACCATTAGCTTGGAATGCGCTCTTGCCATGTCATTCAGCAACGCTTGAAAGCGCATGCGGTGTCAAAGCCTGCCACTTTTTAAGACCAGATGCGGGCGGTATCGTGATCAAGGCGACAAGCCGCCGTGGTGTCGAAACCCGCCATCGCACGTCGTTGCCGCCGAAAGCCGCGTCCATATATCTTTCGAAGCCGGAATTCTTGCCTGGATCCGATGCTCAATCAAAGAGTTAGAGCGTCATTCGTGGGTCCGATTGAACGCACGGCGCTCCAGGTGTAGCCAGTGCTTTCGACGGAAAGAGAAATTGACCGACAAAGGTGCCCACGCCATTTTCGGCACTATGGAGCGACCCCGGAAGTTACATAACGAATGTATTTGTCATTTTGGTGGGCCCGGAGGGACGGTCAATGTCTCTCGAAATCAATTGGCTAACCGGATGGTTCGCCATGGATTTTCCCGCAATGTTCCGCCAGGCTTGGCGAACCCTTCCGCGTCAGCTGGGTCTTCTAGCCTCGCACCCTGTGAGGGTTTGGCTTGCCTCCGGTGAGCGGATGCCTGGTCATGCCTAACTGTTTGCCCCCGCACTTTGAGCAGCGGAAATAGTCCTTGATCTCCTCGAACAGCATTCCGTGGTCGGGACCGATACGGTCGCGCAACTTCAAAAGGTCTAGCTCTCCGCGGTGATGGCACTTGGGATTGTGGCACCAGATCGTGACTGCTGTGCCGTCGTCGATGAAATCCTGAACGCAGTTCTTATAGGTCATCGCATTACCATCCTGGCGGACGCCGCCGGGCTTTCCGCTGGCATGTCGAACAGCACGCGGATTCGCCTGGAGCCGCAACGAGGACAGCGCAGACGCTCAGCCAGTCTGGCAATCGGGAAGTCCCGCCCGCGAGTGGCAACCAGCGTCATCATGTCCAAGGCCGCATTGAAGTTGCACTCCCGTCGCCGCTTCATGCCATCAGAGGGACCGTGCGCGCACCACATGCGCACACTCACCGAATGGCTGTAAGCGTCTCCAACCGTTTTTATTTGCTTAGAGAACGAATTACGAACACAGTGGCCGTTTGTGGCCAATGGGAGCGCATCTCTATGTGGACGTGGCTAATGGAGAAATATCTGTCTGCTTGCAGGAGAACCCAAACCGGAGCCGATCGTTACGAAAGATGGCGCTTGGCGAAGGAGAAAGAAACCACTGCCCTCAATGATGCCCGGAAGAAACATCAAAATTTCATTGCGGATACAAATCAAGTCAAGGATGGAGCGGTTGACGAGCTGGCCCTTAATGAGAAACTGATCGCGAAAGCGGACAAGCTTCTGAAGAAGTAGTTTTATCCGTCCTACTTAACTTCAGCGACCGATGCCCGCAGGCGCCATGATCGCGAATGACGAGATGAACAGACCGAGGCCCAGATAATGACGGCCCTGCAATCGAAAATGCCGAAGCTGATCGTGGTCATGGCGTTCGACCGCGACGAGGAAGGCGAGCTTCAGCCCGCTTTCGATCCGATCGAGCAGCAGAGCGAAGATAGAGCGATCCGGGCAGCTAAGGCCCTTGCCGCCAAGCATGCCGGCGTGATTGCCTGGAGCCGAGAGGCAAACCCAACCATCGGTGAGTATGGCGAGCCGACGACGCTGTTTCTCAGCGGCGAAGTGCCGGACATGGAGTGAGTTTGTGAAAGACGTGAACGCTGAGTGCACGGAATTTTTGGTGGTATTGCCGATCGGCCCTCAATTTGATGATCCGGCCGTTCTTAAGCGTATCGCGGAAGCCCTGCATGAGGAATTCCCCGAGGCTGTGTTCACCGTCGCTGACGGAGATAGAGGGGAAAACTTCGCCGTGTACCCAATTCTCGGAAAGGCAGACTCCGGCCAACCAATGGCCCGTATGCCCGCCGAGGGCATCGTTGCTGCCATCAGCGATTTCCTCGAAGAGAACTTCGCAACCATTCGGAAGCCCATGTTGCATTGAGGCGGGCTAATCGGCGAGACGCTACGGCGGATTCCCTTTTCCTAACTCGCCTTTTTTCAACAGTCTGGCTTCTCGCAGCAGCGAGGGCCGATGCATGCCGAGCAGGTCAATCAACAGACGTGCTTGGCCTTCGGTAATGCCTGTCTCGCGCGCGAGCGAACGGGCATAATTGTCCTTGTCGGTATCACCGTTCATCATCGCGAAATCTCATAGGGTAAGAGGTCCAGCGACCCCAACTAGGGGTCCCATCGCCAAAGAAAAAGCCCGTTATCTCGCGTGAGAGTGAGACGACGGGCCAATGGCCGGCGCGCCGTTTTGTAGGAAACGCGCCAACGGGGCACGTCAGAAACGGCTAAGCGCGGTTCTTGTTCCTTCGGTCAATCGCCAAATTTCAGTACTGCAAAAACGAAAATGCCCGCCGGCTCTGAGGGGGGAGAGACGACGGGCCAAGGGGTCGGGTTGGGATACCCTACTGTGCGTGCGATCAAACCGCTGAGCGCGAATTTTGTTCCTTCGGGATCACGTAGGTTCGAGCAGTGATGACCGTGTGGCGTTTGGTCATTGTCGCTCCTTTCATTGCCGGATACCGCCGGGCTCGGAACTGTTGCGATCGGAATGAAAATTGGCTTAGATCGGACTTGATCTGAGAGGATGGGGAACGATGCCGAACCGCTCCTATGCGTCCGAATTGGAAAGCGCTGCCAATCGGATCACCGAAATTTCCCGCGCTGATCTCCAGATAATGCTGCGCCGCGCGGCCCTGCGGCTCAGGAACACTGCTCAAGTCCCGATCGATCCCGAGTGGGAGAACGCGCTGCAATGCATCGCCGCCGAGATGAATATCGACCGGAGCGATCTCATACGCATGATCATAAAGGAGTGGCTCGAAGCCAACGCTTTCCTGCCGGTCCATATGCTGGAGGAAGACGCGGAGGTCGAAGGGCGGGCGTGAGCGACCCGCCTCGTTCACGAATGTGCCGGCGTGGGCCGCGATTTTTTGTCGCCTACCTTCTTCGGTAAGAGCTTCGGCTTTTCCGCATAAAGACGATCGATCAGGTAATACAATCCGTGGCAGGTTGTGACCAACAAATGCGCCAACACGACGTTGAACGTGACGATCGCGGTGCCGCTGATGATCTCAATCGGCCACTGCTCGGGCCTAAAGGAAGCGATTAATGCCGTGTTCGCCGGGTTGGCTGCCACGATAAACAAGATGGCGCCAACTGAGAGCACAAGCGAGACAAACGCGAGATACCCGAACATGGAACAGACATACTGCCGCCGCGTCAAAAACTCGACCGGCTCATCGTCCTCCAAGGGAAACGGTGTTGGTCGGCTGATCCGGCCAATTTCGATTTCACCATCTAAATCACCAATCGATGATGCAAAACTCGCTACACCGACAAGTGCAGCAATATAGAATCCTGTTAGAACCGCCGAGAAGCTCCCAAATCGATCCAAGAACCCTTTGTCGCCAAAGTAGTTAGCATCGAATATGATAAACGGGGCGCTTAGGACAACGACCACGAGCAAAACTGCGATCCAGTTCCTGCGAAATAACTTTCGGCCGTACTCATCTCTTAATGAGAGATAGTTGAGCGGATAAAATAGCACGCTCTTCGGCACCGCCACCCTCATCCATTCCGAATTAATTTGAGCGCTTTCGCCGCAACCTCATCAACGATATCCACGGCGCAGACGTCGAGCTCTGACTTAAAGCGCAGCTCATCTGACCTGACGAACAGAACTTCTTTAGCTTCATCTTGCCGGTCAAGTTTGACCGTCCGGCGGCGTCGGTCGTCCAATTCAAGATCTACGCTGAATTCGGTCCAACCAGCTGCTCTAGCTCTTTTGACGAATCCCGGGAGCAAGTTCTGCCAATTGTCGCTGGTAATCTCTCCCTCGACCTTAATCCTCATCGTTTCGGTTTGCGGTCGAAAAAGGCCATCTCCGTCGATAAAATCAGCCTTTGCCGGCCTCACCAACGTCACGTAATTGAGGTTGCCGCTCCTAAGCGCACTAGTCAATGTTTCGGATGGAACCCCCGTGGATTTAAACACGCTATGTGTATCGATCTGCTTCTTTTTTCTTTCAAAATCATACTGATAATCGTGTAGTGCCTGACCAATTATACGCTTAACAACGGTCATACTGATTCCGGGAATTTCCTCCAGCGCCGCCCCATAAGTTCCGAGCCGGATGGGGTTGTCAGAAACGATTAAGTGAGCCGAAACGGACTGCTCTTCGCCTTCTTGCTTCTGAGCCTTACGAACGGTGACTCTTTTCCCCGCCCTTTCCCGCGCTTTCTTGCGGTAAGTGGGCTCCGCAGCGTCAGGTGATGCTCGGTGAAACAGCATGTTCAACGCTTTCTGTTCCGGGTGGTAGGCAACTTCCATCAATTCAACAATGTCGCCGTTCGGCTGTACTTCAAGGGCCCTCTCCTCAGACGCCCGCACCGAAAGAGCGTCAAAAACACTGTAGTCGTTGGCATCGGCAAATAACGGAAGATAAGGTGCGCCGGCGTGTCGCGGCGTAAACGAAAATTCGTAGCGACGAAAAAAGCGCGAATGCTTCTCTAAGAACAACATGCCCCTCCCGAAAGAACTCCCCGTCGCAATAAAAGCGAGCAAAGCGGGAGAGTCCAGCCGGACAAAAGCATTTCCTGTTGATCCAGCGAACGACAATGTTTGACAAAAAGGGTGAGCGTGAAATGAGGCCGAAGGAGATTGCCATCATGCTCCTGGTCACTTCGGAGGCGATCGCGTCCGCTCCTCCGCCAGCGCCTGCACTGTTGCCGTAAGCGCAGAGACCGCATTCGATAGCCCCACAATCGAATCCTGCAACCGATCCAGCCTGTTCAATGTCGCCGCCTGGAACCGATCGGACGAGGCGGATTCCTGAACTTGTTTCGTCTCGACCGCGATAAGTCGGTCATTGACCTTCACGGCCTGAGTGCTCGCCGACGACGCAGTCTGCTCGACGCCGTCGACGCGACGGTTGACGGATGCGAACTGCTCATCCAACCAGGCGCTGCCCAGCCATGCGATCAGTCCGATTGTCGGCAGCGCCAGCACCATCGATACTCGAGCGATGGCGAGCAGCAGCACGCTATCCGCGATCTTCTGCGGCGTATTCATGTCGCCTCCCGTGTCCAATTCCCCGGCCCTTTCTAAATGCGTCAGTTGCTGTTCTTCGGCGCGAAATAGGTGATCAGCATCGGCAGTCCGGTGACAACGACATAGGCCGCCAGATACCCATACCAAGGGGTGCCTTCCGGCATGAACGGCAGGGCTACCGTGCCGGCCGCGGCGCCGCCGACACCGGCAGCAATGGCTTTCGAGATCGTACCCATGATTTTCTCCTTCGGGTCTACAGGGAGGGAAAGAATGGCTATCAGCCGCCAGCCTCGCGCAGCGCGATCGTGATGGTCGCGTAGGCGCTCGCCGCAGCAACGAGGATGGTGGCGGTAGTTTGTCCGCTCGGATTTGCGCAGATCGGCTCCAGTGCCGCCCAGGCCGCGGCTTCCTTCCGGATCGTCCGATCGGAGATCGTTCCGGCCGCCGATGCCGCGATGAACGCGACGTGCGCCGTGCCAGCAGCGGAGCAGACCTGCGGAAGGTTCTTCTGGATTGCGACGTCAATGGATGTGGTTTGGCAGCCGGCGAGCGCGAGCATCGCCGCCGCCACAAAGAGCAGCATGCGCATAAAGAGTGTCCTTTCGGGGAGTGTGCCGGCGGCCCGTTCGATATCGGTTGGGGCTACCAGACGGCCGACATGTGCGAGTTCACCGGAACCGCCTTCTTCATGAAGCAGGTCGCGGCCTTCCGCCCGACCGACGCAATGATCCCGGCCGATCTGATGATCCGCCAGTGGCCGGAGGGACACTAATGGACCGGCCTATTCTCTTTTCCGCCCCGATGGTCCGCGCCCTTCTTGATGGCAGGAAGACGCAAACGCGGCGCGTTCTGTCCAGCGACAAGCCGAACAGCCTGTTCTACGAGCAGTGGTCCGACAGCTACGTTCTTGATCCGGGCAACCAGTCGTGGCGCGATCGCGAGCTGCGCTACCGCGCAGGAGACCGCCTCTATGTCCGTGAGGCGTGGCGCGTCACGAAAACACTTGATCACGTAGCGCCTCGCGACCTCGACCGCACAACTATCCCCGAATGGCTCGCCACTGATCCGGAGCTTTACCAAGGCCGCAAGCGCCCCGGAATGCACCTCCCCCGCTGGGCCAGCCGGCTCACGCTGATCGTCACTGATGTCCGCGTTCAGCGATTGCAGGAGATCAGTAACGAAGACGCGCTTGCCGAAGGCGTCGACCCTCTGGATTGGCAGCTTGCGAGGTATCAGGCCGAATTTCGCGAAGGCGGCATCGTTTCTAGCACAGAGACCCGAAACTACATTCCCGCATTCCACCGCCTCTGGGACAGCCTCAACGCCGGCCGTGGCTACGGCTGGGACGTGAACCCTTGGGTTGTAGCCATCACCTTCCGGCCGATCCTCGCCAACATCGATCAGGTGCCGGCATGAGCCGCCGCAACTTCACCCGAAACCAGCGCGAGCAGATTATCGAGCGTTCGAAGCGGAACGGACTGATCTGCTGTGAAGGCTGCGGTCTCGTCCTGGGTGAGAAACGTTATGAGATCGATCACATTATAGCCGAGGCGCTGCGTCCGGAAGCCGACAAGCAGAAGCCCATCACGATTGCTGAAGGCCAGTTGCTCGGCAAGGACTGCTGTCATCGCGGCCCGGACGGCAAGACCCGCAAGGACGTGAAGGCTATCGCCAAGGGCAAGAGGCAGTACGACCGGGCCAACGGCATGAAAATCCGAGCCAAGGCAAAAATCCCGTCGCCGCCCAAGCCTCGCAAACCCGCTCCGAAGCAACTGCCGCCGCGCGTCGTGGACGTGTTCGGCCGCCGGCTCGACAGCGTCGAGCGCAAAGCGATTACCGGAAGCCGGCGAGGTGCCGTTTAGATGCTAGCAATGACCATGGCCGATCATTCGGCACCGGTATCTTCCACCACAACAAACGGCGCAGCATCGCGCTTGCCTCGCGCGTGGCGAAAGACTTTTACTGATATGCCTTTGTCTTCCAACGTTTTCGCAAATTCTTTTGCGAGGTCGTTGGTAGCGAACCGCTCGACCTTCATGATGTTTTCCAATTCGTTTGTGAGTTTCGGGAACTCTTATAGACATGAGCTGCTGAAAGCAAACTCGAGCCATGCCCACGTGCCCGACCTCGCCGGCCGCTTCTCGCTGGAGACAGGGAAATGAGCAAGGCGGACCCGATCGCATACCCCCCACGCGGTTTGAACCGCGATGAAGCAGCGCGCTATATTGGCGTCGGGCCCACGCTATTCGATGAAATGGTGAAGGACGGCAGAATGCCAAAGCCGAAGCGCGCCAATTCCCGCGCCGTCTGGGACCGCATAGCACTGGACGCGGCTTTCACCGATTTGCCAGATGACGGTGGAAATGTGCTCGACCGGCTATTGTCAGGGCGAACAAGGGCGGCTTAGCGTGCCGCAATGAGCGAGGAACACCCACACGCCTCTTGGTATACTGATCGCCACGGTAAAACCCGCTGGCGGTTTCGCCGTAACGGCAAGACCATTTCACTGCCAGAAGAGCCCGGTCACCCCGAGTTCGAAGAAGCTTACCGGGCCGCCATTGAAGGGCTGAAGCCACAGAAGGCCACTGTCGTCAAGCTTGCCGGTGCAGCGCTGCCGGAGACGTTCGGCGCAGCCTGGCGACGGGTGACGGCTTCCGCCGAGTGGAAAGCCTATGACAAGGCGACCAAAGACAAGAACACCCGGCTTGCCGAAGCCTTCCTGCTGTCGCGCGTGGTGCCCGACAACCCGTTTCTATGGCGTGACGTTCCAGTGAAGGATATGCGCCGCCGCCACCTGAAAGACATCATCGCGCAACATTCCGACACGCCGCACAAGGCCAAGCATCTGCTCGTGGCAATCCGCAAGATGATCTATGCCGCGCTCGATGAGGAGTGGATCGACGTTGATCCGTCCTACAAGGTGAAATGGCGGCCGGAATACAAGGGCTGGAAGGCATGGACGATCGAATCGCTTGAAGCTTTCGAACAGCGATGGGCTGTCGGAACAACACCGCGCCTCACCTATGCCTTGGCTCTATGGCTCGGCAATCGCCGCAGCGACGTGGTGACGCTTCGATGGGACCAGCGTTGCAAGCGCCAGATCCATTATGGCGAAACAAGCAGAACTGTAGACGGCTTCCTGATCGAACAGGAGAAGAAGGACGGGGAGGTAATCTTCGTTCCGATCACGCCGATGCTGGATGAAATCCTGGCAGCAACAGAAAGACGCGGCGAAACCATTCTCGTGACGCAGTACGGAGAACCGTTTTCGGCCAAGTCCATCACCGGGCGTATGGCCGACTGGACGCACTCGGCTGGGCTGGAAAAGGGTTTCACCCTGCATGGCCTGCGAAAGACGCTCGGGAAGATGCTGGCGGAAGGTGGGGCCTCGACGCGGCAGCTCATGAAAATTCTTGGCCATGACGACATCGAACACGCCGAACTGTACTCGCGGGAGGCCGAACAAGTGCTGCTGGCGACTGAGGGCATGGACAAGGTGGTGAAACTGGTGAATCGCCGACGTGGCTAACCTTGGGCGAACCTCCATGGCGAACCGGTTCTAAACCCCTTGCATTACAAGGATTTTGGTGGGCCCGGAGGGACTCGAACCCCCAACCAAGCGGTTATGAGCCGCCGGCTCTAACCATTGAGCTACAGGCCCCACGCCGGCTGGATAGTTTCTTTTTCTTGCCGGCACAAGGCTTTCCCCGCAAAGAGTTCGCCCGTGCCCAAATCAGCCCATAATCGGCGCATAGTCGGATTGATCGAAGGGCATTTTTTCGGAGATTTTTCATGACCAGATCCTATCTGCCGCTGGCGGTGGCCGCCGCACTTGCAATGCCTGCCGCCGTGGCGACGGCCGAACCTCTGCCGCCGCCGCGAATCATCGTTATGGGCGAAGGCGAGCAGGCCGTTGCGCCGGACATGGCGATCCTGTCGCTCAGCGTCATGCGCGAGGCCAAGACCGCCCGCGACGCGCTCAGCGCCAACAATGACGCCATGGCTGCGGTCATCGCCGCGATGAAGGCAGCCGGCATCGAGGACCGCGACCTGCAGACCTCGGGCATCCAGATCGTTCCGCGCTACAACTACACCAACAAGCCGGACGGCGCCCAGGAAGCCGAGTTGATCGCCTACCAGGTCACCAACACCCTGTCGGTGCGCATCCGCGATCTCGACAAGACCGGCGAAATTCTCGACAAATCCGTGACGCTCGGCGTCAACCAGGGCGGCGGCATCTCTTTCACCAATAATGATCCTTCGAGCGCCGTCACCGAGGCACGCAAGCTGGCGGTCAAGGATGCCGTGGAGAAGGCGAAGACACTGAGCGAAGCCGCCGGCGTGAAGCTTGGGCGCGTTTTGGAGATTTCCGACCAGACCTATATGCCGCGGCCGATGATGATGGAGGCCAAGGGCTATGCCCGTGCCGCGGATGCGGTGCCGATCCAGCCCGGCGAAAATGCCTACCGGGTGCAGGTCAACGTCACCTTCGAGATCAAATGATCAGTGCTGCGGGCGCCTGCATTCTCAGGCGCGGAAAGCCCGCCGGCACTTCGAACTGCTGCATCGGCCATAGAAAACCCCGGCGAACACCGGGGTTTTTGCTGTCGAGGCGGCTCCGATCCGTTAGCGCAGGATCGGGCAGTGAGGCGCGCGGGCGAAAGTCACATGCACGCGGTCATGCCACTTGCGGCCGCGAACGGTGATCGTGCGACGGCTTACGTCGACGACGCGCGCGCGGCGGATACCCATCCGCTCGGCCTTGTCGAGCGCGCGATCGGGCGAACACCGCCGGCGTTCCCAGCGATCGCGGTCGTCCCAACGGTCGTGGCGGTCCTCCCACCTGTCGCGGCGGTCTTCCCACCTGTCGCGTCGATCCCGGCGGTCGTGATCATCAACGATCACGCCGATGCCGCCGCCGTGATAGTCGAGATAGATGCCGTCGGCCTGGGCACTTGCAGGCATCGCGGCAAAAGCGCCAAGGCCGATCAGGGCCGAAAGTGCCGCGCTCTTGAGCATCTTGAACATGAAGGTCTCCTCGTTGCTGATTGCTCGGCGCTCTTGCCGAAGCGATGAGGCAACATTGCGCCAATCAAGCTGAATGACGCACGAACCCGCCGTTCATATCCGGTTCATTCGATAAATCATGACGACAGGCTGCAATGTGGCGTGCAGCCGGAAACGCGCCGATTTGTCAGGGCTCGCGCTCGAGCATATGCTCCAAATAGTCCTCGGGCTCGGCCATTTCGCTCTCGGAAGCGGTCACCCGTCCCCTCACCGAAACACCGGCTTCATGCACCGTCTCGGAACTGCCCGAAACCAGCGGATGCCACCAGTAGAGATCGTGTCCTTCGGCCAAAAGCCGATAGGCGCAGCTTTGCGGCAGCCACGAAATGGTGCGGACATTCTGCGGTGTCAGCCCGACGCAGTCGGGAACGCGGGCGAGCCGGTTGGCATAGTCGCCGCACCGGCAGTCGGCGGCGTCGAACAGCCGGCAACCGACGCTGGTCCAGTAGATGTCGCCCGTGTCCTCGTCCTCGAGCTTGGCCAAGCAGCATTTGCCGCAGCCGTCGCAAAGCGATTCCCACTCGGATGCGCTCATTTCCTCGAGCGGCTTGGTTTTCCAGAAAGGCATTTCCATCGGCTGCATTTGGACCGCCGGGTCTGCCGGGTCAAGCGCGGCCTCTTGAATCGGCCAGATCGTATCCTTTTCCATGTTTGCGCCTTCATCCGACCGGATTGTTGCCCGCCAATCGCCTGACGGTCGCCCAGATGCGGTCCAGAGGGGAACAAACTGGCATGTTCGATGTTCCAGCACAGTTGGGACGCATAATAGGAGAATTCGCATATGAAACGCCAATCCCGGATTTTGGCGGGCACCGCCCTTGGCTTGCTGATGGCATCCGCGCCGTTAAGCGCGCTGCCGCTGCATCAAGGCGCAACCGGATTCGCCGCATCCGTGCGTCCCGCGTCGCCCCCGTCCTCCCCTTTGATTCTCGCGCAGGCCGAAGAGCCGCTGACGGAAGAGGAGCTGCGAAAGCGCCAGGAGCAGGAACAGCAAGAACAGCAGGAACAGGCGCCGGCCGAGGAGCAGGCGCCAGCGGAAGAACAGGCGCCAGCGGAAGAACCGCAACCCGAGGAGCAGCCCGAAGCCCAACCGGAACCCGAAGCTCAACCTGAGCCCGAGGCTCAACCGGAGCCGGAGCCGCAGCCGGAGCCTGAAGCTGCCCCGCAAGAGGAGCCTCAGCCTGAGCCGCAGGCTGAGCCAGAACCACAGGCCGAGCCGGAGCCCGAACCGGAACCCGAGGCTACAGAGCCCGAGCCGGAAGCTCAGCCCGAGCCCGAACCTGAGCCTGAGGCAGCGCCCGAAGCTCAGCCCGAACAGCAAACCGCTCCCGAAGCCGAACCGGAAGCGGCCCCCGAACCCGAGGCAGCGCCGGAGGCGCAGCCCGAGCCCGAATCAACGCCGGAACCGCAAGCGGCTCCCGAATCGGAACCGCAGGCCGAGCCTGAAAGCCAGGAGCAGCCGCAATCCGAATCCGCTCCGGTTCCAGAAGAAAAGCCGGCAACGCCTGAGAGCACCGAACCCGCTGAGGAAGCGCCGGCCGAAGGTACCGCGCCCGTGGCTCCCGAAACGGCTCCGTCCGACGCCGAGCAGACGGCTCCGGAAGGTGCCGCCCCTGCCGCCGAGGAAGCAGCTCCGAGCGAGGGCCAGGCGGCTCCCGATGAGGGCAGCCAGGCGCCCGTTCTCGATAGCCAGAAGAACCAGCCGGCCGCCGCTCCCGCGCCGGAAGGTCAGCCGCAGCCGGAAGGCCAGCCACAGCCGGAAGGCCAGGCCGAGGGGCAGCCTGCGCAGCAGCAGCCCGCCGCTCCCGTCGAGGTTGGTCCGCCGCCCGCCGATGACAAGGCTGCCCAGCAGGAAGCACAGCCGGTCGAGATTCAGCCGGTTACGGCTGAGGAAGGCGTGCGCGTCGAGAGAAGGGAGATCGATCTCGTCCGTCGCGAGCGTCCGCAAGGCACCGAAGTGCTGCGGGAGTTCGATGACCGCGTCATCATCCAGTTCAACAACCAGACCATCGTCGAAAGCAATGAACGGCCGCGCCTGACGCGTGGCGCGCGCGACGTCTATTACGAGGATCTCTCCCGCGGCCGCACCCGCGAGACGATCATCCGAGAGGACGGTACGCGCGTGGTCACCATCCGCAATGCCTATGGCGACGTCATTCGTCGTTCACGCATCACGCCTGACGACCATGAATATGTGCTGGTCTATGTCGAGGAGGACAATTTCGACCGCGTCCGCGACTGGCGCGATCCGGGCCTCGACCTGCCGCCGCTTGAGCTGGAAATCCCCGTGGAGGAGTACATCCTGACCTCCGAGCGCGTGGACGATCCGGACGACTACTACACCTTCCTCGAGCAGCCTCCGGTGGAGCGCGTCGAACGTCTCTACTCGATCGACGAAGTCAAGCGCTCGGCCCGTATCCGTGACAAGACGCGCCGCATCGATCTCGATACGGTGACGTTCGAGTTCGGTTCGGCTTCCATTCCCGAGAGCGAGATTTCGCGTCTCGAGGGCGTGGCCACCGCGATGGAACGCATCCTGAAGGACAATCCGGCCGAGACCTTCCTCATCGAAGGCCATACCGATGCCGTCGGCTCCGACCTCGCCAATCTGGCGCTTTCGGACAGGCGCGCCGAGGCGGTGGCCGAAGCCCTCACCAATGTGTTCGCCATCCCGCCGGAAAACCTGACGACGCAGGGCTATGGCGAGCAGTATCTGAAGGTGAACACGCAAGGGCCCGAGCGGGAGAACCGCCGCGTCGCCATCCGCCGCATCACTCCGCTAGTGGCTCCGGTGGCAAGCGCCCGGCAGTAACTTTGCAACAAGTCGCGCAGGTCAAGGCCGTCCGCCAAGCGGGCGGCCTTGATCGTTTTGATATCTGCCGAAAGGCTCCAGCCCAGGGTGTGTTGAGATTCAGGTTCAGGGCGTGCCGAAAATGGTGATTTTCGAGAACCGGAGCGGAATGTACGTTCAGGTATATGAGCACCGGAGCGCAGAAAAGCGCCGTTTGCAGGCCGCCATGGACTGAATGCCAACGCACCCTAGTGTAGTGGATTTGAAGTTCCTGTCATTTGCATGGCATCCGCGTTCAGGAACTTCAAATCCTTAAACCATAAAACCATACTAGATTTAACAGGTGCTAGTGTGGCTTTGAATCCGAAATTCGCTCCCAGCCTCGCTCCGAAGTGATACGAATTTCGGATTCGCCACACTAACCGATCGCCTCCGGCGCATACTGCTTCAGGAACTCCGCGCTTGGCGGGATCGGCTTGATCACGTCGATCAGCACGCCGTTCGGATCGGCGAAGATGAAATGCCGCTGGCCGAAGGCCTCGTCACGCAGGCTATGCAGGATCGGCAGCCCGGCAGCCACGATGCGCTCATGAACGGCATCCGGATCCTCCACCTCGAAATTGATCAGCAGCCCTTGCGAGGCCTTGCCGCGTGCCGGCTCCGGTATCGTCTCGTGATCGGCCCGCACTACGCCGAGATTGACGCCTTCGTCTTCCGATGACTGCAAATGCACGTACCAGTCGCTCGAAAACAGCGGCTTGAAACGGAGATGCCGCACATAGAAATCGGCGGTGCCGGCGACGTCATTGGTCATGAGGACGGGATAGTAGCTCGTGGTTTTCATGGCTTTTCACACCTCCCTGTTTAACATACAGTCTGCATGTTTTATCTATTAACATACAGGCTGTATGTATGCAACAGAAAGCTCCGCACCGCTCGAATCGCGAGCGCACCGAAACCACACGCGCCGCATTGTTTGCGGCGGCACGCAAGCTGTTCACCGAAAAGTCCTATGCCGAAACGGCAACACCGGAGATCGTCGCTGCGGCGGGGCTTACGCGCGGCGCGCTCTATCATCATTTTTCCGACAAGCAGGCCTTGTTTCGCGCGGTCGTGGAGCAGGAAGCAGCGTCTGTCGCCGAAGAAATAGAGCGCGCGACACCTGCCTCCTTATCGGCAAGGGATGCGCTGATAAAAGGCGGCGAGGCTTTCCTCGCAGCGATGGCCGTGCCGGGCCGTACAAGGCTTCTGCTGCTTGACGGGCCGGCCGTTCTCGGCCGCGCCGTCATGGATGCGATAGACGCCGAACATGGCGCCCGTACCTTGCGCGTTGGCCTGGCCATTGCCATGCGCGAGGAAGCGGTGAAAAAACTGCCGCTCGACGCGCTCACCGCCCTGCTCTCGGCCGCCTTCGATCGTGCGGCCCTGGCAATCGAAGCCGGTGCGGCACCGCAGGACTACGCCGCCGTGCTCGCCGCCATCATCGAAGGGCTTTGCATCGATGCACCTAGCTGAAAATCCGCTCGCCTTGCTCGTCGACCAGTTGCTTGCCCTTGCGCAATGACACCTCGATTGCGTCATCCAGCGCGGCGAAGCGGTCGGCGCGAATGAAGCGATGCTCCTTCACCACGCCGTCGATTTCCTTGGAAACGACGCCGCAAGTCTGGAATTGGCCGCCTTCCTTGAACGGCGTCGCCCGGACCCTGAAGCCGTTATGCTCGATTTCCTTGCCGGCGGGCTCATCGGCCTTTTCCGGCGCTCCGCCACCACCGAAAAGACGTTTCAGAAACGACATGCAAACCTCGCCTTTGACCTGCGGGAAACTAGCGCGTTCGATCCGGGAGGTCGAGTGCCGTTCAGGCAGGCGCCCTCCCCGGCATCATGCGCCGCTTTGCTTATGATACCGGCGCCGAAGCAATTCGGCACGCCATCTCGCCCGCAACAGAGCCCGAAGGTCACCCGAGCGAAGAGATAATCTCGCGATAGGCAGCTTCCGGAAAGGCCTTCAGGGTGCACGAGCGCACATTGCCCGCCATGCCGATCTGCAGCGCGAATCGCGCCGCCACCGCGTCGTCGGGTGCTTCGCACACCGCCACCATGTCGTATTCGCCCATGGTGAGATAGAATTCCTTGAAGGCGCCGCCCATTTCGGCGATCTGCTTTCTCGCCGCATCGAGCCGCTTGGGTGACTCACGTACGCTCTTCACGCCTTGATCGGTCCAGTTCAGAAGCATGATGTATGTGGTCATGGCACATCTCCCTCCGGTGCCGTGACGCGGGGCAGGACCACGGTCCCGGCGCCGGGAATATCGCCCCCCAAGCTGCTAAGTATGGACCCGTCGCGGCATAAGCGCCACAAATATCCGGCGCACATACGCCGTCCGTTTTGGCGGCCCCGCCGTCGTGGGCAAGCGGGCAGCATCGTCGGTCAGACGTGGCACAGCATCGCCGTCATGCCGGCCAGGGAGCGCAGGCGACCACGAGCCGGGACCCATTCCGTGGCTGTGAAAGTTGCGGGAATGGGTCCGGACACATTGCTCGTCCGGGATGATGCCTGCCGGACTTAGCTGTCGAGAAAGCTTCTGAGCTTGCGCGAGCGGCTCGGATGCTTGAGCTTGCGCAGCGCCTTGGCCTCGATCTGGCGGATGCGTTCGCGCGTCACCGAGAACTGCTGGCCCACTTCCTCCAGCGTGTGGTCGGTGTTCATGCCGATGCCGAAGCGCATTCTGAGCACGCGCTCCTCGCGCGGCGTCAGCGAGGCCAGCACCCGCGTCGTGGTCTCGCGCAGATTGGCCTGGATCGCCGCATCGATCGGCAGGATCGCCATCTTGTCCTCGATGAAGTCGCCGAGATGGCTGTCCTCCTCGTCGCCCACCGGCGTTTCGAGGCTGATCGGCTCCTTGGCGATCTTCAGCACCTTGCGCACTTTTTCGAGCGGCATGGCGAGCTTCTCGGCCAGTTCCTCCGGCGTCGGCTCGCGGCCGATCTCGTGCAGCATCTGGCGCGAGGTGCGCACGATCTTGTTGATCGTCTCGATCATATGCACCGGAATGCGGATGGTGCGCGCCTGGTCGGCGATCGAGCGGGTGATTGCCTGCCGAATCCACCAGGTCGCATAGGTCGAGAACTTGTAGCCGCGACGATACTCGAATTTGTCCACCGCCTTCATCAGGCCGATATTGCCTTCCTGAATGAGATCAAGGAATTGCAGGCCGCGGTTCGTGTATTTCTTGGCAATGGAGATCACGAGGCGCAAATTGGCTTCGACCATTTCCTTCTTGGCGATTGCCGCCTCGCGCTCGCCCTTCTGCACCTGGTTCACGATCTTGCGGAACTCGGAGATCGAGATTGCCGTCTCGGTGGCGAGATTCTGGATTTCGGCCCGGATGTCGCGAATGGCGTCATTCTCGCGCGAGCTGAATTCCTTCCAGCCGCGCCCCGACAGATTGGCGATGTTGCGGGTCCAGTTCGGGTCGAGTTCGGAGCCGTGATATTCCTTCAGGAACTCCTCGCGGCGCACGCCATAGCTTTCGGCAAGCCTCAACAGCTTGCCCTCGTTCTGCACCAGCCGCTTGTTGATGTCGTAAAGCTGCTCGACCAGCGCCTCGATGCGGGCGTTGTTGAGCGACAGCGACTTCACCGCCGTGATCAGCTGGTCCTTCAGCTCCTTCAGGCGGCGGTCCTGGCTCGGCGAAAGGGTGCCGGCGGCCGCAAGGCGGTTTTCCACCTGCTGGTCCTGCAGCTTGCGCAGCTTCTTGTAGGTGTCGGCGATCAGGTCGAGCGTTTCCATCACCTGCGGGCGAAGCTCGGCTTCCATCGCCGCCAGCGACAGGTTGGTCTCGTCCTCGTCCTCCTCGTCCTCCTCGGTACGGCTTTCGCCGCCGACATTGGTGACGTCGTCATCGTCACGCGAGGAAGGCCGACGCGCGCTGTGCTCCGGCGTCTTCGGCCGCTCGAGTTCTTCCTGCCGTTCCACCGAAGGCACCTGCTTGGCCTCGGGGCCGGCATAGGTGGCCTCAAGGTCGATGATCTCGCGCAGCAGGATCCTCGTTTCGTTGAGCTCGTCGCGCCAGATGATGATGGCCTGGAAGGTCAGCGGGCTTTCGCACAGGCCCGCAATCATCGTCTCGCGTCCGGCCTCGATGCGCTTGGCGATGGCGATCTCGCCCTCGCGCGACAACAGCTCGACCGTGCCCATCTCGCGCAGATACATGCGCACCGGGTCGTCGGTACGGTCGGTCGGCTCCTTCTTGGTGGTCGTCGCGGCCACGGCCGTGCCGGTCTGCTCGGCCAGTTCGTTGGCCTCTTCCTCGGCGTCGGCCCCGTTCTCGCGCTCGCCGTCGTCGCCGACCTCGTCATCCTCGACGACGTTGATGCCCATATCGGAAAGCATCGCCATGGTGTCTTCGATCTGCTCGGAAGTCACCTCTTCCGAAGGCAGCACCGAATTCAGTTCGTCCATGGTCACATAGCCGCGTTTCTTCGCGGCCTTGATCATCTTCTTGACAGCATCGTCGGAAAGGTCGAGCAAAGGCCCATCGGTGGCGCCTTCACGTTCGTTCTCGACCTCTTCCTTTTCCTTTGTCGCCATGGTTTGCCTTTCCAAGCGGCCGGATGTTGCGAGCCTTCAAGCCATCCGTAACCGGTAAATCAATCACACGCCGGGGTGCGGCTCACCCCCGGTAGCAGCGCGTCTATTAAGCCCCGATTAACCCTGATAATCTGGAGCGCAATTCTCGCGCGTCCAGATCAGTCTTCCGTGCCATCATGTTTGGGTGCGGACCATTCCCGCAGGTTAACGTTCGAATCGTTCTGATTCCGCCATTCCGGCGGAAGGTCAAGCCGCTGTCGCATGATTCGCGTCAAAAAAGCGAATCAATTGCACGAATTCCGCCTTCCAACCGCCAAACCCGTGTTGTCCACAAGTGCTGTCCGATCCAACGAAGGTTTTCCTCGGGAAATGTCGGCGCCAAGCTGGTTCCGCCCTTATGTAGAACTTGCGCGGCGCAGAACAAGGACCGCGACACGGCTGCTCAATGCGAATCGCCGCAGATCGCGGAGCGGACATCCAGTCCGTGAGCACCGGAAGCGGAGAAAAAGCCGCGTCGAATGACCGGCAGAGCAGAGAATGGCCCTCTCAGGCGCGGCCCGACATCACCCCGAACCCTTCGACCAAGGCCTCCTGCCGGTCGAGCGCGGCCATCTCCTCGCTGTTCAGCCGCAGCGCATCGAGCAGATGGCTCGCCAATTCATCGCTGCCTTCCTCGACCGCGTCGCCGAGCGCCTGCTGGAGGGCGGCGCGCTGATCGGTGAGTTCGCGCGAGCGGCTGTAAAGCGCCAGCGCCTGGTTGAAGGCCTCGCGCACGTCTTCGAGCGCCGCCCCCTCGGTCGCCACCCAGTGGTAGCAATCCTTGAGCTGCTTGGTCAGCGAGGCGATCGCCTCGACCATATCATTGTCCCGTACCATGGCGATCAGGTCGTCGCGCGTCTCGATCGGGTTGTTGGCGAACAGGTCGACCAGCTTGGCATGGAAATTCGATATGTACCTGTTATCGAAGTTCAAATTGACCACGACGTCGCTGTGCTCATGGAATATCTGCGGATAGTTGACGAGCGACATCAGCAGCGCCGCTTCCCTGAGCAGCGGCCGCGACGGCATCATCTTGATCAAGGCCGAACGCGCCAGGCTTTCCGTCATCGCGGTTCGGCCCGAGGCCCCGCCGCCGCGTCCTGAAAATCCCTTGCGCTGGTCGCGGTCCTTGCCATGACCGGGTCGCGCGCGCTGCGCCCCGAAGAAGGCCTGAACCCGCTCGCGCATATCCTGCGCATAGTGATAGCGCACGCTCTCGTCCTTGATGCGCCCGGTCAGTTCCCGCAGCGCCTTTTCCAGGCTGGCGCGCCGCTCGGGCGTATCGAAGACGCCGTTTGTCGTCTCGCGCATCCACAACAGGTCGGCGAGCGGCCTTGCCTCCGACAGCACTGCCTTGAACGCCTCCGGCCCGGCCGCCCTCACCAGATCGTCCGGGTCCTTGCCCTCCGGCAGCAGGGCAAACCGCGCGGTGCGGCCGGCCTGCACCAGCGGCAGCACCATGTCGGCAGCGCGCCAGGCGGCGCGCAGGCCCGCCTGGTCGCCGTCGAAACACAGCACCGGCTCGCCGCTCATCCGCCATAGCAGCTCGAGCTGGTTTTCGGTCAGCGCCGTGCCGAGCGGCGCCACGACATTGTCGAAGCCGGCCTGCGCCAGCGCGATCACGTCCATATAGCCCTCGACGGCAATCACCGTGCCGTCCCTGCCCATGCCCTTGCGGGCGCGCGCGAAATTGTAGAGCACATCGCCCTTGTGGAAGAGTTCGGTATCGGGCGAGTTCAGATATTTGGCCGGCACGTCCGACGACAGCGCCCGTCCGCCAAAGGCGATCACCCTGCCCTGCCGGTCCTCGATCGGAAACATCACCCGGTCGCGGAACCGGTCATAGGAAACCGGGATGTCGGGTCCGGCATGGATCAGCCCGCAGGCGTCCATCTGCGCGGTGTCGACACCCTTGCCGGCCAGAAACTCCTTGAGGGCATTGCGGCTTTCCGGCGCATAGCCGATCCGGAACTTCTGCTGCGTGGCCGGCGTCAACCCGCGCTCGCGCAGATAGGCGCGCGCCTTTGCCCCGTCGGCCGCCTGCAGCCGCTCCTGGAAGAACTTCGTCGCCAGTTCCATGATGTCGTGCAGCGAGGCGCGCTCGCGCTCGCGCCGTTCCTCCTGCGCGTCGCGCACCGGCATCGCCACGCCCGCCATGTCGGCGATGCGCTCGACCGCCTCCGGAAAGCTCATCCCGTCGAGTTCGGTCAGGAACTTGAAGTGATCGCCGGAGACGCCGCAACCGAAGCAATGGTAGCGGCCCTTCTTGTCCTCGCAGTGGAAGCTCGGCGACTTCTCGCCATGGAACGGACAGCAGGCCCAGTAGTCGCCGCGCGGCGCGTTGGTCTTCCTGCGGTCCCAGGAGACACGCGTGCCGATCACGGCCGAAATCGGCACGCGGTCGCGTATCTCGTCGAGGAAGGAAGGTGGGAAGCGCATGGAACCGGCTCACTTTCAGTCCCATATAACCTTGGTGATCGCGCGATACGACTCCTTGCAACGACAATGCCCGATTTTCACAGCCAAACGCCTGCCAGCCGTTGCCGCCCCGGCAGGGAAAATTTGGACGAATAATATTATCCGGCTAATCTAATGGCCAACTGACAATGCCCCTGATTCGCAAAAGGAATGCGCCGGCGGGCGACCGCGCCAAGGACGCAAGATCATGACCGGATCGATCGTTCTCCTGCATTTGGCCGGCGCCGTGGCGCTGATGCTCTACGCTACCCGCATGGTACGCACCGGCGTCGAGCGCGCCTATGGTGATGCGCTGCGCCATCGGCTGCGCGCCACCATGCGCAATCCGGTCATGGCCGTCATTGCCGGCACGGCACTTGCCATCGCCTTCCAAAGCTCCACCGCCGTCACGCTTCTGGTCGGCTCATTCGCCGGATCCGGCATTGTCGGCGGCATGGCCGCCCAGCTTGCGGTCCGCGGCGCCGAAATCGGCTCGGCGCTGGTGGTGAAGATCCTTTCCTTCAATCTCACGCTCCTGGTGCCGATCTGTCTTGCCGCCGGCACGACGATATTCCTGGCCACCGAGCGGCGCGGCTGGCGTCAGTTCGGCCGCATCCTGGTCGGCATCGGACTTCTCGTCCTGTCACTCGAAATGATCGGCAAGGCGTCCGAGCCGCTGCGCGACAGTGCGCTGCTGCCGGTCATCGTCGAGTATTTTTCAGGGGATCCGGTCACCGCCTATCTGCTGGCGGCGCTGATGACCTGGCTGTTCCATTCCTCGATTGCCGCCGTGCTGCTTCTGGTGGCGCTGTCGGCGCGCGGCCTCATCCCACCCGAACTCGGTATCGTCATGGTGCTCGGCGTTAATCTCGGCAGTTCGGTCATCGCCCCACTGCTCACCCGCGCCTCCCCTCCCGGCGTGCGCGTCGTGCCGATCGGCAATCTTTTGATGCGCGGCGCCGGCTCGCTGGTGATCCTTACTTTGTTCCTGTCCTTCGAACCGCCGGTGGCGTTCCTTGGCAGCACCGTGCCGGACCAGATCATCAACGCGCATATATTGTTCAACGTCATCATCCTTTTGGCGGGCGTTCCGCTGGCGGTGCTGGTCTATCGCGCCTCGGAGCGCATCGTCGCCTGGGGCACGCCGCCTGAACCGCCGGAAGCGCTGGCAAGCGTCGAACTCAGCGCGCTGGACGAGGCAGCCCTCGACACCCCCAGCCTGGCGCTCGCCAACGCCACCCGCGAGGTCGTGCGGGTCTGCGAGACCGTCGAGGTCATGCTGACGCGCATCATCGAGCTCTACGAGGATGCCGATCCGGACAGGATCAAGGCGCTCGCCGCCCTCGACGACCGAGTCGACCGCAAACATGCGGCGATCAAGCTCTATCTTGCCAAGGCCACGATTCGGCAGATGACCGAGGACGAGGCGCTGCGCTGCCAGGAACTCATCGGCGCCTGCGTCAAGCTCGAACAGGTGGGCGACATCATCGTGCGCAACATGCTCATCCATGTGCAGAAGAAGCTCGACAACGATCTGCAGTTCACCGAGGAAGGCTGGCGCGAACTTCTCGCCTTCCACGCCTCAGTGCTCGCCAATGCCCGGCTCGCCTTCAACGTGCTGATTTCGCGCGATCCGCGCACGGCGCGCCAGCTCGTCCAGGAAAAGGATCGGCTGCGCGATTTCGAGAAAGAGGCCAGCCACAGTCATTTCCTGCGGCTGCGCGAGGGCACGGCCAAGAGCGTCGAGACCAGTTCCATCCATCTCGACACGATCCGCGACCTGAAGCAGATCAATTCGCTGCTGGCTTCGATGGTCTATCCGGTGCTTGAGGAACAGGGTCTCTTGAGCGATTCACGCCTCAAGGCCATCCCATCATGAACTCTATTTCAGGTCGCCGCGGCGTTTGCGCAAGCCATCATTCAGCGACCCCATTGCTGCGCTCAAAGGCGCGATTCAATTCGTCATGCCGCTTCTGGATTTCTTGCGGCCAGCGCGACTTGATGTAGGACAAGACAGCCAGGATGTCCTCGTCGCTCATCAACTCGCCGAAAGCGGGCATCCTCGTCTGATAGCCGTTCAGATTGGCCGCTTCCGCCACGCCAAGCTTGGTGATGTCGAACAATAGCTTGTCCGGGTGGTGCCAGGTGTGACCGCTTTCGTCGTGCGGCGGAGCGGGCAGGAAACCTTCCGCGTCGCGCGTTTGCCAGTCAGGCTGGCCTTCCAGGTCCGCGCCATGACATGAAGCGCATTGCTGTGCGTAGACGGCCTCGCCCCTGGCGACGAGGCTCGCGTCCTCCGGCTGGAGCAATCCTGCGCTGTTCCCGCTGTTGACGGCATAGCCGGTGAAAATGCCTGCTGCCGCAACAAGCCCCGCAACGACGACAATCCTGCTTTTGATCATTGTACGGCGCCGTCAGCCGAGCGTGGTTGGATAGCCGGCCGACTCAAGCGCCGCCGAAATCCTGGACGCTTCGGCATCCGTTACGATCTCAACCGTGTTTGTCGGCAGATCGACGGTGACGACCGCCTTGTCGTCCACGCTTTGGACGGCCTTGGTAATGGTGGCGGCACAATGGCCGCAGGTCATGTCCGGCACATTCAGTTTCAGCATTTTCGTCTCCTATAGTCGGTTGGCAGTGCTTCCAAACCGTAGATGGAGCTTCCACCAACGGGAGGGTCAAATGCGAAACCGATCACGGATTCGTTACCGAATTTGAAGACGATCATTCAAGCATCGAATTCGTAAAATTACCTGTTGACCTTCCCAACGCTGGAACCTTTACAACCCTCGGCAAGCCAGGGCATCGGACCGAAAAGCGGGCTCCTTTTCGGAATAATCCGATGCTCAATCAAAGAGTTAGCATTCTTTGTGCGTCCGGTTGGACGCACGGCGCTCCAGGTCCGCTCTATGCTGCGATCGATGGCCGGTTCGCCGCCATAATCGCGGTTTCCGACCCGATCAAGCCGACGACGCCGCAGGCAATCCGCGCGCTGCACGGCCTCGGGCTGAAGGTGGCGATGATCACCGGAGACAACCGCCGGACGGCGGAAGCGATCGCCGCCGAGCTCGGCATCGACGAGGTGGTTGCCGAGGTGCTGCCCGACGGCAAGGTCGAGGCGGTGAAGCGTCTGCGCGAGGGGGGAAGAGCGGTTGCCTTCGTCTTCGCCTACAATGCCAGCCTGATCCCGGTCGCCGCGGGAGTCCTCTATCCTTTCGGAGGTACCCTGCTTTCACCCATGCTGGCGGCCGGCGCCATGGCGCTCTCGAGCGTCTTCGTGCTCGGAAATGCCCTGCGGCTCAAGCGGTTCGCCGCTCCTGTCCGAACCAAGGGACAGTCCGAACTCTCGCTGAAACCCGTTCCCGTTGGTGAGTGAGCATCCGCCTGGCCGGCCGTCCCCGTCGGCCAGGCAGACTCTCAGCCTTCCCACACCCAGTCGGAAGGCAGCCAGCGGAAACCCTGGCCTTCCTTCACCACATGTCCGACACCGGGGAACGGATAGTGGTAGCCGGCGACCAGCAGCCGATCGTTGGCCGCCCGGTCGAGCAGCGCCCGGCGTGTCGTTGCACCCTTTTCACGGTCGTGGTCCCAGATGATCTGCCATTCCGGCTGATCGAACGAGATGTGGATGCTCGCAATGGCATCGCCGGTGATCAGCAACTGCTTCTCGCCGGAGCCCACCAGCAGCGAGATATGACCCGGCGTGTGACCCGCCGTATCGATGCTCGCCACGCCGGTCACGATCTCGCCGCCGCTCTTCACCGGCCGCATGCGGTCGCCAAGTGCGGCAAAGGTCTTCTGTATGCCCGGCACCAGTTCGCGCGCCCACTCCGGCACTTTCGAAGCAGCATCCGGGGCGTTCCATAGGCCCATTTCGGTTTCCGACACCACCAGTTCGGCATTGGGGAATTGCTTTGCCGGGTCGGCATCTATCCCGCCTATATGGTCGGGATGGCAATGGGTCAGCACCACCGTGTCGATCGTGTCGGCGGCGATGCCGGCACTTTCAAGCGCTTTGTCAAGCCGTCCCGCTTGAAGCGCCCAGTCCTTGCCGACCCCGATGCCGGTATCGACCAGAATCCGCTTCTGCCCGGTGTCGATCACCAGCGGGTTGATCTGAAGCGCGAACGTATCCGAAGCGATGTAGTGCGCGTCGAAATAGGCCTTCTTCTCGTCTGCCGCGACATTGGTGGCAATGCTTTCCGTCGGCAGCGAAAACACGCCGTCGCAAAGCAGGGTGATGCGGTAGTCGCCAAGCGCGAAACGATAGAAGCCGGGCGCCTCGCCCGCCGCCGCGGTGTCCTTCGGGGCCTTGGCGTCGGCTGGGCCGTTTCCGGCCGCCACGACCGCGCCCGCGGCCGTCGCCTTAAGCAAGCTGCGTCGATCAAGAACAAGCATGGGAACCCCCTTGCTGCCTGGACCGCCCTGAACCCCACCGATAAGGTTGAAACGCTTATTTTACCACGAAGCAGGAACCCTGGCGATCTTCATCGCAGCGATGCTCGCCGACTTGTCCAGCAGCGCGAAGGCAGTCCTTCAGATCCAGCGTGGCTGTTCGGCGCCGGAATCATCACTTTCCCGCTGCGGGCGAGTTCTTCCGGGACGCCTCTCGAAATTCATGTACCGTTGGTTGTACATAAGTCCATCATAGGGAGTGAACACAATGGCCGACACGACGCCCAGGAACTCGGCGAAAGCCGCCGCCAAGCAGGCCACTGCGAAGCCAACCCTCCTCTCAGGCGGCAATCCTCAGATCCCGAAGGGCGAGGGTGACGCCCCCGTGCAGGCCTATATCGCGGCCATGCCGGGTTGGAAAAGCGACCTGGGCCGCCGTCTCGACACGCTCATCGCGCGCACCGTTCCCGGTGTGCACAAGGCGGTCAAATGGAACTCGCCCTTCTATGGCGTCGAGGGCGAGGGCTGGTTCCTCAGCTTTCATTGCTTCACCAAATACGTAAAAGTAGCCTTCTTCCGCGGCACCTCGCTGCGTCCTGTGCCGCCCGGCGCGTCCAAGCAGAAGGAAGTGCGCTATCTCGACATCCGTGAGGACGATCAGCTCGACGAGGCTCGGTTCGCCGATTGGGTGAAGCAGGCCAGCCAGTTGCCCGGCGAGAAAATGTAAGGATCAGCAAGAGGCCATGGCGAAAAGCGGCGCAAATGAAGAAAGCGGAGGAGCCTCGCCTTCTCAACTGATTGATGAGAAAATCAAGGAATTGGGTGATTGGCGGGGCGAAACGCTCGCGAAGGTCCGAAGCCTCATCAAGCAGGCTGATCCCGAGGTGGTAGAGGAGTGGAAGTGGAGAGGGGTTCCGGTGTGGTCGCACGCCGGCATCATCTGCACTGGCGAGACCTACAAGAAGGTCGTGAAGATGACCTTCGTCAGGGGCGCCTCGCTGGAGGACCCTTCAAGCCTCTTCAACTCCAGCCTCGAAGGCAATACCAGGCGTGCCATCGATTTCCATGAAGGCGACAGGATCGACGAAGAGGCGTTGAAAGCGCTCATTCGCGCCGCCGTCTCACTGAACGTGTCGATGAAAGCCAACGCCGGACCCATCAGCCGTTCTCGCTCCTGATTTGCGCGCCTTCCGCGCGTTTCTGCCGCCTTGATTTGGGCCCAATCTTTGCCGATGAGGGTTGCGGGCGCTCAAATGCTCATTTTCGATAACTTGAGTGATTAGCTTCTCGCTCAGCGGCGGGAGGCATGGAGGATTATGGTGCGTTCTTCTCGACTCTGTGCGTCTTGTGCAGGCTCCCATGATGCCAGTTCGGTTATCTGCAGATGGTGCCGCCGCCCCCTGAAGGCCCGCGCCGCCATCCCCGAACACCTGTTCGGCGATCCCAGCGGCGAGCGGTGGCGGACATCCGCAGCCCGACCCGCCTGATCCATACCTGAATCGCGCCAGCGGCAAACCCTGCGGGCCGGCTGAATTCGGATCAAATTCTTCGGTCGTCGGACAGGACCGTACCCCCGGCACGACCGGGGCCGAAGCCCTCGAACTTGATCCCGAATTCCCGCCGGCAGAACGCTTCCGGATAGCCCTGGAAGGCTCCAGACCCGCCGTCTCGCATTCTACTGCAGCAGCGACTTGACGATGCCGCTTGCCTTGGAGAAATCCATCTGGCCGGCATATTTGTCTTTCAGAGCCGCCATGCAGCGGCCCATGTCGCGCAGGCCATCGGCGCCGACCTCGTCGATCACGCGCTTGCAGGCCTTCTGCACATCCTCGTCGCCAAGCTGTTTTGGCATGAAATCGCGGATGATCGCGATCTCCTCGCGCTCCTGCTCGGCAAGCTCCAGGCGGTGACCTTCTTCGAACGCCTTGGCCGATTCCTCGCGCTGCTTCACCATCTTGGCCAGGATAAGCATGATCTCCTCATCGCTCACCGGGTCCTTGCCGGCGCCGCGATTGGCGATATCGCGATCCTGTATGGCCGCATTGATCAGTCGCAGCGTACCGATGCGGCGCTTGTCTTGCGCCTTGAGGGCGGTCTTCAGAGCCTGGGCGATGACGTCGCGCATGGCGATAACTCCTTTGTGCGGGTGCGGACCATAGCCATGATGCCGACCGACGCAAACTGCTTCTCGGGATTATACCCTGCCGAATGAAAGCTGCCTTCGTCTGGACCTTTATCGGCCCTGGCCCCGGCCAACGCCTGATACAAACGCGGCGCCTGCACTCAAGTTCCTGTTTTTTCTAGGAAAAAGAATCAGACACCACAGCAGCAGCAATTGTTGACCGCGTCGGCACCTTCGCCTATTGTCCGCGCCTTGGCAGGACTTGTTTGGGATTTGCACGGGAGGTACGCGAGCGTCGCGGCAACCCGTGCCTTTCGGTGCGTGATATGGCCCTTCGCGGCCCATACTGCAAGAGCGCCGCGCTTGGCCATTCCGGCTCCCCGCCCCGGCGGCGCCATAATGACGCCGCAGTCGTCGAAGCGACGAATGACGCGAACACATGACGGCAGCGCCTGCCGTCGGCACGAATGGAGTAATTGACATGGCCGCGACAACCGCCCCCTGGGCCACCGAAGCGCCGACCGCCGTCCTGGTACTGGCCGACGGCACGGTCATTGAAGGGCGCGGCCTCGGCGCAACCGGCAGCGCGGTTGCCGAAGTCTGCTTCAACACCGCGCTCACCGGCTATCAGGAAATCCTCACCGATCCCTCCTACGCCGCGCAGATCGTCACTTTCACCTTCCCGCATATCGGCAATATCGGCGCCAATGACGAGGATGTCGAAGACCTCAACCCGGCCGCCCGCAACGGTGCCGTCGGCGCGATCTTCAAGGCCGACGTCACCAACCCGTCGAATTACCGCGCCGCCGGCGACCTTGACCAGTGGCTGAAGCGGCGCGGCATCGTCGCCATGTCGGGCATCGACACCCGCGCGCTCACCGCGCTGATCCGCGAGAAGGGTCTCGCCAATGCCGTCATCGCGCATTCGCCCGATGGCAAGTTCGACATCGACGATCTGAAGCGCCGCGCCGGCGCCTGGTCGGGCCTGGTCGGCCTCGACCTTGCCAAGGAGGTCACGTCGGGCCAGTCGTCCACCTGGCGCGAGACGCCCTGGGTATGGAACGAGGGCTATGGCGAGCAGAGCGAACCGACCATGCATGTCGTGGCCGTGGATTACGGCGTGAAGCGCAACATTCTGCGCCTGCTGGCCGGCCTCGGCGCCGAGGTCACAGTGGTGCCCGCAACGGCGGCGGCCGAAGACATTCTGGCGATGAAGCCGGACGGTATTTTCCTCTCCAACGGCCCCGGCGATCCGGCCGCGACCGGCGAATATGCCGTTCCCGTCATCCGCGACCTGCTCAAATCCGACCTGCCGATCTTCGGCATCTGCCTCGGACACCAGATGCTGGCGCTGGCCCTCGGCGGCAAGACGGAGAAGATGCACCAGGGCCATCACGGCGCCAACCATCCGGTCAAGGACCACACCACCGGCAAGGTCGAGATCGTCTCGATGAACCACGGCTTCGCCGTCGACTCCAAGTCGCTGCCGGAAGGCGTTGAGGAGACTCACGTTTCGCTGTTCGACGGCTCCAATTGCGGCATCGCGCTCAAGGGCCGGCCGGTGTTTTCGGTCCAGCATCATCCTGAGGCCTCGCCCGGTCCGCAGGATTCACACTATCTGTTCCGCCGTTTCACCAACCTCATCCGCGAACGCAAGGGCGAACCGGCTCTGGCGGAAGGCTGAACGCTTACGCCGCGGCCGTCCCGGCGCGCGCCACGGCGCCGGGCTTCTCCACCTTGAGCACGAACACCGCCAGCGACAGAAACAGGAAGACGCCGCCAAGCACATAGGGCGCGCCGGCAAAATCCACCGGCGCCTTCGGTCCCGTGAACCAGGCGAAGATCCCGGTGTAGATCAGCGGCGTCAGGATGCTTGTCATCGAAAACAGGCTGGTCATGGCGCCCTGCAATTCGCCCTGCGCGGAAGGCGGCACCTTGGCGGCGGCAAGGCTCCTCAGCGGCGGGTCGGCAAGCGCCTCCAGGCATGTCGCCACCATCACCGCATAGATCATCCACCCCTGCCAGGCGGCGGCATAGCCGAAGGCGGCAATGGTCGTGAAGGCGAGGCCGATGACGGCGGTGCGCCATTCGCCCAGCATCGGAATGACGCGCGGCAGCACCAGCGCCATCACCAGCGCGCCACCCAGCCCGAACACGCCGAGCGAAAGGCCGATCTGCTGTTCGCTCCATCCATAACGATAGCTGCCGACGAACGCCCATACCGCCGGATACATCATGTGGCCGAGCGTCATGAGAAAGAACACCAGCCCGATCCAGCCGATGCCCTGGTAATTACGCATCTGCTTCAGCGCGCCGAGCGGGCTCGCGCGACGCCATTCGAACACCCGCCGGTGCTTGCGCTCCAACGTTTCGGGCAGCAGGAAATAGCCGACGCCGAAGTTGAGGAAGGCCAGCACGGCGGCGGCATAAAACGGCACCCGCGGCCCGAACTCGCCGAGCAGGCCTCCCAACACCGGGCCGACGACGAAACCGACGCCGAAGGCGATGCCGAGCAGGCCGAAATTCTTTGCGCGGTTCTCGTCATCGCTGACATCGGCGATGAAGGCGGCAGCCGTCGAATAGCTGGCCCCGCTGATGCCGGCCAGCACCCGGCCCACGAACAGCACCCAATACGACCACGCCAGTGCGCAGATAAGATTGTCAATGGCGAAGGTCAGCACGGAGGCCAGCAGAATGGGCCGGCGCCCGAATCGGTCGCTGAGATTGCCGATCAGCGGGGCGAACAGGAACTGCATCGCCGCATAGACGAAGAACAGCCAGCCGCCCTCGATCGCCGCCTCGCTGACGCCGACGCCGGTCAGTTCCTGCAGATAGGCAGGCAGCACCGGCATGATGATGCCAATGCCCGTGATGTCGAGCAGCAATATCGTGAAAACGAGCGCAAGGCCCCGTCTGGCGGTTTTATCGTCGACCATTTCGATCTCTCGGCGGTTGAGCCCCCGGGGCAAAGGGCAATGCAGCTTTTAGCGCAAGCCGGCTCAGAGAACAATACAGGAACACATCAAAAGATCGATCTCAACCTTCGGATTCCAGATAGCTTGACCACGCCAGCCGGGAGCGTGACTTCCGCCGAACGAAGGATTCCGGCAATCCGCACTGCTGCGCTGCAGGTCAGAGTCGGACAACTCTGACGGAACGCAGTCACTATCTGAACCACCTGTTTGGTCATTGCTTGGAAGAAGCAGGCAAATATATTGCTCCCTCTTGATCTGTACTATTACTTTTCGGATCGTCCGCTAATGGCGATTCGATATCCACTTGCTCCGAAGACTCTTGTCCTCTGCGATTACGCAATGGGAGGCTTTCGAATTCCTGAAATGGTCAAGCGGCGCCCGGCCATTGTAGTATCCCCGCGCCTTCCGCACCGCGATGGCCTCTGTAGTGTCGTGCCGATCTCCCTGACACCACCAACGCACGACGTACCCTACGTTTGTGAAGCTTGATTTCACTGAACCGCTTCCAGCACCCTTTGATTCGCCGGTGGCTTGGGCCAAATGCGATCTCGTGGCAGCGGTTTCGTTCGAGCGCTTAGATTTATTTCGAACGGGACGCGATCAACAAGGCAAGCGCAAGTATTTGACACTTAAACTGTCCGACGGGGATTTCGACCGCGTGAAGCATGGCATTCTCTGCGGCCTCGGCTTCCGGTAATTTGACATTTTCCCATTAGACCCCATATTGGGGAAGATCGCTCGCAACGAAAGTTGTTGAGCCTCAAGACCTCGAGAGAGGCAGACCCCACCATGGCGACACCAAGCCCGGTGGGGTTTCTTGTATCTGCTCGCAGATATACACCATTGCTGCGCAGACGGATGATCTAATGGGATCGCGAGTGGCGTGGCGTGTGGAACCTGCGCGAAAGTCTCAAATCCGGTTGTTGAACGTATCGCAGTCCTCGAGCTTGCCGCTCTGGAAACCACGATTGAACCAGGTCATGCGCTGTTGCGAGGTGCCGTGGTTGAAGCTTTCGGGCACGACATAGCCCTGCGTCTTGCGCTGCAGCGTGTCGTCGCCGATCTGCTGTGCTGCGTTCAGCGCCTCTTCCAGGTCGCCTTGCTCGAGCAGTCCTTTCTGGTCGGTGAAGTGCCCCCAGATTCCGGCAAAGCAGTCGGCCTGCAGTTCGACGCGCATCGACATCTCGTTGGCTTCCGCCTGGTCCATCGATTGACGCATCTGGTTGAACTTCGGCAGGATGCCGGTCAGGTTCTGCACATGGTGGCCGACTTCGTGCGCCAGCACATAGGCCTGGGCGAAATCGCCTGCCGCGCCGAACTGGCGGTCGAGCTGGTCGTAGAACGACAGGTCGATATAGACCTTATGGTCGCCCGGGCAATAGAACGGGCCGCTGGCCGAGGAGGCGAAGCCGCAGGCCGATCTGGTCTGGTCTGCAAACAGCACCATCGTCGGCTCTTCATATTGCAGGCCTTCCGCTTGGAAAATCCCGTTCCAGACATCTTCGGTCTCGGCCAGCACCGTGGAGACGAACTGGGTCATTTCGTCGTTGGACCTGGGGCCGCTCTGCGACGACTCCTGGGTGATACGCCCACCGCCTGGCACGCCGTCGCCACCGGCAAGGATTTCCAACGGATCGATGCCGCAGGCCCTCAGCGCAAAGAACAGCACGACAAGCAGGATGATTCCGGAGATACCGCCCCCGCCGGCGCGGCGCACGCCGCCGCCCATCGGAATGCGAAAGCCGCCCCCACGTCCCAAGCCCCCGCCGCCGAAGCCGCCCCCCTGGCCGCGCTGGTCCTGAACATTGGTGCTCTGCCGACGGCCTCTCCAGCGCATGCGCTACCTCTTCCTGTCGATTTCCCGTCGCCCTCCGTTCGGTTTGGCCACCGGTCAGGCACGGACACATCAAACAGACAATTACCCTAACGGTTGCATCAAGTCACAGGAATTTTGGCAAGGCGCACCCCGCGAGCGGCAACCGAGCCTTGCGCAATATCCGTTTCCATCAACCAACAAAGAGAGTAATTTCAAAGGTGGAGGAATTTGCGAACCGGCGCCACGCGAGGTCGCTCATGACCACCGAAGAGGAAGTTGCACGGCACTACAGCCACGGCGCACTCGAACGTGCAATTCTCGATGCGTTGCAGGCCTCCGGAAAAAGCGTCGACCGGCTCGATCCGTCCGATCTGTCAGGCGTTGACGAGTTCCATCTGGGATGGCTGGCAGCGACCATAGACCTGGCCAACGACATGGCGCTTTCTCCCGGTATGCGTGTGCTGGATGTCGGCTCCGGCATTGGTGGCCCCGCCCGCTACTTTGCCGAGCATCATGGCTGCACCGTCGTCGGCGTCGATCTGACGGATGAGTTCGTCAACGTCGCCACCGCGCTGACGCAGCGCTGCGGCCTTGCCGACCTTGTCTCCTTCCGTCGGGCGAGCGGCCTTTCGCTGCCTTTCGAAGATGAAACCTTCGAACGCGCCAGCTTGATTCATGTCGGAATGAATATCGCCGACAAGGGCGGCGTGTTCCGCGAGGTTTTCCGTGCCCTCAAGAAGAAAGGCGTGTTCGCCGTCTACGACATCATGAATGTCACCGGCGACGACCTGCCCTATCCGATGCCCTGGGCGGATTCGCTCGACACCAGCTTCGTCGAGGCGCCGCAGACCTATCGCGACCTGCTGAAGCAAGCCGGCTTCGTGCTGCGATCGGAGAAGAACCGGCGTGAAATGTCGCTGACGCTCGGGCGCGAGATGCGCGAGGAAGTCGCCAGGCACGGTCCGCCGCCGCTGGGGCCGCACACGGTGATGGGAGAGACCGCGCCGGTGCGCTTGGGCAATGTCATGCTGGCGCTTGCCGCCGGCACCATCGCACCCATCCAGATGCTCTGCCAGAAAATGTGAAGCGCGCGCTTGCCCACCCGCCGCTCCAGCTTCGTTGGGATGGGTCCCGGATACGTCGCTCGCTGCGCTTCGCAACATTCTGGATGACGCGAGACTTAACGCCGTCATCCCGGCCAAGGGAGTGCAACGACCGCGAGTCGGGACCCATCCCGTTGACGAGGAAGGATACGGGTCGCTCTGATGCGGCGCCGGCGCGCCCGCAGGCAGAATCTCACGCCTCAATTCTGCTTGGTCGCAGCACTCTTGCCGTCGGAACTGCGCGCGCGTTCCTCGAAGCGCTTCTCGCCCTTCTTCAGTTCGCTGCCGGTCTTCGCCTCGGTCTTGCGTTCCTCGCTGGCCGCAGCCTGCCTCAGGCCCTCGGCCGCCTGCTTGCCTTTTTTCGTTGGTGCTTCCTTCGCGCCCATGCCTTTTCCTCCTGAAATGCCGCCGTTTCAGTGGCGCGGCACACTTTCAACGCGCCGCCGGGTGCTCCGTTCCGCATCGGTGGAGTTCGCGAATTTTCGGGGTTACAACCGCGACTTCATTTGCCTATAAGGCACCCTTAGCCTGACAAGACAATTTGCTGTGCCGCCGGCCGGGCATTCCCGTGCCGGACTTTTTGTGCAGCCCGAACACGAACGGACCCGCCCATGCCAAAACGTACCGATATCAAATCGATCCTGATTATCGGCGCCGGTCCCATCGTCATCGGCCAGGCTTGCGAATTCGACTATTCCGGCACCCAGGCCTGCAAGGCGCTGAAGGAGGAAGGCTACCGCGTCATCCTGGTCAATTCCAACCCGGCCACCATCATGACCGACCCGGAACTGGCCGATGCCACCTATATCGAGCCGATCACCCCGGAGGTCGTCGCCAAGATCATCGCCCGCGAGCGACCGGACGCGCTGCTGCCGACCATGGGCGGCCAGACCGCGCTCAACACCGCGCTTTCGCTGCGCCGCATGGGCGTGCTCGACCGCTATCAAGTAGAGATGATCGGCGCCGACGCCGCGGCAATAGACAAGGCCGAGGACCGCGCGCTGTTTCGCGAGGCGATGGCCAAGATCGGCCTCGAAACGCCGAAGTCGATGCTCGCCAACGCCACCGACGTCAAGGACGCCGACCGCAAGACCCATGAGGCGCGTCGCGCCGAGCTGAAGGCCACCCATTCCGGCAACGACCTCGACGCCGCGCTCGACAAGGCCGAAACCGAGTGGAACCTCGGCGAAGGCGACCGCAAGCAGCGCTATATCAACCACGCCATGGGCGTCGCCGCCACCGCGCTCGACCATGTCGGCCTGCCGGCCATCATCCGCCCCTCCTTCACGCTTGGCGGCACCGGCGGCGGCATCGCCTACAACCGCACCGAATTCTTCGACATCGTCCAGTCCGGCCTCGACGCCTCGCCCACCACTGAGGTCCTCATCGAGGAATCGGTGCTCGGCTGGAAGGAATATGAGATGGAGGTCGTGCGCGACCGCGCCGACAACTGCATCATCATCTGCTCGATCGAGAATGTCGATCCGATGGGCGTGCATACCGGCGATTCCATCACCGTGGCCCCGGCGCTGACGCTCACCGACAAGGAATATCAGGTGATGCGCAACGCCTCGATCGCGGTGCTGCGCGAGATCGGCGTCGAGACCGGCGGCTCCAACGTCCAGTTCGCCGTCAACCCGGCCGACGGCCGCCTCGTCGTCATCGAGATGAACCCGCGCGTCTCGCGCTCCTCCGCGCTTGCCTCCAAGGCGACCGGCTTCCCCATCGCCAAGGTCGCCGCCAAGCTTGCGGTCGGCTACACGCTGGACGAGCTTGAGAACGACATCACCGGCGGCGCGACGCCCGCCTCCTTCGAACCCTCCATCGACTACGTCGTCACCAAGATCCCGCGCTTCGCCTTCGAGAAATTCCCCGGCGCCGAGCCCATCCTCACCACCGCCATGAAATCGGTCGGCGAGGTCATGGCCATCGGCCGCACCTTCCAGGAATCGCTGCAGAAGGCGCTGCGCGGTCTGGAAACCGGCCTCACCGGCCTTGACGAGATCGAGATTCCCGGCGTGGGCAATGGCGACAATGGCGATGAGCGCAACGCCATACGCGCCGCCCTCGGCACGCCGACGCCCGACCGGCTGCGCATGGTGGCGCAGGCCATCCGCATGGGCACCTCGCTCGAGGACGTCCACGCCATGTGCCGGATAGACCCGTGGTTCCTTGAACAGATCGCCGGCATCCTCTCCATGGAAGCCCGCATCCGCGAGCACGGCCTGCCCGAGGACGCGGCCAATCTGCGCATGCTTAAGGGCATGGGCTTTTCCGACGCCCGCCTTGCCTCGCTGACCGGCACCGACGCCGATGCGGTGCAGAAGCTGCGCCACAAGCTCGACGTCCATCCCGTCTACAAGCGCATCGACACTTGTGCGGCCGAATTCGCCTCGCCCACCGCCTATATGTATTCCACCTATGAGGTGCCCTTTGCCGGCGAGACCCGCTCCGAAGCCCAGGTCTCTTCCGCCAAGAAGGTCGTCATCCTCGGCGGCGGCCCCAACCGCATCGGCCAGGGCATCGAGTTCGACTATTGCTGCTGCCACGCCTGCTTTGCGCTGAACGAGGCCGGCTATGAATCGATCATGATCAACTGCAACCCGGAGACGGTCTCCACCGACTACGACACCTCCGACCGGCTCTATTTCGAGCCGCTGACCGCCGAGGACGTGCTGGAGATCCTGCGCGCCGAGCAGCAGGCAGGCACGCTTCACGGCGTCATCGTCCAGTTCGGCGGCCAGACGCCGCTCAAGCTTGCCGATGCGCTGGAGAAGGCCGGCATCCCGATCCTCGGCACCTCGCCGGACATGATCGACCTTGCCGAAGACCGCGACCGCTTCCAGAAGCTCCTGCACAAGCTCGGCCTGCGCCAGCCCAAGAACGGCATCGCCTATTCGGTCGAGCAGGCGCGCCTGGTGGCTGGCGAGCTCGGCTTTCCGCTGGTGGTGCGCCCTTCCTACGTGCTTGGCGGCCGCGCCATGCAGATCATCCATTCCGAAAACATGCTGCAGACCTACCTGCTCGACACCGTCCCCGGCCTTGTGCCCGAGGACATCAAGCAGAAATACCCCAACGACAAGACCGGCCAGATCAACACGCTGCTCGGCAAGAACCCGCTGCTGTTCGACACCTATCTCACCGACGCCTTCGAGGTCGATGTCGACTGCCTGTGCGACGGCAAGGAAACCTTCGTCTCCGGCATCATGGAGCACATCGAGGAGGCCGGCATCCATTCGGGCGACTCGGCCTGCTCGCTGCCGGTCCATTCGCTGAGCCCGGAAATCGTCGAGGAGCTGGAACGCCAGACGGCGGCACTTGCCAAGGCGCTCAATGTCGGTGGGCTGATGAACGTGCAGTTCGCCATCCAGGACGACACCATCTACGTGCTGGAGGTCAATCCCCGCGCCTCGCGCACCGTGCCGTTCGTCGCCAAGACCATCGGCAAGCCGATCGCCAAGATCGCCGCGCGCATCATGGCCGGCGAAGCGCTGGACGACGCCTTCGCCGTCTATGGCGACAAGCCGAATGTGCGCAATCCCGGTCACATCGCCGTCAAGGAGGCCGTCTTCCCCTTCGCCCGCTTCCCCGGCGTCGACACGCTGCTCGGGCCGGAAATGCGCTCCACCGGCGAGGTCATGGGCCTCGACCATGATTTCGCGCTGGCCTTCGCCAAGTCGCAGCTCGGCGCCGGCGTCGACCTGCCGCGTTCGGGCACGCTGTTCGTGTCGGTGCGCGACGAAGACAAGCCGGGCATCCTGCCGGCGGTGAAACGCCTTGCCGGGCTCGGCTTCAAGGTGCTCGCCACCGGCGGCACCCAGCGCTTCCTCAAGGAAAACGGCGTCGAGGCGGAAAAGATCAACAAGGTGCTGGAAGGCCGCCCGCATATCGAAGACGCCATCCGCAACCGCCAAATCCAGATCGTCTTCAACACCACCGACGGCCAGAAGGCGGTCTCGGATTCCAAATCGATCCGCCGCGCCACGCTGATGCAGAAGGTGCCCTACTACACCACCCTCTCAGGCGCCGCCGCCGTCGCCGAAGCCATCGCCGCCCTGAAGGCCGGGTCCCTAGAGGTGCGCCCACTGCAGGAGTATTTCCAGTAAGGCGAGCCTTTGCGGCAGTCTCCCCTCTCCCCGCCTGCGGGGAGAGGATGCCGGCAGGCAGGTGAGGGGCAGCGCTATCCCCGCGCATCGCCTCGTCCCTAATCCGTCACTTCGTGACACCTTCTCCCCTGAACGGGGAGAAGGGAACGTGCCGCGCAACCAAGATGCAGAAGGTTCCCTATTGCACTACCCCCTGAGGGCGGCGCCGCCGAAGCCATCGTCAAGCTGAAGGCCGACAGCCTCGAAGTGCCCCCGCTGCAGGAATACTTCTGAGGCTCCCACATTACCTCCCGCTGTGGGAGGTCGGCCAGCTCCGCTGGCCGGATGGGAGTATTCCAACATACCGCTAATTGACCAGAATACGCGACCCCCAAGCGCGTCTCTCAAGACGTTATGACCGTGGTCTGAGCGGCGGCCCGTCCTTAGTCTTTGCAGCTGTAAGCAAACGG